>JADZEO010000082.1 GCA_020850475.1 Bdellovibrionales bacterium | reverse complement strand
CGGATGACCGTCTCCTGGGGCAATCGCACCATACAAATTCAAGTCATCGGCGTAGTTCCCGTGGCCGATTCAAGCAAGGCCGCCTCGTTACTCAATGAAGCGAGTCTTGATTTCGGCAAGGATCCCTCGGTGGCCGTTAAGCTTCCCGATCTCGAAATCTTAACTGAATTTTACAAGCGCTTTCGATGAACGAAGCCCCAACTTCCGCATTGCTGTCGGTCGCCGTGGATGCGCCCTTGGTCGCGCCACTGTCGTACAGCGCTCCGGACGGCGACGCCTCCGCCTTTAAGCGCGGACACCTGGTGCGCGTTCCCCTGGGTCGTCGCAAAGTTGAAGGAGTTGTGCTCGGCCCCACCGAAGCCACCGGCGCCTTCAGTGTGAAATCGATCGACTCCCTGGTCTCTGAGTTCCCGCAAATTCCCGAACCCACTCTCAGTTGGCTTGAGTGGTTGTCTCGCTATTATCTCTATCCGCTAGGACAAACGCTGGCCCTCTGTTATCCGCCACTAAAAAGTCGCGGACGCGGCTCCCGCAAAAGCTCGCCCATTCCCGAGGCAACTGCCGAGGTGCGGGTCTCGCTGACGGAAGAGCAACAACAGGTGCTCGCCTCAATTCGTGCGCACCCTGGATTTTCGGCCCATCTTTTACATGGTGTTACGGGTTCAGGAAAAACCGAGGTCTACCTCAATCTCATCGCCGACACTCTTGCCGCCGGCAAACGCGCGGTGGTTTTGGTTCCGGAGATTTCGCTCACCCCGCAACTCCTCCGGCGCTTTTCCAATCGCTTTCCGGGACAGCTGGCCGTACTTCACTCTCATCTGACCGATCGAGAAAAGACGGAACAGTGGTGGAGCATGATTGATGGTTCACGAAAAATTTTGGTGGGGGCGCGATCGGCCCTCTTTTGTCCGCTTGCGGATTTGGGTTTGATTATCATCGACGAAGAGCATGAACCCAGTTTTAAGCAAGATGAAATGCTCAAGTACCATGCCCGCGATGCTGCTGTGATGTTGGCCAAGTCACACAATTGCCCGATTGTTCTGGGCAGTGCGACGCCGAGCCTTGAAACTTGGCACAACGTCAGTCTGAACAAATATCATCTCCACACCATGAGTCGACGGGTCGCGGACCGCCAGCTCCCGACGATCGAAGTGGTTGACATGCGCTCCGAGCGCGACCAACGCCGCCTCGCCGGGACGGCGTCAAACTTGCCCTTTTGGCTCAGTCAGGTTCTTTACGAACAACTTTCAGCTTGTTTTGCGCGGTCCGAACAGGCCGCCCTGTTCCTCAATCGCCGCGGAATTGCCCAATCGGTTTTTTGTCCCTCGTGCGGGACCTCTTATGAGTGTCCCAACTGTTCCATTTCACTGACCCTCCATGGAAAAAACCATTTGGTCTGCCACTATTGTGACTACCACGAACGGCTTAATGAGACCTGTCGGGAGTGCGGCTCTCTTGACGTCGGGCCACTCGGCCTCGGCACCGAGCTCGTCGAACAAGACATGGTTCGCCTTTTTCCCTCGCTACGCGTGGCGCGAGCCGATCGCGACGAGATTCAATCGCGCCTGGATCTTGAGCAAATGATTACCAGCATGGAAAAGCGTGAAGTCGATTTGCTGGTGGGTACGCAAATGATTGCCAAAGGACTCGACTTCGCCGGCTTGACTCTCGTCGGTCTGGTGATGGCCGATGTGGGATTTAATCTTCCTGACTTTCGCGCCGCCGAGAGGAGCTTCCAACTCTTAACTCAGGTGGGTGGTCGGGCCGGCCGCCACTCCGAGGCCCCAGGCCGAGTGATCGTTCAGACCTATAATCCCGCCCACGTTAGCATTGTCTATTCTTTGCAAAATGATTTTGTGGGCTTTGCAACCGAAGAGCTCAACATGCGGCGATCGCTAAACTACCCGCCCGTCATGCGACTGGCTTGCTTGCGCATCATCGGTAACCATGAAGCACGCACTCAACAGGCGGCCGAAGCCCTGGGTCGCCGCTGTTCTCTCCTCCAACAACAGAAGCAACCCTACCAACCGCTCCAGATCTTAGGTCCAGCTCCGGCGCCGATCGCCAAATTGCGCGGCAAGTTCCGCTACCAGTTGCTCATCAAAAGTCCTGATCACGCCCGCTTGGCTGCTCTCTGTCGGCAGGCACTGGGCGATGAAAAATGGCTCCCGTCCGGGGTCAAAGTGTTGGTCGATATCGACCCGATGAACCTGCTCTGACATCACCGGCCTTGGCGAGCGAGCCCTCCATCCGTTACAATCAAGACGAAGAAACTGGCGGGACCAATGACTCAGGTAACGACTTCCATGCCCTGTCCAAAATGTGGCGCTCTCACCGATCGCTTGCTCAAAATTGAGCCGGGAATGCGCTTAGCTTTACAGGCCACCTTAGATCCTAGCGAAATTCCGGACCACGTTTGTGCCTCCTGCTTCGAGGGACTCACCCGCGGCGTTTCTCAGGGAGTAAAGCTGCGCATGGAAGCCCAGGCGCGCGAGAAAAATCGCGCGGTCCTTTGGAAGAGCCGCGTGAATCTGATTAAACAAGCGCGGTCGCTGATGAACCAAAAGGCCTACTCTGAGGCCGCCATCGCTTACGAAAAATATTTGCGCGTACTCGAAATCGTGTACAACAAACAGCCTGGTCAGCTCGGCCCTGAGATTTTTAATAACTCCACGCGCTCAAAGGAAATGACCGTCATTACCTCAGTTTATTGGGATCTGTTGCGCATTTATGACATGAGTCCGCGCTATGGAGACCGCCAAAGAAAAACCGCCGCCAAGCTCACTCAGTTTGTAAAATTTAGCACTATTTACCCGGACATCATCAAGCGCGCGGACAATTTCCTTAGAGCCGCCAAAAATCCCGAAATCGTGCGCGAGTTCTTGCGCTCCTCCGGTGGCCTCAAAGGAAAATGTTTTATCGCGACCGCCCTCTGTGCGGATGATCCTCTGGCCCGCGAAGTTCTCTTGCTGAGACTGTATCGTGATCAATATTTACGCAAATCACCCCCGGGCCGAACCTTCATTCACTGGTACTACCGGCTTTCTCCGTCTCTTGCCCAAGTCATTCGCTCCTCTCCTCGAGCTCAAAAATATCTCAGGCCATGCCTCAAATATTGTGCAGAGCGCCTTCCTAAATTTCCTTGAATCTCGCCCACTCCTTGGTGAACTTAGACCTATGGCTTCAAATAAATCTGCAGAGCTCTTTGACACCATCATTGTGGGTGGGCACCTTACGGGCCTGCTGACCGCACGCGCCCTGGAGCTGCTCGGTCAACGGGTGGCGATCCTTGAGGGGAGCGAGGTCCTCGGTGGCGCACTTCGGCCCATCGCGGTCAACAGTCTGGCCCTGCCGACCAACTTGGCGCTGGTGCCCTCGTCGGTGGAATCTGCCGTGACCCTGCGATGGCTTGAAGAGCTGATTCAGTGTCCGGTCGTGGGCGACACCGTCGAGCTGGCACCCTTGACCTTTGACGACGGCACGCTCAAAAACTTCTGGGGCTTTGGCAGCCGCCAGTTTTCAAGTTTAAACGTCATCTCTCGCTACAATCAGTCTTGTTGGACGCGCCTGCAAAGCACCCCCGATCAATGGGTGCGCACCCTCATTGAGAGTTTCCGTGGTGAGACTCTCACTCGCGCTCTCGTCACCGAATATGCCTTTGCCGAGCCCGGCTTGGCCCTCACGCTCAATGGCGCACGGACCATTTACGGTCGACAGGTTATTTACACTCTCAGTCCGCGCTCACTTCTCCAAGATTTGCCCTTGGACCTCATCCCCGGACGCACCCGCCAGCGCTTGGCCAAAACACCTTTATGGACCTCCGTGCACCTGCACCTCGCTCATAGTTCAATCCAGCAAGAAAGTGAGGCTCTTCACTTTCTCTACGGAACAAAGGACGACATGGAGCCGACCATCGGGCGCTTTTTTGCGCCCCAAGAAGGTCTCCCCGGTCAGCGCTCGCTCTGGTTGGGACTGCTGCCGACGGAACTGGCGGACGATCCCGAGCAAATTGCCAATACCTTGCGTGAGATGAGGCGACAGCTTCGCCGAGCTTATCCCGAGGCCTTCAGTGACCTCCGGGCGGAAAAAATTGTGGTCGATTTTAATTCTCATGGAAACTTCGAGCTCGGACTCAAAGACCCAGGCTTGCTCCCTGAGCTCCCAACTCTATTCATCGCCCATCCCACGATGGATCCCCAAGTTCCCCTGGTCGCGGCCGTGAGCCAAGCTCAGGCAGCGATCAACTGGTGCAACCAGGCCCGCGGCGAACTCGGCAAGGCCCCTCTAGAGCCTCAATTACTCTAATAATTTCAGTTGTTTGTGTTGTGTCCGGGCCCGCTTCATCAGAGATCTGGCTCCGGCCTGATTCACTCTCAATTTGTTGCTCTGCCCAAAAGAACATGCTAACAGTATTTCGCTTTTTATTAATTCACACTTCCTCGGTTCTTTGGTCCCTGCGGGGCGAATGAGGAAGGCGGCACAACCAGAGAGGTAACTATGGCCAACGTGACCATGAAAGAAATGTTGGATGCAGGCGTCCATTTCGGACACCAAACCCAACGTTGGAATCCCAAAATGAAGCCCTATGTTTACACGGACCGGGGCGGAATTCACATTATCGATCTACAAAAATCAGTCGGACTCGCTCGGCGGGCCGCCGACTTCGTTAAGTCTGTTGCGGCCAACGGTGGTCGCCTGATTTTTGTCGGCACCAAAAAGCAAGCGGCTGAACCGATTCGGGAAGCAGCTGAGCGTTGCGGTCAATACTACGTCACCAAGCGCTGGCTGGGTGGGATGTTGACGAATTTCCAAACCATTAAGTCCAGCATCGATCGCCTGAAAAAGATTGATCGTATGCGCGAAAAAGGTGAGCTCGACTTTTTCTCTAAAAAAGAGCGCGCCCGCATCGAAAAAGAATACACTCGCCTCGTCGAATATTTGGAAGGCATCCGGGAGATGAAAGATTCTCCGGCAGCGATGTTTGTTGTCGATCTCAACAAAGAACACATTGCGGTCAAAGAAGCCCGCCGACTTGGAATCCCCGTTGTCGGAATTGCTGACACGAATGTTGACCCGGAAGAGGTTGAATATCCTATTCCTGGCAACGATGACGCCATTCGCTCGATCAAGCTTTTCGCCAACTTGGTTGCTGACAGCTTCCTCGAAGGTGCCAAAGCATGGGAAGAAAAGGTTCGTTCCCAGGTTGATAAAACTGAGGTCGCGGTGAAAGAGGCTCCCGAAGCTCCGCAGGCTCGCGTCGCTGCAGAGGCCGGTGGACCCGCCGTGGTTAAAGTGGGTCGTGGCCGCAAACTGGTTGCTGCTGGTTTGGCCGACGAAGTTGAGATTCAAGCCGAACTTGAAACTCCGAGCGAAGAACCCGAAACAGAAACCCCCGAGTGAGTTGAGCAACCGCCTAGCGAAGCCATGCCAAAACCATGGCTTCGCCATGAACGGCCACGCCCTAACTTGCTTGAATTGAACTTTTTTGAACTAAAACAATAAGGAAATAATTATGGCTATCAGTGCTTCATTAGTGAAGGATCTGCGCGACAAAACCAGCGCAGGAATGATGGATTGTAAAAAGGCATTGGAAGAATCCGATGGTGATTTCGAAAAGGCCGTCGAGTGGTTGCGGGTAAAAGGCCTCAGCAAAGCTGCCAAAAAAGCGGGCCGGGCCGCTACCGAGGGCTTGGTCTCTTCCTATATTCACGCCGGTGGTCGCATTGGGGTGCTCGTTGAAGTGAACAGCGAAACTGACTTTGTGGCGCGCAACGAGGAATTTCAAAAGTTCGTCTCCGACGTCGCGATGCACATCGCGGCCATGTCGCCCAGTTTCGTTAAAGAAGACGAGATCCCCGAAGAAGTTCGCAATAAAGAGCGGGAGATCCTCAAGGCCAAGGCGCTGGAGGAAGGAAAGAAAGCCCAATTTCTCGATAAGATCATTGATGGCCAGATGTCGAAGTGGGCAGCGGAAACCTGCTTGCTGGGACAAAAGTACGTAAAAAACCCCGACATTACGGTTGAGAAGTATCTCCAGGAAACCATCGCTCGAATCGGAGAAAATATCGTCATCCGTCGTTTTGCGCGCTATGAGTTGGGTGAGGGTCTAGAGAAGAAACAAGAAAACTTTGCTGAAGAAGTCGCAGCACAAATCAAAGGATAAGGCTGTTGGCAAAGAGCAAGTACCGTCGGGTTCTTCTGAAGTTAAGTGGCGAGGCTTTGGCAAGTGGTGCCAGTACCGTTGATACTGGCATCGTCTCCCAGATCGCCGATGACGTCGCCGAGGCCTATGCGCTCGGCGCCCAAATTGGCATCGTCATTGGCGGTGGCAATATTTTTCGCGGCGTCGCCGCTTCCGCTCAAGGCATGGATCGCGCCAGCTCCGATTACATGGGAATGCTCGCGACTGTGATTAACGGCTTGGCCCTGCAAGACGCGTTTGAAAAACACAACCTCTCGACTCGCGTGCAAACCGCGATCGGCATGGCTGAGATTGCGGAACCCTATATCCGGCGACGTGCCATCCGCCACCTCGAAAAGGGTCGCGTTGTTATTTTTGTTGCGGGCACTGGCAATCCCTATTTCACGACGGACACGGCGGCGGCTTTGCGGGCAATGGAGATCAATGCGGACGTGATTCTTAAAGCCACCAAGGTGGACGGGATCTACGACAAAGATCCCGCGCTTCACAAGGATGCCAAAATGTTTGAGCAGCTCACCTACATTGACGTGCTCAATCGCGGCCTCAAAGTAATGGATTCCACCGCAATCAGCTTGTGTATGGACAACAAACTTCCAATTATCTGCTTTAACCTTAAAACACCCGGCAATGTGGCCAAGGCGATCGCTGGCGATCGTATCGGCACTGTCGTTGTGTGATTAGGAAAATGGGGGATTTATGGTCGACAATATGATGAAAACAACTAAAGATCGCATGGAAAAGGCCCTGTTGGCATTGGGTGGTGAACTCAAGAAGGTTCGCACCGGCCGCGCCCAAGTTTCAATGCTCGATATTATTAAAGTGAATTACTACGGCAACCCGACTCCGCTCAATCAGGTGGCGGCGGTTTCTTGTCCCGATGCCAAGTCCTTTTTGATTCAGCCCTGGGAGGCTTCAACGCTTAAAGAAATTGAGGCTGCTATCGTTAAGAGTGATTTGGGAATGAGCCCCCAGAACGACGGCAAGGTCATTCGTTTACGCTTGCCCGATCTGACCGAAGAGCGCCGCAAGGATTTGGTGAAAAATATTAAGAAGATTGTTGAAGATGCGCGCGTTGCTGTACGCATTGCCCGTCGGGACGCTAACGAGGCCACCAAGAAAGCTGGCAAGGACAAGACGATTAGCGAAGATCAGCAAAAGAAGGCTGAGGATCAAGTTCAAAAGCTCACGGACGATTACATTAAAAAGGTCGATAAATTAGCAGAGGACAAAGAAAAAGAGCTGATGTCTCTTTGATTCGCGGAGCTAGAAGTGAGTACGCCAACGCATATTGGAATCATTATGGACGGCAACGGCCGCTGGGCAGAGGCCCTCGGCCACAACCGTTTGTTTGGTCATGTTCGTGGCGCTCGCGTGGCGAAAAACATCATTGAAGGATGCGCCGCTCGGGGAATCAAATTCCTCACTTTGTTTGCGTTTAGCACTGAAAACTGGCTCCGCCCCTCGGAAGAGGTTTCGCTGCTGATGCGGCTGTTATTTTTGCGGCTCAACCGTGAGCGCAGTAACCTCATTCGCAACAATATTAAGTTTCGCTGCATCGGCAATCTCGAGCGCTTGCCCCTTGAGGTTCGAAATACCGTTCTAAAGACCGTGCGCGAAACAGATCACTGCACCGGAATGACGCTCACCTTCGCCCTCAGCTATGGGGGCCGCCAAGAGATCACCGGAGCCGTTCGTGATATCGCCCAATTAGTAAAGTCGGGACGCCTAGACCCCGACGAAATCACCACCGAAATGGTGGCCGGGCACATGGAGTCGGCCTTTTTGCCTGACCCCGACTTGATTATTCGCACAAGCGGCGAGTCTCGCCTGTCCAACTTCTTTTTGTGGTCGGCCGCTTATAGTGAACTACTCATCGTGGAAAAAATGTGGCCTGCCTTTACTTTGACCGACTTGGATGCTGCAATTCAAGAGTATGATGGGCGAGAGCGACGCTTTGGCCGCACGAGCGCCCAACTTCCGGCGTCCTCTTCTGAACCGACAAGTGAGCTTTAATGAGTGATCAATTTTCCGGGCTCCAGGTTCGCTTTTTCTCTGCGGCCGCGGCCATCATTGTGCTGATTGCGACCGGCTACTTTGCGGGCCAACTCGGCCTTGCCGGATTGGCCGCCTTGCTTCTGATTTTCGGGGCTGTCGAGTACACCGACCTGGGTTTTCTCCCCGGCTTTAGTTTACCCGGCGCCCTGCGCGCCCTTTTTGTGGTCTCTTGCGGTCTGATTATTCTCACCTTTGCGTTTATGTCTCTCGAAGAGGCCTTTGCTGCTCTCGGAGGCCTCTCGGTGATTTTTTGCTCCGCCTTGCTTTGGACCTTGAGGGGACAACAGCCCCTTCTACTTTTGCGAAACCTGGCCTTCTCTTCATTGACGGGCTTTGTTTACGCGGCCGTGTTGCCCTCCTTTGCGATTCGAACCTTGCTCGCGCCCAACGGAATGAAATGGTTTGTTTTGTTGCTGGCGGTAGTTTTTGCGGGCGATACCGCTGCCTATTTTGCCGGCCTGAAGTTTGGAAAAACCAAGCTCATGCCCGAGGTCTCTCCTCACAAAACGGTGGCTGGCGCCATTGGCGGCCTCGCCGGGTCGGTCGTTGCGGCCGGCGCCTTGGGCTTTTGGTTTTTTGGGGCAAAATCTCTTGTCGTGTTAATCCCCGGCTCCGCCGTAGCTGGTCTACTTGCCCAGTCGGGGGACCTCTTTGAGTCTCTGCTTAAGCGCACCGCCGGAGTCAAAGACTCTGGCCGTATCATGCCCGGGCACGGAGGCGTGCTTGATCGCCTCGACGGAGTTTACTTCGCCGCACCAATTGTCTATCTTTTTTCGACGTGGACCGTTTGACGCGCGCGTCAACCATGGACTGAGGTCACGGATTCTCTCTTTTAGTTAAATTCTCTTTGGCGCCAACCCAACAAACATTAAAATAAGCGGATGGATATTATATTGAGTTGGCTGCAATCGGGTTTGTCGGCAATTGGTCCTTTCCTTATTCTCCTTGGCCTGCTGATTTTTGTTCATGAACTCGGCCACTTTTTGGTCGCCAAGTGGTGCGGAGTTCGCGTTGAAGTCTTCAGTCTCGGCTTCGGCAAAAAAATTCTAAAGCACAAGCGCGGCGACACCACCTATTGCATTTCCGCAATTCCCCTCGGTGGCTACGTCAAAATGTACGGAGACGACCCATCGGCTACGGTTCCACCTGAAGAGCGCAACCGCGCCTTTTTGTATAAGCCCGTGGCCCAGCGAATTGCCATCGTCCTCGCTGGTCCGCTCATGAATTTTCTCTTTGCGATTCCCTTGTTTGTTGCGGTTGGCTTTGTTGGAGAGCAGGTTCCGGGGCCCTTACTCGGAGATATTGAGCCGTCTTCGGCGGCCTACCAAGCTGGTTTTCGTTCCGGCGATAAGATTCTCGCCATTGACGGAACCGAAGTTTCCTATTGGCAAGAGATCCAAGCCGCAATTGAGGCTTCTCCTCAGCGCGAAATGGTTTTTAGTGTTTCTCGCCCTGACGGGGGCTCGCCCATTGTCACGGTAAAAGCCACTCCGCAACTTGTGCCCAATGAAAATATTCTCACGCTAGACCAAATGGTCGCGCAAATTCCGGGGTTAACGACTTCGGGGCGAGCTGCAATTGTTGGCGTGATTGATAGCACTTCCCTGGCCGCCAAAGCTGGACTTAAAAATCTTGATATCGTCACTTCGGTTAATGGCCAAGCCGTTAACAGCTTTCGGGAGCTCGAACAGTCTTTGGCGATGGTCGCAACGCAAGATTCTTTAGATTTAAAAGTTCGCTCGTACACGCAAGAGAAGAAGTCCGACGAACGCTCCGTTGTCATCTCCGGAATTCAGTCCCACCTCATGACCCAGGTTAAAGATCAATCTTTGCTGAGCGCTTTGGGCATTGAACGTCCGGATCTCTATTTGCTCAAGGTAAAAGAAGATTCTCCGGCCTTTAAAGCCGGACTCAAAGATGGCGACAAGATTTTAAGCCTCAACGGCCAAGCCGTTTCGCAATGGAATGAAGTGCTTGAGACCGTTAAGAACTATAAAGCTGAGTCCGGAAAAATCCACTTCGCCGTTAATCGCGAGGGGACGGTGATCGAGCTCGACATCTCTCCCGAAATGACTGGTGTCATGAATCGACGACAGCAAGAAGAACAGCGCTTCACGGTGGGAATTATTCCGGCAATTCTTGAAACGGCCGGGCCTCCCGTGCTCTTTCGCGTGACCAACCCCTGGGGCGCGCTCAAGTTTGGCGTCGACAAAACCATTGAGTGGACCAAAGCTATCGCCGTGAGCTTTGTGCGCATCGTGACCGCGCAGGTTTCCCACAAAAATATTGGCGGTGTAATCACCATTGGGCGAGTTGCAAGTCAGTCTTTTGAAATTGGCATTTCGGCCTTCTTCCGAATGATGGCAATTATTTCGATCAACCTGTTCCTGATTAATCTTTTGCCCGTTCCCATTCTTGACGGGGGCCACTTGGTATTTTTTTCAATTGAGGCCCTCCGAGGCGCGCCCCTCTCAATGCGAAAAATGGAGATCGCGCAACAGGTGGGTTTAATCCTGCTCATTTCTCTCATGGTACTTTCCCTTTTTAATGATATTACCAGTATCGTTAGCTCACCCTGGTAAGGGTTCAATTAGCGAGCACAAAGGGAGTCATGACTAAATCGCTTTTTTTGGAAACCAGCTCGGCGCTCGGTGGCTTAGCCCTCGTCGATGCCTCCGGACCCAAACCTCGAGTGGTCGCCGCCCGCGAGTGGCGTCGACTTGCGTCTCACAGTGAAGTGGTCACTGCTTCGGCACGCGCAGTACTTGAACAAGCAAGTTGGAAACTCGAGGATCTCGACTTTCTCGCCGTTGGAGTGGGGCCCGGCAGTTTTACTGGGATTCGCGTGGCCCTTAATATGATTCGTGCCTTTGCCTACGCCGCTCATCGCCCCGTGCTGGCTTTCGATTCTCTGCGCGTATTGGCTCTTAGTTCCACGCCTCAGCCCCTGCCAATCGTCACCCTGACCAATGCCTATAAGAACATGCTCTACGGAGCCCGATACCGATGGGCCTCAAACAACGAACTCGTCGAGGACCATTGTCCAGCACTGTGGACTTTAGACCAGCTCACGCAATTTATCGATCAACCCGTCCTTTGTCTGGGTGACGGTTTTGAGGCCTATCAAGATCTATTGCCGAAAGCGATTAAAGCGTTCCTTATCCGAGACTCGCAGCAACCTGATGAGCCGCGAGTCGAAATCTTTTCTCCCCTGCTCGCGCGAGACCTAAGTCGAGCCAGCCTTCAAGACTGGAAACTCGTAAAACCCCTTTATATTCGCGCCTCTGAAGCCGAAGAGAAGCTAAGAAGCGGCTTGTTGAAGCCGATTCAAAAAATCTGAGAACCAAAATGTCCGCACCGCAAAAGGGTGAAAAGATTTATTACATGCGCGGGACCATGAGTCCTGAGGCCCGCATTATTGCCGTCGGTGGTGGCAAGGGTGGCGTTGGTAAATCATTTTTTAGCTCCGGCCTGGGAATTTTTCTCGCCAATCTTGGTTACAACACTCTGCTCGTAGATCTTGATCTTGGCGCGGCAAATCTTCACACCTGTCTTGGCGAAGAACCTGGTGAAAATTCGATCAGTGATTTTCTGTCGGGGCGAGTTTCAAGTCTTGCTGAGCTTGCAAGACCGACGCGCTATCGGAATTTGCGTCTCATTGGCGGCTCCAACGATCCTCTCGACATGGCCAACATCAATGACCTCCACAAAAGCCAAATCATGTCATCGTTGTTTCATCTCAAAGCGGACTTCATCATTTTGGATTTGAGTGCAGGCACTCACAGCACGACGCTGGACTTTTTCTTGATGGCCTCTCATCAGATTTTGACAGTAACCCCTGATCCATCAAGCATCGAGAACGCGTACCGCTTTATCAAGTCGGCCTTTTTTCGCAAGATCAAGCGCTACGAGTTCCAACTCAATCTCACGAACTTAATTGGCGATTTGATGGCCAACAAAAGTCAGCACGGCATTCGTTCTCCGGCCGATCTCTTGTATTTTGTCTCGAAGAAGGACTCCAAAAATGGCGAGCTGCTCGCGCACCTGATGAGTACCATGAACATTCAGATCGTTCTCAACCAAGTCCGGACGACCAGTGAAATCGCCCTTGGTCCTTCGATCGAGAGCGTGTGTCGCAAGTATTTTGGTATCAATGCTCAGTTCCTCGGTCACCTCGACTACGATAATGCAGTATGGCAGTCGTTGCGCAAAAAGCGCCATCTGTTGCTGGAATATCCGCATAGTCGGGTTTATGCTCAATTGATGGGAATTGCGCGCACTCTTGCCGGTCCCCGAAAAGAAAAAAAGGCAATATCTTAGTTTAACCAACAATGAGTCAGCGTTTATACGAACAAACCTTTTACGAGATTCTCGAAGTGGCGCCGAACGCGACTCAACAGGATATTTATGCCGCCTACCATCGGGCCAAGGCCACTTACTCGCCCGACAGTCCTGCCTTGTACTCGATGTTCACCCGCGAGGAAGCTCGCGAACTCATGAATTTGATTGAAGAGGCGTTTTCAACTCTCTGTGATCAATCTCGTCGTCGCGAATATGACATGCTCCTTATACAACGCCATCAAGGTTTTCACCCCGAATCTCTTGCGGCGTCCGCCCAACCGGGCTTGCCGGACTTTAAACTTCCCGACGGCCATGATCACCCGGATAAAGCTCACCGCAAGGTGGTTCCCTCAGCCAGCCCCGTGAAGCCGCCAGCCCCAGCGAAAAAGGAAAGTTTGCCCGAGGGCTTTGCCCGGACTCGCATGAGCGTGTACGAGGTTGATCCCGCCATGGAAGCGGAGATTCAACAGCAGACTTTGTTCGACGGTCCCTTCTTGTTAAAGGTTCGCCAGTACAAAAAAGTTAATCTCGACCAATTGAGCGAGGGGACCAAGATCAGCCGACCCTACATTACGGCCCTTGAGTCAAATGACTATGATGCCCTTCCCGCGCCGGTCTTTGTGCGCGGATTTGTCGTCCAGCTTGCCAAGGTCTATGCCCTCAACGAAAAACTCGTTGCTGACTCTTACATGTCGCTCTTGCGTAAAGCCAAAGGGTAGCGTGACCTCCTCGGAGAGAACTCTAAAAATCGTGATTGATGAGTCTTCCGCGGGTCAACGCCTCGATAAGATCTTAGCGACTCACCCGCAAATTCAATCAAGAACGAAGGCGGCCTTGCTTTGTGATGGCGGATTGGTCACCAGTAACGGCAAGACGCTCAAGGCCTCTGCCAAACTTGTCGCCGGAGAAAGCCTGATCGTCGCCTTGCCCGCGCCTGTTGTCGTCACGGACCTGCAGCCGCTGGATTTGCCCTTACAGTTTCTCTACCAAGACGATGAATTGGTGGTCGTCGACAAGCCCGCCGGACTGGTCGTTCACCCGAGTTACGGTCACAATCAGGACACGCTCGTGAATGCACTCCTTCACCACGTCGACAATCTCTCGATGGGCTTTCAAGAAAATCGCCCCGGCATTGTCCACCGCCTCGATAAAGACACGAGCGGCATTCTCGTCGTCGCAAAAAATGATGTCGCCCACGCCTTTTTGGCAAAACAATTCCGCGAGAAAACTGTTCATCGCGTCTATGAGGCGGCCATTTGGGGTTCACCAAAGACCACCGGCGGTACCGCGCGCTCTCACTTGCGTCGTCATCCAACAGATCGCAAGCGCTTTGCTTCCTCCCCGTCTGGAACTGCTCCCCAAGGAAAGCTCGCCATTACTCATTGGCGAAATATTCGGACTTCGCGCAGCGGCTTTAGCCTTGTCGAGTGCCGCCTGGAGACGGGGCGGACTCACCAAATACGAGTGCACTTATCGGAAATGGGTCACCCCATTGTTGGTGACGCACTTTATGGCGGCGTCGCGCGCGCCAAAAATCTAAAGAACGTTGCTCTGCGCGGGGCCATTGCGAGCCTCGATCGCATTGCTCTGCATGCCCGGGAACTCGCCTTTGTTCACCCCCGCACCGGCAAAATGTTGAGTTTTGTTTCACCATGGCCCGCCCCGATGCCGAACCTACTCGAAAGCATGGGGTTGATCGATGTTTAGAGTTCTTTGTCACGACGGCGTGGCGATTGGTCACTTGTATGAGTCAGACACCCATCTGGTTTTTTTCGGCAACCGAAACGGGACGCTGCCGCTTGTTCGACAACACTTTCCCCACCTCGTCTTTTGCTCGATCAAGCAGACGCACTCCACTAACTGGACCCGTGCGTCCCTCGACGAGGTCGCGGCCGATGCCCACTTTACCCAAGAGCCCGGCCAAGCCCTATTAATTAAGACCGCCGACTGTCTTCCCATTATGATTACTGACGGTGCTTTTGTCGCCGCCGTACATGCTGGTTGGCGCGGACTGGCTGCGGGAATCTTGCCCGGCGTTTTTAAAATTCATAAAGACTGCCAGTCGGCGACGGCATTTGTTGGACCCCACATCGGGCATCGAAGCTTCGAAGTCGGGCGCGAGGTCGAGCAGGCGTTTACTCGCTCACTTGCTTCTATGTCGTTAAATGCCAATGAGGTTTTTTTCGCCCACGCCAATCCAGAAAAGGTGTATCTCAATTTGGCGTTAGTGGCCCGGCGGCAGCTCCGCTCTTTGGGAATTAAGAAAATTCTCAATGCTGATTACAACACCTTTGCCAATCCCGACTACCACTCCTTTCGTCGGGATGGAGAGCGGGCGGGACGACAGTTTTCCTTTGTTGCCCTCAAGACGGCAAAGACGTGAGTCCCGTTGGCTCGGTTAGGACGATTTGATAGGATGACTTATGGCCCCTGAATCCCCGCCCAAACTCCGCAGTCGCCGAATGCAAATTGCCTTAATGGTGTTTTGGCGCGGGCTCTTTTTGGGGGTTTTCTTAATCGGACTTCTCTGCGTTTTTCATCCGGTGATACGCGATTATTTGCGCGGCATTTTTCATCCTCCCTTTCGCACGATTTTGTCGTCGGCCACCGGACCCTATTTGCCGGAGTTTCCGATTTCTCGTGTCTTGAAGGTTCGCACGCACGAAGGTTTGTTCGTCGAGGTGTATGGTCAAAATGAAGGAGAGGCGCGCCCCCTCATTGATCGCATTCGCTTGCCCGATCGGCGCGATGCTTTTTTCAGTTTTTCCGGGAGAACCTCGAATCTCTTTTTGCATGATGTGAGTGGCGACGGTGTGCCCGAAATTATCGCCCCCAGTTTTGACGACGATCTGATAGCCCATCTCAACGTTTTTAGGCTCAACCAAGGGTCCCAGAAGCTAGAGAATGTTCCTGGCCAGCCCATCCGCTAAGCCTTGGTTTATATTGTCCAATTCTTTACCCTAAAGACCTTGACTCCTAAGTGACGCATAGTATTATTGGCGGTCTTGGAGGGTTTTTTATGATTCGTGGGTCATGGTTGCTTCTGATTGTTAGCTTGGTGTTTGTAACCGCCTGTGGAAGCTCTGGGCGCGGACGTCCGCGCGGCAAGCAATGCCCGTCGAGCTACGACCCGGTGTCGCTCACCACGAACCCCGAAGGAAACCAAAAAATCTCGATGGATCCCAAGGATGACCAACTGCCGTTGGGTGTTTACGAATATCAAGGCGCAGAAGTTTATTATCACGACTCCGCCAATGACATAAAAATCCACGTCAAAGAAGACGTCGGGCCGCAAGGACCCGTGTCGGGGAATGTTTGTCTTCGCGGCCTCAAGCCCGAAATGGAATTGCTAACGGCCGTCTACGGTATTGATAAAATGACGACTGAGAGTGGTGGCAAATCCCTCTTCTCTGTTCGCAAGTATCAACTTAACTTTAAGGCCAACGCTCTGCTTAGAGAGTTTGCGGAACCCATGAATGAAGAAAAGCCCGCCTCGCCCCATAAGCTCTACCAAACCAAGGCCACGGACTTCTCCTTTGTTCGCTTGGCGGCCGACGCTTCGAAGTTTGAATTGCGCTCAGTGTTTACGACTGGGTCCGTTCGCCAGTACTTGCTGATTCGCTACCAACTCAAGCCAATAAGCCCCGCCACGATTGGGCCTCGATAATTATTTGCGTTTGTTGGCGCGCTGGCTTTCGTCTAAATCGCGCCACGACTTTCCCTCACGCGCATGGCGGTTGAGTTGAAACTCTTTAACCGCCTTGTTGTGCTGCTGAAGCGTCTCTGAAAAAACGTGGGTCCCGTCGTTGCGGCTGACAAAATACAAATAAGCACTGTCGGCCGGCTTCAGGGTGGCCAGCAAGGCCTCTCGGCCGGGATTGCCAATCGGCCCCTTCGGCAGGCCGTTGACTCGATAGGTGTTGTAGGCAGAATGATTTTCGATGTCCTCGCGAGTGATGTTCTTCTTAAACTCACCCGTGGCGTCCAAGATGCCATACATAATCGTCGGGTCGCTCTGCAGTCGCATGTTGCGGCCTAGGCGATTATGAAAGACCGAGGAAATCAAGGGCCGCTCCACTTCCGCACCGGTTTCCTTCTCAATAATACTCGCTAGAATTACCACTTTATGACGAGGCATCTGCAGTTTCGATTGGGTTCTCACCTCGGTGTAGACCTCGAGAAACTTGCGCACCATCATTTCCACGATCTCGTCTGGAGTTGTGTACTTGGTTAGGTTGTAGGTTTCCGGGAACAGGTACCCCTCGAGCGATCCAAGTTCCTCTCCCAGTAGGCGTTGGGACAGCTTTCGGTCCCGGACCAGCCGCAAAAAATCGTCCTTTTTGGCAAACCCCTGTTGCTGCAGGGTCTCGGCAATTTCGAAGCTGTTAAGCCCTTCCTGCACCGTAAACGGGTGGGCAATGCTCTTGCCAGAAGAAATGACCTGCATGATCTCCATCGGCGGCATCTTCTTGTCTAGCTGATACTCGCCCACGCGCAAGCGCTGAGCAAAACCCGTGAGCTTTCCCGCAATCAAAAAGGTCCACCGATCTCGTATCAAGCCGGAGGTCTCAAGATTGGTGGCGACGGCCCGAAATGAGGTCCCTCGCGGGACTTCAAAGACCACGGCTTCGGAGGCGCTTTGCATCCCAACCCGCACAAAAGAAAACCCCTGCCAGGCCACAAAGACCATTCCGCCGAAAGCCAGCAAAACCAAGAGCGCAACAACCTTTTTCAAGTTCATCCTTTGAACTGATAGTTAATTCCCGGCATCATCTTCGCACGATCAAAACTGCCCCGATCTTCCAGTGTCGCCACCGGCACCGTGCAATAGTTAACCGCGAAATGCGCCGACGGACGATCATTCCCTGACTTGCCGATACCGCCAAATGGCAGTTTTGAACTTGCGCCATTGGTCGTCCGATTCCAATTGAGCAAACCCACCTTGGCATCAATCAAGGCCTTGTCATACAGACTTCGGTCTTCGGTAAACAACGCCATGACCAAACCATAGCCGCCGGAGTTGGTAATTTCCATCGCCTGATCAAACTCCTCGACCTTGTAAACGGCGACGTTCGGGCCAAAGATTTCCGATTTTTGATACACCGACTTTTCGTCAAACGATGTCACCAAGTTAATGCTCGGGGTTACGTAATGACCTTCGGGGTCCAAATCAAGGGCCTTACCGCGCATCATGCTCTCGGCCCCTTCGCGTTTGGCAATTTCTTGAAAGCGAACATATTTCTCCACGGCGTCGGCGCTAATCAGCGGCCCCATGAACGGATTATTGCGCCAGTGCCCAATCGTAAGCTTTTTCGCAGTTTCATAAAAGTTATCCAAGAACCGATCGTAGATATCCTTGTGTAACAACACTTTGCTCGTGCAGCTACAACGTTGGCCCGCCGACATGTAGGCACCTACGATAGTTTCGTAGATGGCTTTTTCTAAATGGGCGTCCTTCCAAATCAAGGAGCTGTTCTTGCCGCCCATCTCGAGCGCCAAAAGTTTCCAGTGGTGGTGAAGTGTATCTTGTTTGATCTTGAGGCCCACTTCATAGGAGCCCGTAAATAAAATCCCATCGACCCACTCATGCCCCGCGAGACGCTTGCCCGTATCGCCGAGCCCTTGCACAAGATTAAAAACGCCACTCGGAAAACCAGCCTGGTGAATGAGCTCCGCCATCAGCTGACCCACCGCTGGGGTCTTATCCGACGGCTTAAAAACCACGGTGTTCCCGGTGAGGAGGGCCGGGATGAGGTGGCCGTTCGGCAGGTGCGCCGGAAAATTAAACGGACCAATCACCGCCATGACTCCGCGAGGTTTATATCGAATAAATCCCGTGACTCCCGGCAAAGCCTCGTCCACGCGGTCTTCGCGCACGAGTTTCATTGAGTGATCAACGGTCACCGTAATCTTGGCGGCCAAGGCCTTGGCTTCGGTCATGGCTTCCCACCGCGGTTTGCCCGTCTCGCGCGCAATTACTTCCGCCATTTTTTCTTCGTTGGCAACAAAGGTGTCGCGCAGCTTGAGCAAGTATTTGAGCCGCCCCTCATAGGGCATATGACTCCACTCCTTGTAGGCTTTGCGAGCCGCCTCGCAGGCGCGGTCAACGTGGTCGTTGCAATAGCTCGGCGACAACACCAAGTCCTTTAAATCCGCTGGACTTGAAATTTTCCACTCACCATCTGGATGCTCGGACTTAACAAATCGTCCGTTGATATAATCGCCCAGGAACAAGATTTCGCCCGCCATAAGTTCCTCCGTTCTCACAAAGGAGAAATAAATACCTCAGCGCCTCGCTTGATTTTTAAAGCGCGCGCCGCCGCCTCTGGAAAGTAGGCTTTGTCATCCTTAACCGCAAAGGGCCAGACACCGCCTCTAAATTTGTTGTCCCGCCCAGTGCCGACCACACCCTGCCGGTCAAATGGCACGGTGGTGCTGTCGTCAAACTTCCAAATCCGACCATTCTTGATGGTCGCAACCTCCCCGGTCTTAACTCCGAGGTGTGGACCGCCGTCAAAGGGATCCACTTCATTCTTATACTTAAATCCCAGACCCTCAAGCATGTGTAGCGCGCCCTGTGTCTCTTCTCCGACGCGTCCCAACACCAAGCGCGCCTTCGAATCGAGCAAACACAAGTAAATGTCTTCTTCCGGAAACAAACTCTTAATAAAATTATTGTTTTGCTGGCTCAGCAAATCGGCTTCCTTATAAGGCATTCCGGTAAATCGACGACCCAAGGACTCCCAAAACTCGCTTCGTCCTTCGTCGGTCAGTGGCGGGGCCATCTCGGAGTGCAAATCCTCTTCAAACTTGTCCCGACAAAGCGCGATATACGCAAATCGCGTGAGACTCGCGATCTTTCCTACCTTTTCGGGACGACGACGATAGGAACGATCGACCACCAGTCCGCCCAATTCGGTTGCACCATTCGTATTGATTTTTAACCGCAAGATCTGGTGAATAAAACCAATTCCCAGCTCTTGGCTAAACCGCTCTTTCTTGAGCACTTCAAAACTGTAATTGGGTGAACTCGGCACACCGTTTTTTGCCACAATTTGCGAGCTGGCCGCGATAAATCCATCCTCGGCGTCCTCGACGACAAACAAATATTCGGCCTGTTCTTTGGATTTCTCGCCCAAAAAAGACGCCTGACTGTTTTCGATTTTCCGGGTGAGCGCCTTTTTGTCGGCGGGCAGATTGAGAAGCGTAAACTGCCGAGCCAAATCGTAAAGGGCTTGGAGGTCTTTCAATTCGGCCGTTCGCACAACAAAATTCATAAACAAAACCTCTCCATCGCTCGAAGATAAAACGTCTTCGCCAGCTCCAGATCGTCAAGACTCACACTCTCGTTGGGCGCATGAGAATTGCCAACACTTTCGCCGGCCCCAAAGACCACGCACTCAATTCCCAATCTTTGAAACACACTGGCCTCGGTGGCCGCCGCTAGCTTGGTCTTGTTGACCCCTCCGCGAAGATTCTCCGCCAAGTCCTGACAGCCGACCACAAACGGAGACCGCTCGTTGGAACTAAACGGGGGCTTATAGTCGAGAACTGCGAATTCCGCTCCCACCTCGCGGCAAGCCTCATCCAATCGCTTCATCCAGCTTTCATACACCTCTTGCCCCACCGTCGGCGGAATCCGACAACTTCCCGTGGCGACAACTGCATCCTCAAGCGTGCGCACCTGCCCAATGTTGAGCGAGGGGTAGGGATAAATGAACTGATCGTCCTTGTATTTGACGAATTCCTTTTCCAAGGCGCTCACTTCTTTCCAGATGCGGGTGATTTTTTCCGCCACCGAAAGCTTCAGGCCGCCGACCAAATCAAACTCAAGAAAGGCGCTCGCGGGAACTGAATTAAAATTAATGCCGCCGTCGGCTTCCATCACCGCAATGCCGCTGGGCAATTGCTCGAGAAAGCGAAACATCTTTACCAGAGCACTTTCTCCGAGGTGCGGAACCGTGGAGTGCGCCGCCTTGCCCGAAAACATTTTACTCTGTGAGGAACTGCTCTCTTCGGCATCATGGGCTGAACGATAAACCTTTTCCTCGTCGGAGAAGGGAAATCGCACTTGGACCACCGCCATCCCTTTGCCAGAGGACATCGGCTGAAGATTGGTTGGTTCGCCAATCAGAGCGTGGGTTGCGAGGATTTTTTTGCGGCGAACCAGCTTGATAGCTCCGGCCATGCCAAATTCAGCCCCATAGGTCCCCACCACAACGAGCGGCCGCTTCATCGGCCGACCTAACATCTCCTTGGCCGCGTAGAGCTTGCACAAAAAATCAAGTTTGGTATCGGCCGAACCCAAGCCATAAAGTGTTCGATCATAAATGCTGGCATTAAATGGGTTCGCTTCGGTCTTCGTCCAATGCGAATAAGTCCCAGGATCCACGGTATCGAGATGCGTTTGGAGCATGAGCTCCCCTGCCCGCGGTCCCTCGCTCATTCTGACAATGATATTGGCTTGCTCGAGGCCATTGAGCGACTCGCCCTCAACTTCCACCTGAAAACCCATCTCGCGAGCAAGCGTCGCCAGGAAATCGACTGCCGCGCGATTCCCGTTGGACGGAGTGGTGTCCAGGGCAATTAACTTTCGGCAGCTATCGACAAAATTCAAGCGTGCTCCAAAACCGATTTCTCGATGATCTTGCCGGCCAAGGCAATGTCTTGCGAGGTCATGACCATCGGCACAAGGAAGCGCAAGCGATAAGGGCCGCGACCGCAACCAAACGACATCAAGCCATTTTTGTAGAGCGTTTTGAGCAACGCTCCCTGCTTTTCTTTGCTGCCATCCAAAGGTGTGACCGCAATCATCAGACCCAGGCCGCCCGCGTCTTGCAACATTCCCTTGCAGCTCGTGGAATTGAGTTGATTCAACATCGCCACAAATTCGTTGTGAATTTTTGCAATCTTGCCGTTGGCGCCGAGGTATCCTTGGTTCTCTAAAATATCGAGAATCGCCATGCCCGCACGCAGTTCAGCCGACGCTCCCGTAAAGGTACCTGCAATCAATCCTGGCTGGGGATTGGTTTGCTCCGTAAACAGCGTCGCACCATTTTGCAAGGTCTTAGCGACGGTACAAACATCGATATAGTCGCCAAAATCAAGCGTCTCAAAGGCAAAGAACTGTCCCGTGCGGCAAAAGGTTTGCACTTCGTCAGCAAAGATCAAGATTCCGGCCTTGCGGCACTCTTCAAATAGCGGAATGAAAAAATCTCGAGGCGCCACGTTGTAGCCCCCCTCCCCTTGCATCGGCTCAAACATAAAACAGCAAATGTTCTTCGGGTTTTCGGCGATGTGTTTGCGAAGCGCCGTTAAGGTCTTGTCTTTGCTCGCCGGATCTTTCTTATCGTAAAACGGCAAACGCAAAACTTCGTGATATTCCGGCAAGCCAATTTTGAAGCCCGGATTGTCGGTGATTTCGGCCATCATGGTGGTGCGTCCGGCAAAGGCGCCGTCAAAAGCAAGAATTTTGCGCGCTGGAGTCAACTTCTGCCGACAGGCCTTGAGGCCATTTTCGTTCGCCATCGATCCGCAAGTTGTCACCCACGCGTGGCGCAGCCGACTCTTGCGAGAGGCCAAATCCACGAGGCGCTTGGCCATCTGACCATACTCCAGATTCGGCTGAAGATTTCCTTGAATGATCACATCAGAAAGCGCACCCCAAACCGCCGCCTCCATCACTTCTGGGTGACCGTGCCCCATGAGATGAATGCCAATGCCATTGATCAAATCCAGTTTGACACTCCCATCAGTCAACTCCACGTAAGCCCCTCGGCCGGCACCCGTTCCGATATAGGGATAAAAAAGTTCGCGCCCGCGAAACTTGCCGAAGTCTTCCACCAACTTTTGGTGCGTTTTTACGAGCCCCTCGTCCGCTGGTTTGACAGTCTCGACCCGCTGATTGCTGGCTTTGATTTCAGCCACCAAGTTCTTCACTAATTCTTTAATGCGCGGCGAGTTTTCGATTTGTTTGCCAATTAGCTTTTCCATAGAATCCTCATTTTGGATGAAGTGGTCAGAGTCTACTCCCTGGCGGGTTCCGTCAGCAAGAGCTAGGATACAGCTTCGGGTCAAATTCGAGAGGACCAGTATGGACAAAAATCTCGGATGTTTTTAGACTGGTGTGCATGGATAAACTTCAGTGCCGGTATGGCATTTTTATTCTCTCTCTTGCCCTGTGCTGGACCGCCGCCGCGGATCTCGCTGCCACGCAAGATTCCGCCTCAGCGATTTATCAGGCCGGCGTACAGAGCTACCAAAAAGGTGAACTGGCCAAGGCCCAAGGTTTTTTTCTGCAGGCCCTCGACAAGGCTCCCGACAATAAGTTCATTCTTTACAACCTTGGTCTTGCCGACTTTCAGCTAGAATCACGGGGACGTGCGGTCGGCGCCTGGCGCAGGGCATTATATGTCGATCCTGACTTTTCTCTCGCCCGTCGCGCTCTTGAGTTTGCAACCAAGCAAATGGGTCCCCTGCAATCGATGACCATCAGTGGGTGGGAGTCCTTTCGGGCTGATTTCCTGACCCGCATCTCCCTTAACCGGGCCTTGGCGTTTAATGCGCTGTTTTTGTTGTTAGGTGGAATCCTGTTGATTCGCTATTCCGCCAAACGCCGCGAAGCTGTGCGGGCCGAGCTCCCCTCTCCACCCCTCCCCTACGTGGGAATGTTTTGTGGACTGGCCTTCATGCTTTTTGTCGGACTGAGTGTTGCTAAGGCCTATGATTCTTTTACTCCTCGCGCGACCGTGATCGCCAAAAATCTCGAAGTCCGGTCGGGACCAAGTCCAGATGATGCGAGTTTATTTGAGCTTCCCGAAGGACATGAAGTTATAATCAAACAGGTTGTGAATGACTGGGTGCAAGTGACCTCGCCCGGCGGATTGACCGGATGGGTCCAACTCAACCTGCTGTTTCATTCTTCGGGGCGCAAACCATGGTGAATACTTTGTGGGATAACATCTTTCGCCGCGCTGAAGAGGCCAACGATGTTTCACAGATTCTCAGTCGCAACTTCTTGTTCGATAGTCTTTCAAAAAAGGAACTCCATTTTTTGCGTGACTTGGTTCACGTGCGAACCTTTCACCCGGGCGAAACAATTTTTCGCCAAGGTGAAATTGGCGTTGGGATGTACATCCTCGCGCGAGGGACGGTTGACATTTACGTTGAGGACCCCCAGTCGCCGGAAAAAGAGGCCTCGTCCGTTCACATTACCCGTCTCGGGCCGGGAGATTTTTTTGGCGAGCTCTCTCTGGTTGAAGACAAAGGTCGTCGCACCGCCACGGCCATTGCCGGCGAAGAGACCGTTTTAATCGGTTTCTTTAAGCCAGACCTCGTCGAAATCGTCGAGCGCAATCCCTCTACCGGAGTCAAGATTTTGAATCGCCTCAGCGAAGTCCTCGGGCGTCGCCTCAAGGAGACGGCCGAAAAAGTCACTCGCCTCCGCAAAGAAATCCAGTCCCTCAACCAACAGGACGAGAAGTGATGGTCAATACGGCGTTCGAGCGCCGCCTGAAGCGCGAGCAGCTAATCCGCCTCATTTCGTTCTTGGGCGTTTTAGTCGCCTTCTTTGTCGTCATTCTGACGGTTGAGAATATGCTGATTTCTTGTCTCCTGGCTTTTGTCTTCAGCTACCTGTTGAATCCTCTGGTTACCTTCATGGAGCGCAAGGGCTTTAATCGGGCGTTGGCGATTTCACTCGTGTTTGTTGCGGTCACCGGATTGTTTACCGTGGTGGTGTCGGCCACCTTTCCATTTATTTCTGATCAAGTGGCGAGTCTTCGCTCTGAGCTCCCCAAGTACATTGATGGCACGATCCGGTTGATCGAAGAAACCGAAGAGCGCCTCGCCGCCCTCTCCGGCACCTTATTTACCATCGACATCAGTGACAAGGTGGAAACCACCCTGCTGGCTTGGACTTCATCACTGTTTGATGATCTGCCACGAATCGTGACGAAGATTTTTTCGATCCTGCTGCTAGCGCCATTTTTTTCGTTCTTTTTGCTCAAAGATGGCCGAACCTTCTCAAAGATTTTGCTGATGATGGTTCCCAACAACATTTTTGAGCTCGTGCTCACGCTCTATTACCAAATCAACACTCAGATTGGGCAGTTTGTCCGAGCCCGGCTGCTCGAGGCCGCCCTGGTCGGATTAATTGTTTGGATTGGGCTAGCGGCAATCGGCGCTCGCTACGCTACTCTGCTGGCGATTTTTGCCGCCCTCACCAATCTGATCCCTTACATCGGCCCGTTTATCGGAGCCGTCCCCGCACTGATTATTGCCTTGATCAATGGTGAAGGCGCCGTGGGTATTTTTCTGGTCATGATGATTTATTTGATTGCCCAGCTGGTCGATGCGCTGCTGTTGATCCCACTGGTCGTCGCCAAGATTGTGGACCTCCACCCTATCACTGTCGTCATTGCGATTATTATTGGGGCACAGGTGATGGGCGTGCTCGGTATGCTCATCTCGATTCCCGTTGCCAGTGCGATCAAAGTCACCGTGACCAGCGTCTACGGGCACCTCACGGGCTTTCGCACTTAAGCTAATGAAATCATGGGCCCTTTTTCTCTCGGTAGCGGGTCAATCCACCCCTACGTGGTTGACTTCTCCAGGACAGGAACATTAGACTGCCCCCTATGAATAGCCGTCATGCCTCCGTCGCTTGGACCTTCCTGTTTTTGTGCGGTTTTTTACCCGCTTTTTTTGGTTGTTCTTCTTCGGAAAAAGTCGATGCCGACACCGCGGAAGGGTCGTTTGAATTTGCTCAGCGTTTTGAGAAAGACGAACGCTACGAAGAGGCCATTGCCCAGTACCTCGATGTCAAAAACAAGCATCCCTACAGCAAGTTGGCCCTAGAAGCTGAGCTGCGCATCGCCGACATCCATTTTAAGCGCGAAAGTTACATTGAAGCACAAAGCGCCTACCAACTTTTTAAGGATTTTCACCCACGCCACCCGCGGTCGGATTATGTTACTTTTCGTTTGGCCCTCAGTTACTTTCATCAACTACCAGAGACCATTGACCGCGATCTTTCTCTGGCAGAAAAAGCGATTCTTTATTTTAACGAGGTCGTTCAGTCCTTTCCTCGCAGTGAGTTCGTTGAAAAAGCCCAACAACATAAGAATGACTGCCTGAAGAAGCTTGCCGACAAAGAGCTCTATATTGCGGACTTTTACTTTTCCCGAGATCAATTTGACAGTGCCCTTGGCCGCTTTGAGGATCTCCTCGCGCGGTTTCCTAATCTCGGCTATGACCCTCGCGCGCTCTACGGCGCGGCTTTTAGCTCTTACAAGCTCAAGGATCTGCCTAAGGCCAAAGGCCTTTACAAGCGCTTGGTCTCTCAGCACCCGGATTCTACTGAGGCCAAAAAACTGAAGGACGAAATCGGCAATGAATTACAGTGATCAATCAGATGACCTTCTCCTCGCCGCCAAGGAGAGCTTTAAGCTCAACAAATATGCGGCGGCCGAGCCTTTGCTGAACCAGCTCATCTTGCGCGGAACCAAGACGGCTGAGATCTTTCAAATGTTAGGCACCATTTATTACGACCAGGGGAAATTCAACAAGGCCATTCGCGCTTTTCGCCGGGCCCTCGAAATCCAGCCCACTTACACTGACGCTTCAATTGGTCTCAGCATTATTTTGAACGACCTTGGTCGCTACGATGAAGGTCGAAAAGTGTTTGAAGAAGCGCAAGCTCTGCTGGATCGCCACAAAGCCGAGTCTGACCCCTACGTTAACGAGAAGCTGGCGATTAAGCATGATGAACTCGGGGAGCTTTATGGTCGCTACGGCCGCACCAAGGAAGCTCTCGAGCAGTACTATAAGGCCCTCTCGCTCTCTTCCCGCAAGCCCGAGTTGACGATGAAAGTGGCTGAGTGCTTTGTTAAACTTGAAGACTTCTCTCGAGCCATTAAGGAACTCTATTCGCTCGTTCGGGATTTTCCCACCTACACTGGAGCTCGGCTGCGCCTCGGTCAGCTTTACTACGATTCGGGACAAGTGCCGGAGGCCGTTGCTCAGTGGGAGGCCGTTGTACAACGTGAGCCGGAACATCCCGAGGCCCGGCGGCTTTTGTCGCAGGCCCAATCCGTCGAAGTGACTAAGGCTAACGACATATTTACCCTTTGAGGTGTTTAATGAGTCAGCTGCGTGACAATATGATCTCTTACATTTCATCCCAAGAAATTGACGAGCTCGTGACTCGCCTTGCGCGCGAAATTGAACAAGACTACGACCGCAAAGAGTTGGTGTTGATTTGCCCGCTCAAGGGTTCGGTATTGTTTATCGCGGACTTAATGCGAAAAATTCGCCTTCCTCAGACGGTTGATTTTGTCCATCTCACCTCACCCAAAGGTCAGAGTGTTAAAATCATCAAGGACATCTCCATCGACATTTCCGGCAAGCACGTCTTAATCGTCGAGGAAATTATCGACGCCGGCCGCACTCTCAGTTTTCTGAAACAACGGCTCGTAGCTTCGCGTCCGGCCTCACTCAAAATCGTCGCCCTGCTCGACAAGCCGGCTCGACGAGAGCTGCCCATCAAGCCCGATTATGTGGGGCGCACGATCGATGACCGTTTTGTCATTGGTTATGGCATGGACTCCGAAGAAAAAGGTCGCAACTACAAAGACATTTATATCTTTGCTCAATAAGCGAAAGTCGCACCCAGCTCGGCGATAGGATCGGATAAATCGCTGTCCTCGTTCAGTCGGCGTGAAACCTCGAGGTGGGCCGACAACAGCCTCACCTCTCTGGTCAAGACCATGACCTTCATTGACGGCGAATAGCTCACACCAAATCTGCCAAGTTCAACTCGCGCGGCGCTCCCTCGGGCGAGCCAGTCATATCGAGAAGCGGAGAAGCGTTGACCGGAGAACTCATCTTGGCCCCTTGTTGCTTGTTGGTAAGCCGTCGTGAATGCCAGCGATGGCCTAAAGGCATAGCGAAGCAAGACTTCGCTCAGCCATAGGTCGCCCGCATCCCGCCGTACATCGCGATCGAGACCGCCTTGCAGAATCGCGTGACGTTGGTCAGGAATCCGCAGCGCGATTCGATCCGGCAATTGCGCCAGATAGCCTTCTGTTGCCAACAGCGTCCAACTTGGCGTCAGCTGCAGTTCCCACATGACATCCAGCCCGAGATCCGTTTGCCCTTCATTTAACAGGAGCGCATCAATGCGATAGGGGTCCGGCGGCGGGGAAGTCGGAAGCACGAGCTTCGGGCGAAGCGCCAGTGCCCACCTGTCACTCTTGCGCGCCAAGTATTGTCCAAAAATCTCCACATCGCCAATGCGATATTGCCTTCCCGAGGCAAATCCCTCGAGACGAGTCATCTCTCCCGCGCCCGCAGAAGGCCCCTCGGCCAAGGAATTCGCCGGGCTCAGGGTCGGCGTGGCCTGGGCCAAAGAGTCGAGCCAAGTCATTTGTCGACTGGTTTCTCGGTCTTCGGCCACCACCGGGATCCGCGCCCCAACCGTAATACATTCACCCAGTCCAAACATCCACAGCGGTCGTAGCGCTGTCTGACTGCCGGTCGTGCGCACATACTCCCTCATCAGCACTTCGTCGTCCTGGCGACCACGCAACTCCTGTAGACTATGCAGACTTGGGCGCTGCGCCTCAGGGGCCTCGGCAATCACTTCGCGCCAGGTGAGTTCCCGCAATAGGCGCGGGGTCGAGGCGGCGCTGCCGAGAGTTTGATCGATGGTGGAATGTCGAACGGCGAAGGTGAAGGTGCTTTTTCCCACGGGAAGAACCTGCGCCCCTTCATAGGGCGGAGGCAAATCAAGAGCGCGGGCGAGTGACGCGAGACCCGCCGCCAGCAATAAACAAAATATAATTATGCGATGTCTGTGCGCCACAACTTTCCGACTCAACTATGAGTTTTCTCGACTGAAGAATAATTGGTTTTAGAGAAGGACCGCCGAGGGCTCAATGAGAATAGCGGCAAGGACAACTTTTACAGGTAAAAAGCGCAAACTGTCGGATGTTTAGACAGCGTGACCGACACACATGATGTCAATTTACGAGGGCGTTAACGACGAAAAAAATAACGACCGAGTAGACAAATAACATGACCAATCTTCCGGAAAACATATCCCCTCCCGAAGCCTTGGCTCTATCGAATCGAAAATGACCTGTGTTGTCAATAATTAACCCTTAAGTCTCATGGCTTTAGGGCGTTGCGTTATTCTCGCCAAATTTCCCCAACCAGATCATAGTCGTGACTATCGGTGATTTTCACGGGAACGATGTCGCCCACTTTCGCCTCTCCGCTACTGATATAGGTCACTCCATCGATCTCCGGAGCTTGCTGAGAGTGGCGTCCTTCGAGGAGTAAGTCGGTTTCTTGGCTCACACCTTCAACCAAAACGGGCACCACCTTGCCGACAAATGCTTTGTGTTTCCGACGACTTATTTCTCGCTGGGCCTTCATCAGGCGCTCTGCCCGCTTCTGCTTGGTGGCCTCATCCACCTGATTGGGCAGCTGATCGGCCTTGGTGTTTTCCTCGTTGGAAAAGGCAAAACACCCCACGCGGTCAAATTCCTGAGACTTAACAAACTCCAATAGCTCCTCAAATTCCGCTTCAGTTTCGCCAGGAAAGCCCACAATAAACTGGGTGCGAATAGTGGCTTCGGGAATTTCTTGGCGGATTCGGTCCAGCGCTTCCTCAATTTGTTGGCGAGTCATTCTGCGGTTCATCCGCTTAAGCACGTCATTGTTAATGTGCTGTAAGGGCATGTCGAAGTATTTCACTAAGTTATCGCGCTCTTTCATGAGCTGAATCAGCTCCGGGGTCGCGCCATCCGGATACATATATAAAACGCGAATCCACTCAGCCCCCGATTCGTCGGAAAGGGCGCGCAGAAGGTTTATCGGGCTTTCCTGCGCCTCGTCCGACCTTTGCCTCAAGTCCCAGCCGAAGTCGGTAAAATCGTGGGAAATGACAATGAGTTCTTTTACTCCACCGGCGACTAACAGCTTGGCCTCGCTCACAATCGCCGCTTGCGTGCGGCTCTGCAGGTTGCCACGAATCATGGGGATTGCACAAAAGGCGCAGCGCTTTTTACATCCCTCAGAAATCTTAAGATACGCGCGGTGACGTGGCTGCGAATTGATTCTCGGTGAGGCCGACTCCTGCAAGTACGTCGGCAAATTAAAAAATCGCTTCTCCGCTCGTCCGGCGCGAGAGTCTTTGAGAATTTTGGCAATGTTTTGGAATTCTCCTGAGCCAACAAAAAGGTCCGCCTCAGGAAGACCCTCTACCAGCTCGTCCTTATATCGCTGAGTCAAACAACCGGCGACCACCAGGCGGTTCAGTCGCCCTTCTTGTTTGAGGTCTGCCATCTCCAGAATCTTCTCGATGGATTCTTTTTTCGCATCCCCAATAAAACCGCACGTGTTGACGATAATCGTTTCCGCATCCGTCGGGTCTTCGGATAAAACATAGCCGTCTTTGAGGAGACTACCGAGCATGATCTCCGAGTCGACAAGATTTTTGGGACAACCAAGACTGACAATATGAACACGATTCGTCTTGGGGTCTGCTTTGGGTCCGGTCACAATCTCTCCAGTTAAATCTCAGTGACCTCGGCTCCCGCCGGGGGTTTGTATTTAAAGTGCCCCTTCGACAACTTCACTCCGAAGCGCACTTCCGAAAATCGATAACTCGTTTCATTCTCGAGCTCATCCCAGTAGGCAATGGCCGAAATCTTCTGGTCTTTGTTATCAATCTCAACTCTTACTTTCACCACATCCGCCAATTGAGCCCCTTTGGCTGGCTTCAGCTCAACGCCAAGGCGCTCTTTGCCTTGGTCGACCTTGAGGACCTCAAACCGATCCCAAACGGCTTCGTCGCCAAACAAAACGGCCAACAGGGCGTTGGATTTCTTTAATTGGGCGGATTTCATTTTGGTCACCTGAACTGTGCCGCCAAAATCCTCCGGCAACTTAACCACCACCCAAATAACATCGTCGTTAAGCACCAACAGAGAGTCTTCCGGCTTTTCGATCGACATCTTAAGTCGGCCCTTGGAATACCAGAGCTCTCCACGGCCGGTTTTCTCCTCGTCCATCAACGCCAAATGCACTTTCTTTTCAACCTTCATGCCAACGGCGGCAGTTTCTTGGTACTTCTTAACGACGTCTTTGATTTGAGAAATCTCGGGCGAAAGGGCCTCCGCTACCTTCTTATTTTTGGCCTTTGCCGGAGTTGCCTTTTTAGTCTTACGCGCCCCTGGCACCTTTTCGCTAGGAGCCTCACTGGTTTCGCTGGGCTTGTCCCCTTGGACTGGGGTTGCCGACTCTTCGCCCGCCATTAAGTCGACTTCTTCGACTGCGGAATCGCTTTTTTGGGGGGCTCCGGCGCAAGCGGCCAAAGAAAGGCCTAACAAGGCTCCTCCCACCAAGAGTTTGGGGCTAGACCGAATGAGGCGAATGAACATACTCAGCTCCTTAGAACGCTCTGCTGGATGGTTCTAACAAACACCTTTACCTGCGGCAAGGCGGGGACCTGCCGACGGCCCGTTAATTCAGGCGTTCGTTAACAAGCGCCTGGTGAGAGACCACACCACAAAGCGCTCCGGCCGCCCCAGGCTGAGCCAGGCCGCTCGCGCCGTTGCCCCCGTCGTAATCACGTCGTCTACGAAAATGACGTTCGTGAAGGTTTTCCCTGGTAGACGATCCATTTGAATGGCCTGTTCTGCGTTGCCCATTCGGGCGCCGCGCGCCAGTTGTTTTTGTCTCTTTGGTGTCGGTAAGCGCCGTAAGGGCAGAGCCTCCTCTTGGCGCAACAAGGTCACGAGCTCTCGCGCCAGTCGCCCCGCGTGGTCGATTTGCCTCTGGTGTCGCGGTGGACTTGGCACAATAACCCACGGCTCTTGCGCCCGTGGTAGCGGCTGAACCCGACTCACGAGAGCCGCAGCCAACTCCTGCCACAATGGACGAGAGCCCCTCCCGCCCTTTAGACTTAACAAGAATCGCCGCAGGAGGCAGTCGTTATTACCGTCCCAATCCCAGAGCGCAGTGCTCACCAGCCCCGCAAAAACTCTTGTACTGTATCGATGCTCTAGGCGCTGCTGACATAATCGCGGCCAACAGAAACTACAAAGCCCCAAGGGTCCCACCCAAACCCAGCCACAAAGCGGGCAACATCTGAAATTCCACGGGGAAGCTGACATGGGCCGATGGTCTTGCAATCACTGAGCGATGGGGCTTGGCCCTCCCGCTGGACTCTGGAAATGGCGGCTCCGACCAACGGATCAATCGTTATGGTAAGGAAGTCCCTTCCAAATACTGAGGGCCCGATAAATTTGCTCCGTCGCCACCACCGCAGCCACTTGATGATTGAGTGTCAGCGGCCCCAGCGTCACGAGTTCGGCGGCTCTGGCCTTGACCTGCGGTCCCAGTCCGAAAGCTCCACCGATAAGAAAAACCAATCGCCCACGAGTTTGTTCCAGCTTTTTGATCACAAACTTGGAAAACTCCCGCGAACCAGGGATCGCGCGCCCCTTCTCATCGAACGCGATCAAGACGTCGTCCGGCTTAAGAAACTTCAAGATCTTGGCTTCCTCTGCCGCGACCTTCGTCACTTGGTCTTTGCGAGAGGAGTCGTCTGATTTGAGCGATACAAACTCAAACGGAACCAGTCGATTTACTTTTTCGCCGTAAACTTCGATCGCTTCTTGATACCAAGAATCTTTGCTGGTTTGAATCACGACCAGGCAGCTCTTCATTGCTTAACTCAGGCGAGGACGAGGGTACGTGCCAGACGTTCTAAACGCTGCGTGCGGATCTGGGATGGACAACCTCGGCGCCGCCGACCACAAGTCTTCGACTTTATACTCATGGCGAGCAAAATCATAAAAGATGTGAACAATCAGGGCGCCATAATCGACCACAACCCAACGCCCCTCGTATTGACCCTCAACATTTTGCGGCCAAAAGCCGTAGATTTTGTGGATTTGAGTCATCAGGTGTTCCGCCAAGGCGCTGGTCTGACGAGTATTCGCGCCCGAGCCAACCACCACAAACTGGGCGGGATAGTGCTTCTCTCCTAAATCCAACCCCACGACATTGATGGCATTCTTCTCATTGAGAATTCGCCCCATGTCGAGCGATAGCTCCAAATAGTTTTCGACCTTCTTGTGGAGGTCCGAGTACCAACCTTTTATGCGAATCTCTTCCGCGACGGCCGCGGGAACCAACTCACCAATGGACTCCCCGGCGCGCAACCGCCGACGTAACTCAGAGCCAGAAACCTCAACGTCCTTTAACTCTACAAAATGAATGTCCGTTCCGGTAATCAACTTCGCCACTCGCCCGTCAAAGGAATCGACCAGGCTCGCAACTCCGGGCGGATACGTCTGAACTTCCCGAGGCCATTCGTGTCCTGGTCGGGTGGTAACCACCAACTCTGCCGCCTCTAAGATTTCGCTATAGGAGCGCCAATGATCGAATTTTTCAAACTGGTCGGCGCCAATAATTAAAAACAGCTGTGCGTCCCGCAGCTCACCCCTGAGGTCCTGTATGGTATCAATGGTATAGCTGATTCCCTCGCGTTTAATTTCGCGATCATCAACGACCAGCAGCGGCTCGTGTCCGGCCACACCAATTCGGGCCATCAACAGTCGCTCCTCTGGGCCGGGGCCCTCAATCTGTGGCCGGTTCGGGCTTTGCCGCGCAGGAATGATGCGAATCTGATCTAGCCCCATAACCTTTGCCACTGTTAACAAACTGTTGAGGTGCCCATTATGAAAAGGGCTAAAGGTTCCGCCAAAAACACCAATTTTTTTACTCACGCTCTTGCTCCTTAAACACATGCTTTCCGGCCGCAAAGACGAGCTCTTTGATGTTGCGCTGAGTGGCGGCGGAAATCGGCAGGGCCGTTACCCCTTCACTCGCAAAGGCCCCAAGGAGTTCCTTCTCTCGCTCCGGTGAAATCGTGTCGACTTTGTTAAGAGCCACAATTTGCGGCCGTTGCGTGAGGGGCCAATAACCCTCTTTGTCTTGTTGTTGAAGATCGTATTGGTGCAATTCCTCGTTGATATCTCGGTAGTCTTGAATTGGATCTCTTTGGCTCGCGTCACTCGCATCAATCACATGAACAAAAACTCGGGTTCGCTCAATGTGACGTAGAAATTGCATCCCCAGCCCCACGCCTTGGTGTGCGCCGACGATAAGGCCCGGGATGTCCGCGGCCACAAACGACATGCCCTCGCCATAGCGAACAACTCCAAGATTGGGGACCAATGTCGTAAAGGGGTAATCGGCGATCTTCGGCTTGGCCGCCGAAATCACTGATATCAAGGTGGACTTCCCCGCGTTGGGGAATCCGATAATTCCAACGTCAGCAATAAGTTTTAACTCGAGATGAATGACCTTTTCTTGGCCCGGCATACCCTTTTGCGCAATCATCGGCGCCTGGTTGACGGAAGACTTGTAAAAGGTGTTCCCCTTACCGCCCATGCCTCCCTCGAGTAAGATGACTTCCTCGGTTTCGCCCAGGTCGGCCAGGACGGTTCCGTCCTCGCCCGTAATAACGGTCCCGGCCGGAACTTCAATGATCAGGTCCTCGCCCGCCGGGCCATCCATTTTTTCCCGTTGCCCTGGGTGCCCGTCTTCGGCCGCCAGTCGCCGGCGGTGGTGAAGGTCGATCAAAGAATTGAGGTGACGGCTCACGCGAAAAATGACGTCGCCACCGTCTCCGCCGTGACCCCCGTCAGGACCACCCCGGGGAATTCCGGATTCGCGTCGAAAGCTCACGCAGCCCGCCCCACCTTTTCCTGAGGCGACTGTGAGTGTGACTTCATCGATAAATTTCATGTTATCTGCCTGATGAGTTCAGGCCGGCTTGCAGCCTGCGGCCAATTAGGCCGTTTTAGGATAAACGCTGACTCTCGTCCGCGCTTTGCTGACTCGCTCAAACTTCACCAAACCCTCAATCAAAGAATAAATGGTGAAGTCGCGCCCCATTTTCACGTTATTACCAAGGTGAAAAGTGGTCCCACGTTGGCGAACCAAAATGGTTCCGGATTTTACTTCCTCACCGCCAAAGCGCTTTACGCCTAATCGCCGACCAGCACTCTCGCGTCCGTTTTTGGTACTGCCCCCAGCCTTCTTCGATGCCATTGAAAACCTCTATATATTATCTAAACAATTAAACAATCGCTCCGCTGACAACCCGGCTTTTACGCCTTCTTTTTGGTTGCCTTGGCTGCTTTTCCTGCCGTCTTTTTTGTCGCCGTCTTCTTCTTAGCTGCAGAACGTTTCTTCGCAGCTTTTTTCTTTAACTTTTTGCCGGCGGCCTTTTTGGTGGTCTTCTTGGCCGTCGCTTCCATGCCGGTCTCAACTGGAGTTGCGGCACGCTTAGACGCCTTCAGCTCCTTACGCTTGGGACCAGATTCTTTTTTGGCGGCGCGAATCGCGAGGCTCTTTTCAATCTTTTCAGCCTTCTTAGCCGGATCAAAAACTTGAGCACTGCCATCGGCCTTGATGACTTCGCCCTCTGGCGAAGTGATCGACTTCACAAACAGCTCTGTAAAGAGCTGGCGATGACCCTGCATGCGGCGATAGCCCTGGCGACGCTTCTTTTTAAACACAATCACCTTGGGGGACTTTGCTTGGCGGGTCACTACTACGGTGACTTTTGCACCACGAACCGTGGGCTCACCAACAAAAGATTTGTCTCCGCCTACAAAAAGAACTTCATCCAAATCAAATTCAGAACCGAGTTCCTTCTCCAGTTTTTCAACTCTTAGAGTGTCACCCGCTTCAACTTTATACTGTTTCCCGCCGGAACGAATAATGGCGTACATCAACTGCTACCTCCAAAACCAAGTCGTAAGCTTGAAGTATCTGCCACGGCGCAAAAGATCTGTCAATAAATTCGCTCAATTAGCGGGCAATTGTGCGGACCCCAGACCGCCCGCTTTAAGGCGTCCAGGAATCGCCAGTCCGGGCCCTAGATCGTAACAATTTCATATTGTTCTATATGATAATTCGGCTCGACCTTAAAGGCGACCCCATGGCCCAGTCTTTTTTCAATAAATTCAAGGGTTTCTTGCTCTTCGCTGTAGATCCAATCGGCGATGTCGGTGTGGCAATGCACAACCGTAGTTGCCTTGCTGCCCGGCCGACGCGCCTCGCGCTCAAGGGCGCTAAAGACCTCGTTGGCTACGGTCACCTTCTGTTTAATGTAGCCGTTGCCGTCGCAATACGGGCACGGCTGGCAGAGCGTCGAGACCAGCGATGGTCGGATTCGCTTGCGGGTCATTTCAACCAAACCCAACTCGGACATGGGGAGTACCGTGGTTCGGGCCCGGTCCTTTTTGAGCTGTTCCTGCAGAAACACCATCAGCTTTTCGCGGTGGGCGCCCTTCTCCATATCGATGAAGTCGATGATGATAATCCCCCCACAGTTCCGAATGCGCAATTGATGCGCGATCTCCTTGGCCGCTTCCATGTTGGTTTTTAAGATGGTGTCTTCAAGGTCCTTTTTGCCCACAAAGCGGCCGGTGTTGACGTCCACGACCACCAGGGCTTCGGCTTCGTCGATAACGATGTAGCCCCCGGACTTGAGCCAAATCTTCCGTCCAATGGAGCGAGAAATTTCGAGGTCAATCTCATACGAATCAAAGAGAGGAGATTTGCCGCGGTAAAGTTCCACTTTGTCTTTGAACTGGGGCATGAAGTAGCCGATGAACTTAACCACTTTCTCGTAGACCTCTTGATGATCAACGACCACCTTTTCAACGTTCTCGTTGAGCATGTCTCTGAGGGCCCGCAACTCAACGTCCATTTCGGAGTGGATCAGCCCTTGACCCTTGCTTTTGCCATAACCCTTTTCAACTTCCGTCCAAAGGCGATCCAAGTAGGCTAAGTCCTGGGCCAAGCTTTCTTCCGAGGCTCCCTCGCCGGCCGTCCTGATGATGACCCCCCCTTTGGGGTTCAGCTTTTCCATGGCCAGTCGCAAACGCTCCCGCTCCTTTTCATCCTCGATGCGACGACTAATTCCAACATGCTTAACGGTCGGCATGTAAACCAGATGTCGGCCGGGAAGCGAGATGTGGGTTGTAATCCGGGCCCCTTTCGTTCCCAGGGGGTCCTTCGCGACCTGAACGAGAATTGATTGCCCCTCTTTGAGGAGATCTTGAATGTTCGCGCGCGGCGCCTCCTCCTCTTCCGGATCCTTGAGCTCGAGATCTTCATCCTTCGGGTTAAGTCCTTCTTCGAAGAAATTCTTTCCCTCGGGATCGTCGGTGCGCACGTCTCCAACATAAAGAAAGGCGGCGCGGTCTAACCCGATGTCGACAAAGGCCGCCTGCATTCCTGGCAGTACCCGCATGACCTTTCCGCGGTAAATGGACCCGACCAAGGTCGGCGACGTCCGGCGCTCAATCTTGAGGTCCGCCACCTCTCGCGCCTCGACGTACGCAACCCGCGTTTGTGTTGGTCTGACATTAATCAAAATTTCTGCTGCCACGCCGTAGGTCCTGTTCTCAGGCACTTAGCCCACTGCCATGAAAACCATAAAGATATCAGCAACCTCTGCGGGAGGGCAGATAAATTCGAGGTTTAGGCGCTGGCGTGGCGCGTTGTGCTGGGCCATTAAGCTCCTCCGCGCGGCAGCCGAAAAGTAACTTGAAGAAGTAGACACCTAACTAGGGCTTTGATGGCACAAATAGATAAACTCTTCCAAGTGATGGTTGCTCAAAATGCTTCGGACATGCATTTGTCGTCCGGAGCGCCGCCCATTTTGCGCATTCACGGCGAGATGGTTCGCCTTGATCACCCGTCTCTCACCAATGAGAACGTCCAGTCGTTGGTTTTTGAAATTCTCAACGAGAAGCAAAAACGCCAATTTGTAGAAAACTGGGAGCTTGATTGTAGCTATGCCATTCAAGGTTTGGGCCGCTTCCGTGTGAACGTGTTCATGCAGCGTCGGGGCATGGGTGGCGTGTTCCGGGTTATTCCCGAGGAGATTAAGACTGTTCATGAGTTGGGTCTCCCCGAGTCATTGCTGAGACTCGTAGAGGTTCCTCGCGGACTGATTCTGGTGACCGGTCCAACCGGCTCTGGTAAGTCCACCACGCTCGCAGCCCTTTTGCACACGATTAACTGCGAACGCAAAGAACACATTCTGACCATCGAAGATCCGATCGAGTTTGTTCACGAAAACCGCATGTGCCTAATCAATCAGCGTGAGGTCACCAGTCACACCAAGTCTTTTGCGAATGCGCTTAAGGCCGCTCTCCGCGAAGACCCGGATATTATTCTGGTGGGTGAGATGCGCGACCTCGAAACCATTCACTTGGCGATGACGGCCGCCGAAACTGGTCACTTAGTATTTGGAACTTTGCATACCAATAGTGCGGCCAAAACGGTCGACCGGATTATTGACGTTTTCCCACAGGCCCAACAAGCCCAGGTGCGGGTGATGCTCGCCGAAAGTTTGCGCGGTGTGATCGCACAAACACTTTTCCCTCGGGCCGATAAGCCTGGTCGGGTCGCCGCTCTCGAGGTGTTGGTAAACACCCATGCGGTTGCTAACCTCATCCGCGAGGGCAAGACCTTCCAAATTCCGTCGTCGATGCAAACCGGCTCACAGTACGGCATGATCACTTTTGAAAACTCAATCCGCCAGTTGATGAAAGAGGGCAAGATTAACAAGGACGAAGGCGATGCCTTCCTTGGGGTTCATAAGGACAAAGACCACTCGAAGGAAGAGGCTCCCGCTCCCGCAAAACCGGGTTCGCGTCCGAGCGCTCCGCCCCCCAGTCAATCCGCACAAAAGCCGCCCGGAGCCACTCCTTCTCAGGGCTCGCAGCGGCCTGTAACCGGGCCGACGTCGCCGTCAAAACCACCGCCCGGAGCACCGCCAGCCGCCTCTGGGGTCAAGATTACGAGCGCAACGTCGAACCCCCAGGCTCAAGCCACGACTTCGAGTATTCTAAAGAACTTTGGCTTTAAGAAAAAGACGGGCTAAAAATCCCACTCCCATTTGAGCGATGGCTGTAAGATCTCGCCGGCGGGCTGAGCCGCAAACTGCGCCGCCAACACTTGTTCTTGCTCGATCTGCGGCAACATGGTTTCAAAGTAAGTCTTGGGTTTGGTGGCCGCCTGGTAGGTCGTGTAGACTGTTCCGGCGATAATTCCAACCGCAAAACCAACCGCAATGTTCGAAAGATGATCTTGTGGGCGTCCATAAAAACTCAAAGTACTTAATCCCAAGATCGCGCCGGCTAAACCAGAGAAAATAATCGTCGCAAGTTGTTTGCGCGGACCAATGGTCGTCGTTTGCCCCTGGGCATTCGCGGGCTGAGCCTCGGCTAAATGAGGAGGAAGCAGAAACGTCAATACCAGTGCCAGCAAGCAAATACTCTTTAGGATTCCTACTCCCACGGCGCCTCCCCATCTTGGATAACCGCAAATGAAGTCAAAGCTTCACGGTATTCTACCTCGATTACCTCAACCCGATCCACCCGAGATCCGCGGGGTCCTTGCCGAATTCGCGCCTCTAGGCTCAGCATCGTCTCCTGAGGGGCCAAAACCAGCGCCTCAACTCGACCATCCTCTAGGTTGCGCACCCACCCAACAACTCCCAGTGACGTCGCTTCGCGGAAAGTAAAGGCCCTGAATCCTACGCCCTGCACCTTGCCCGAAATCAGAAATCGCCGACAGATCTTCATAAAGATACCTTAGAAACGCTATTCCTATTTGCAAGACATTTTTGGTCTGCTATTCCCTATTACTTCAACCTTTGTTGATGGTGGTCCAAGGATCGCTGGATCTAGTGACGCCCGGCGGCTCGGAATGCTGACCAAGGAGAGTGCGATGACTTTTATCCCGGCTGAGTTGATTAAAAAAAAGCGACGGGGCGAAACTCACTCTGACGACGAACTTAATTTTTTGATCAGCTCTTTCACCTCAGGACAGATTCCCGATTACCAAATGTCCGCTTGGCTCATGGCGGTTTGCTTTCAGGGCATGACGGACGCAGAAACGGCGACACTCACTCGGACGATGCGCGACTCAGGTCAGGTCTTAGATTTTTCCCGTCTACGCCGTCCCGTTATTGACAAGCACAGCACCGGGGGCGTTGGCGATAAGACTTCGCTCGTCGTCGCACCCGTTGCGGCCGCCGCCGGAGTTCCGGTGCCGATGATTGCCGGGCGTGGCCTCGGGCACACCGGCGGAACTCTCGACAAACTTGAAAGCATTCCTGGGTTTTCAATCAACATGACGCTCGAGGAGTTTCAGTCTCGTGTTGGTACTTATGGCCTCGCTATTGCGGGCCAAACGGAGGCCATTTGCCCCGCCGATAAAAAACTCTATGCCCTCCGTGACGTGACCGGAACGGTCGAATCCTTACCGCTGATTTGCGGCAGCATCATGTCTAAGAAACTCGCGGAGGGCCTGAGTGGTTTAGTTCTTGATGTTAAGTATGGCAGCGGCGCCTTTATGAAGACTCTGGAAAATGCCAAGGCTCTCGCCCAGCTGCTCAAATCCATCGGCGAACGCAACGGCGTAAAGGTCGTCGCACTGTTAACCAACATGAATCAACCGCTCGGGCGAGCCATCGGAAATGCGCTCGAAGTCGAAGAGTGTTTGGCAATTCTGCGCGGCGAGACGCAAGAGCACTTCGCCGACACGCGAGAGCTGAGTTTGGCGTTGGCTTCGTGGATGATCGTGCTGGGCGGGGTTCGTCCGAGTTTGACCGAGGCCCGCGGGTTGGCCGAAGAAGTCCTGAGCTCTGGTAAGGCCCTCAAAGTTTTTGAAGAAACTTGCCTCCGCCAGGGCGCGCGCGCCCTGGGCCCCCTGCCTCGAGCCAAACATCAACTGGAAGTGAATGCCACCACGAGTGGCTACGTGGCTACTATGGATACTGAGTCGATCGGCCTTGCCGCGCTCTTGCTGGGTGCGGGACGTTTTTCGGCGAAAGACGTGATTGATTTTGGGGTGGGGCTGGAGTGTTTAAAAAAGGTCGGTGATTTCGTCGAGGCCGGGCAGTGTTTGTTTCGAATCCACGCCAATGACCAAGCTCGCGTCACCGAAGTGCAAAAGCGCTTGCTCGCTTCCGTCAAATTGTCGGCCGGCCGACCCCTGTGTCCTCCGCTGGTGGCTGAAACCCTTGCCTGAAAGGTTTGTGTATGAATGAACTCGAGCGCGTTAACGAAACCGTTAAATCCATTCGGCAAAAAACTTCTCTAAAGCCGCGAATTGGACTGGTCCTGGGCTCGGGGCTCTCTGCCTTCGCCGATTGTGTTGAGAAAGCTGAGACCTTTTCCTTTCGCGATCTCCCGCACTTTCCCCCGCCGACGGTGGACGGTCACCCGGGGAAACTTCTCCTGGGCCAAATCGGAGCTCACTCGGTGGCCGTCATGCAAGGGCGCGTTCACTATTATGAGGGGCACCCACCAGAGACCGTCATCCTACCCACTCGGGTATTGGCTCGTCTGGGCGTGGAGTTATTGATACTTACCAACGCCGCTGGCGGCCTTAAGGCGAGCATGAACCCTGGAGACTTTATGATCATCACCGATCATCTTAATCTGCTGGGTTTTAATCCTTTGCGAGGCGAAAACCTCGAGGCTTTTGGTCCCCGCTTTCCTGATATGTCAGAAGTCTACAGCGCCACTCACCGCCAAAAGCTTTCGGCCCTTTTGACTCGCATGAAAATTCCTTACCACGAAGGCGTTTATTGCGCCGTGAGTGGGCCTTCTTATGAAACTCCGTCCGAGGTTCGTTACCTCGCTCAGGTGGGCGGCAGTGCCGTCGGCATGAGCACTGTGCCCGAGGCCATTGCGGCTCGCCACATGGGTCTCAAAGTTCTCGGCATTAGTTGCATCACCAATAAAGCCGCCGGCCTCTCTGCTACTCCGCTTTCGCACGAAGAGGTCAAGGAGACCGGCCAACGGGTGGCGGCTTCTTTTTCTCAATTTTTGCGCACCTACATTGAGGAACTATGACGGGCCCGGCTCGCGTTCTGCTCAAGGGCGGTCTTCTGGTTACCATGGATTCGGAGCGCCGCTGTTTCGTTGGCGATCTGCGCCTCGCGGGCGATCGAATTGAAGCCCTGGGGGCGAACCTTCGGCCCCAGCCCGGAGAAACCGTCATTGCCGTCGACAACTGCTTTGTGATTCCGGGCCTCATTCAAGCCCACACGCATTTGTGTCAGGCGCTGTTTCGGGGTTTGGCTGATGATCTCTCGCTCTTAGACTGGCTCACGAAAAAAATTTGGCCCTTCGAAGCCAGCCACACGGAAGCCTCAATGCTGGCGTCGGCCCGACTCGGCCTGCTTGAAATGCAGCTCCTCGGCACCACCGCCATTCTTGATATGGGCTCTACCCGCCACACCGATGCGGTGTTTGAGGCCGTGGCCGAGTCAGGGATGCGCTATTGGGGCGGCAATTGTCTGGCTGATCTTAAATCAGCCTCTGGTCCTCTTTATGTGGACACCAAGTCCTCACTCCAAGAGAGCGAGCGCCTCCTCCGTCGTTGGCACCAGTCATCGCCGCTGATCTCTTATGCCCTGTGCCCCCGCTTCGCGGTCTCGTGCACCGAAAGAATTTTGCGCGAAACCGTGGCTCTGCAAAATCAGCATCAGGTGTTAATTCACACCCACGCTTCAGAAAATAAGGATGAGATCGCCTTAGTCAAAAAGCGTTCGGGCCTGAACAATGTCGAGTACTTTGCGCAGCTCGGGTTACTTTCTCCGTCGACCGTTCTCGTTCACGGCATTCACCTAACCAAGAGCGAGGTGGGAAAAATCGTTCGTTCGAAGACCAAGTTGGTCCACTGCCCAAGTTCCAATCTTAAACTCGCGAGCGGCATTGCCCCGATCACGGAGTATCTCCGCCGCGGCATGGTCGTCGGCCTTGGCTCAGACGGCGCTCCCTGTAACAACACCATGGACCCCTTTCTCGAAATGCGCTTGGCCGCACTCATACAAAAGCCCCCGTTTGGTCCCGAAGCCCTGCCGGCTGAACAGGCCTTCGAGCTCGCCACCCTCGGTGGTGCGCGCGTGTTGGGAATGGAGTCTTCGCTGGGTTCGCTCGAAGCCGGCAAGCTCGCCGACGTTGTTGTTGTTCGACGTGATCATCCGAGTTGTGCGACGGTAGAAAACCCCTACTCCGCTCTCGTCTATTCCTGCTCCGGGCGCGATGTGCGCGACGTGTTTATCCACGGACGACAAGTCGTTAAAGATTCTTCGTCTCTGGTATTTGCTCGGGAACAAGTCCTCGCCCAAGCCAAGGCTGAACTTGCCCGACTGCGAACTCGTCTGAATTAAGCCCTCTCGGTTCGGCGTTGTTGACGCTTCAGGTGGCGTCGCCAGCCCCTAATGGCTCCCCAAAAAACTTTTGAGGTCTAGGTCCAGACTCCGTCTAGCTTCAAGCTAGAAACCACTATTACTGGCTTTAAGGGGATCCGGACTAACCATTTTGCCGTGCCAAAACCACAATAATACAGGGGTGCTTCTCCATGGAGGGGGAACGATGGGCCAGGATGTCTCTAGCACATTTAAGCTAGCCACACTCTTTATCTCAATCGCACTGTTGAGCGGTTGCGATAAACCGCGCTCGGGAGAAACCGTCTTCCCCAAAACCTCTGCGGAATGCCAGTCCACGGCGGTGCCGGGTCAGTTTGTCGTTCGCTGGCGCACCGGTGCCGTCAGCGTTGAACAGGGTAAAGATCGCGAATCTTTTATCGACGGCTTCGTGGAAAAAAATCTCAAGGACATCGATTTTGTCGAGGTCAACCAACGGGTCGAACTCGAAGCCGACCCGGCGCCGGCTTATACAATGTATGATTACCCTGATAACTGGGGCCCCGAACGAATTGGCGCCGCGGCGGCTTGGCAGCGGGACGTTCGGGGACAAGGAGTGGTGGTTGCCGTCATCGACTCCGGGGTGGATGTCACTCATCCCAATTTGGCCTCTCGCGTGTTCAACAACCCGGGCGAGAGCGGACTCGATGGTTCCGGCCGGGACAAGTCTTCCAATGGAATTGACGACGATCAGAATGGCTATGTTGACGACCTCTCCGGCTATGATTTTGCCGCCAACTCGCCGCTCGTTTATGACAATTCCTTTCATGGCACCCATGTCTCGGGAATTATTGCTGCCGAGCACAGCGATGTCGCCCATCAAACCGGTTATGTTCAAGGGGTTGCTCCCGCAGCCAAGATTTTGCCCCTCACCTTTATCGACTCCTCTGGTGGAGGAACTCTTGGCAATGCCGTCGTGGCGATTGACTACGCGGTAGCAATGGGAGCGAAGGTAATTAACGCGAGCTGGGGAGGCGCTCCTTGCTCGCAAATTTTGGGCGACAAGATCGCGGCACTCTCGACCCACAATGTGTTGTTTGTGGCAGCCGCCGGAAACCGTTCCGTCAACATTGATGTGAACGTGGAGTATCCGGCGTCTTATCGCCTCCCGGCCCAGCTCACGATTGGCTCGAGTGGAAATCTTGATCTGATGGCGGAACACTCAAATTACGGTGACGTGGCCGTCCATTTGTTTGCGCCCGGTTCGCGCATCGTGAGCACCGTGCCCGGTGGCGGCTTTCGCGCCTCGACCGGCACGAGCATGGCCACGCCCTTTGTGTCGGGAGCGGCCGCCTTGCTGTGGAGTGCGAAACCTCAAGCGAGCGCACAAGAAATTCGTCAGCTGCTTTTGTCGAACGTTAAGAATGACCCGAATTACCGCAACTCCTCACGTGGTCGCCTTGATATCGCGAGAGCAATCGCTGCTCTCGGGCTTCCCTAAGACCCCTAATGTGATGCGTTAGGGGCTCCTCATTAACCCTCTTTTTGGATGATCTCGGCTCAAGCGCTGTGGTAGGAAATCTCTTTTGTCGAAGATTGTCGATTATATAGAGTGGTTGGCGCTTATGAGAGTGTTTATTTCTGATCTTAAGGACCATGTTGGTCAAACCGTCGAGCTGCGCGGTTGGGTTTTTAATTCTCGTTCCTCCGGCAAGATCAAGTTCCTGCTGTTGAGGGATGGCACCGGCCTTTGCCAGTGCGTCTATTTTACCGGCGAATGCGAGCCGGCAGCGCTTGACGTCTTTCCGCAGCTTACCCAAGAGGCTTGTGTTCGCGTAACTGGCAAGGTGAGAGAAGAGAAGCGCAGCCCCGGGGGATTTGAGCTCGGGGGCCTCTCCTTAGAAATTACCGCCCCGTCGGTGGACTACCCGCTTTCTCCCAAAGAACACGGCCCCGACTTCTTAATGTCACATCGTCATTTGTGGATTCGCTCAAAAAGCCAGCACGCCGTGCTGAGGGTTCGTGCAGAGGTGATTCGCGCCATCCGCGATTTTTTTGATGGCCGCGGCTTTACGCTCACCGACGCGCCCATTTTTACTCCGAGCGCTTGCGAGGGCACCTCCACGCTTTTTGAAACTCAATATTTCGATGAAAAGGCCTACCTCTCGCAGAGCGGGCAGCTTTACATGGAGGCCACCGCCGCAGCGTTTGGCAAGGTCTATTGTTTTGGGCCGACCTTTCGCGCAGAGAAGTCAAAAACTCGTCGCCACTTGATTGAGTTTTGGATGGTCGAACCCGAGGTGGCCTTTAACGATCTTTACGACAACATGGAGCTGGCCGAACAATTCGTCGAATACGTAGTTCAGCGCACCATCAAGAACTGCGCGGCTGAGCTAGCGGCCTTAGAGCGCAACACCTCTGGACTCGCCAACGTCTTGGCGCCCTTTCCGCGCCTCCACTACGGTGAGGCTTCGCAGATTATTAAAAAAGAAAATCCTGATTTTGTCATTGGTGATGACTTTGGGGGCACTGACGAAACCATCATCAGTTCAAAGTTTGATAAGCCGGTTTTTGTTCATCACTATCCTTCGGCGATCAAAGCCTTTTACATGAAGGAAGACCCCAAGGAGCCTGGCTCAAGCATGAGTTGCGACTTGCTGGCGACCGAAGGGTACGGAGAAATTATCGGCGGGGGTCAGCGCGAAGAGAGCTTGCAGATCCTTCGTGAAAAAATCAAAGAACACAAATTACGAGAAGAAGATTTTGCTTGGTATCTAGACCTAAGACGCTATGGCAGCTTTCAGCATGCCGGCTTTGGTTTAGGTGTGGAGCGGACCGTTTCTTGGATCTGCGGCTTGGGTCACGTTCGCGAGACCATTCCGTTCCCACGCATGTATGGTCGCCACTATCCATAAGAGGGGGAGTACTTGATGGAACACGTGGAAGTGAGTTCGTTAACGGCTGATCGCTTGCGACAGCTTGAAACCAAAAACGATGCTGCCCTTCAGGGCGGCGGCGAAGCCCGAATTGTCAAACACAAAGAGGGCGGCCGACTGACGGCGCGCGAGCGGCTTGATGTCCTCCTCGATCCTGGCAGCTTTGTTGAGGTGGATCGCTTTGTCGCCCATCGCTGTAGCAACTTCGGCATGGGTGATAAAAAAGTTCCCGGCGACGGCGTCATCACGGGCTACGGTCGGGTCAACGGCAAGCTCGTGTATGTCTATAGCCAAGACTTCACGGTGTTTGGCGGCAGTATGTCGCGCACTCAAGCCAACAAGATTTGTAAGATTATGGATCTGGCCGTTAAAACCGGCGCCCCTCTCATCGGCATCAACGACTCCGGTGGTGCGCGCATTCAAGAGGGCGTCGAAGCCCTCGGCGGTTACGCCGATATCTTTTTGCGTAACGTAACGACCTCGGGCGTAGTTCCGCAAATAAGCGCCATTATGGGTCCCTGCGCGGGTGGCGCGGTGTATAGCCCCAGTCTCACGGACTTTATTTTCATGGTAAAAGAGTCGAGCTACATGTTCGTGACGGGCCCAGATGTGATCAAGGCCGTCACTCACGAAGACGTGACCAAAGAGCAGCTCGGTGGAGCGGTCACGCATGCGCAAAAGTCCGGCGTGGCCCACTTTGCAACGGAAGATGATCGCCATTGCATGCTGATGATTCGCGAACTTTTGAACTTTTTGCCGCTCAACAATCTCGACGATGCTCCGATTATCCCCACCAACGACCGCCCGGACCGCATTGACGAGTCGCTGAACACCTTGATTCCCGACAGCCCCAAAAAACCCTATGACATGCTGGACGTGATTCAAAAGACCGTTGATGAGGGTTACTTCCTAGAAATTCACAAGCATTTCGCCCAAAACATCCTCGTTGGCTTTGGCCGTTACAACGGCCGCAGTGTCGGCATCGTCGCCAATCAGCCTAAGATTTTGGCTGGTTGCCTGAACATTCAAGCCAGCATTAAAGCGGCGCGCTTTGTCCGGTTTTGCGACGCCTTTAACATTCCGATTGTCACCTTCGTCGATGTGCCGGGCTTTTTGCCGGGCACGGATCAAGAGTGGAACGGTATCATCACTCACGGCGCTAAGCTTTTGTATGCTTACGCTGAAGCCACGGTTCCAAAAATCACCGTGGTCACTCGCAAGTCTTATGGCGGCGCCTACTGTGTGATGTCCTCAAAACATTTGCGGGGCGATGTTAACCTCGCCTACCCCACGGCCGAAATTGCCGTCATGGGTGCCGATGGCGCGGTCAATATCATCTTCCGCCAACAAATTACTGGCGCCTCTAATCCTGTTGCCGAAAAAGCTCGCCTCACCAAGGAATACGAAGACGCTTTTGCCAATCCCTACGTGGCCGCGGAACTCGGATATATGGACGAAGTGATTGAGCCGGCCATGACCCGTAAGCGCATCATTGATTCGCTGGAGATGCTCAAAAATAAACGCGATACTAACCCGCCGAAAAAACACGGCAACATCCCGTTATAAGCAGGAGGTCGGTGTGCTGTTTAAGCGTGTCTTAATTGCTAATCGAGGGGAAATTGCAATTCGCGTGATTCGCTGCTGTCGCGAGCTTGGCATCGAGACGATTGCCGTCTATAGCGACGTTGACCGCAATAGCGCTCACGTCCTGCTCGCCGACCGCGCCTATATGATTGGCCCCGGCCCCAGCAAGGAGTCCTATCTCAACGTCGATAAGATTTTGGCCGTCGCCCGCGAATGCGGCGCCGACGCCATTCATCCTGGCTATGGTTTTATGAGCGAAAATGCCGACTTCGCCCGCCGGGTTGAAGCTGCTGGAATCAATTTCATAGGCCCAACACCGGAGAACATCGTCGCCATGGGGGACAAGCTCTCTTCTCGCGAACTGATGAAAGCCGCCGGGGTTCCTACCGTGCCGGGCTCGGACGGAATTATTCGCGACATTGAGCACGCTCAAAACGAAGCCGAGCGGATCGGCTACCCCGTCATGATTAAAGCTTCTGCGGGCGGCGGCGGCAAAGGCATTCGGGTCGCGTTCTCGCCCTCCGAACTGCCCAGCGCCTTTCGCACCTGTCAGTCCGAGGGCCGCAATTATTTTGGCGACGATCGGGTGTTCATCGAGCGCTTTATTCAAAATCCTAAGCACATTGAGATACAAGTTTTTGGCGACAAGCACGGCAATGTCGTTCACCTTTTTGAGCGCGAATGCTCGATGCAGCGACGCAATCAAAAGATCCTGGAGGAGAGCCCAAGTATCTCCGTCCCCCAGGCGGTACGCGAAGAAATGGGACGGGTCGCAGTCAAGGCGGCCAAGGCCATCGATTATGTTGGCGCTGGCACGATTGAATTTATTTTTGACAACAAGACCAAAGAATTTTTCTTCATGGAGATGAACACGCGCTTGCAGGTTGAGCACCCGATCACTGAGATGGTGACCGGAGTGGACCTCGTTCAAGAGCAACTGTTTGTCGCCGCCGGCCGCAAACTTTCCTTTAAGCAGGCTGATATTACCCAGAAGGGTCATTCCATTGAGCTGCGGATTTGTGCCGAAGACCCGGTGAATTTCACTCCCAGCCCTGGAAAAATCCGGCGCTGCCGACTCCCGCAAGGGCCTTTTGTGCGCGTGGATGGCTATGCCTATCCCGGTTATGAAATTCCGATCTACTATGACCCGATGATTGCCAAATTGATCGTCTGGGGCCACACCCGCGAGGAGTGCATTCACCGCCTTAAGCGGGCGCTCGCTGAAACAATGCTGACCGGGGTTAAGAGTAACTTAGTGTTACACAAAAATATCCTCGAACACCCGGTGTTTCTCGATGGTTCTTACACCACGCAATTTATTGAGCAAGAAATCAAAGGAAAGAAACAGCGCCAGCTCTTTATGTTTGTTGATGAGCACGTCTTTTTGATTTCAGCGGCGATCAGCGCCTACAAAGACAGTAAACTTCGCGACGTCAGCAACTTCAACCTCGCGAGCCGCTGGAAAGATGTCGGCCGCAAGACCAGCCTGAGGGTGTAATCATGTATTTTGAAGCGGAGTCCAACGGCATCAAATATCAAGTCAACGTCAACGAAACTCGCAACTCCTGGAAGGTTTCGCTTAAGGCCGAAGACCAGGAGTGGATCAACTACGAGATCGCCAAGGTGGATTACCTCACTGCTGACGGTGCCATCAGTTTGATTTTCAAAAACAGCTCTTACCTCGTCGATGTGACCGGCCAAGACACTGAGTATACGGTCTATACTCGTGGTTCCTTTCGCACCGTCCGCATCTACAACGAAGAAAAGATTCTGCATGAAAGCCTTAAAAAGGGTGGTGGCTTTGGCGGCGGAGCTTCACTTGATTCCGGTATGCCGGGCAAAATTGTTAAGATCTTGGTAACGCCAGGCCAAGAAGTGGCGGCCGACACGCCTCTCGTCATCATGGAGGCAATGAAGATGGAAAATGAGATGCGCGCCCCCAGAGATGTAAAAATCCACGCTATTCACGTCAAAGAAGGCGATGCGGTTGAGTCAGGGGCCGTACTCATCAGTTACGAATCATGAGTGGGAAGTCAGACCAACGAAAACCGGTGTTTAAAAACTCAAGCGGGCTAGATCTACAGCCCTTTTATTCCCGCGCGGATAGTCCTAAGGTCGCCGACTCTGCTCCCGGGGAGTTTCCCTTTACTCGCGGAGTTCAAGAAACAATGTACCGCGGCCGCCTCTGGACCATGCGGCAGTATGCGGGTTTCGGCTCGGCGGCCGAGAGCAATCAGCGCTACAAGCTACTCTTACAAAAAGGGACGACGGGCCTGAGTGTGGCCTTCGATTTGCCAACTCAAATGGGCTATGACTCGGATCACTTGATGTCCACCGGAGAGGTGGGCAAAGTCGGCGTGGCGATTTCCTCTCTTGAGGACATGGAGGTTCTATTAAAAGATCTTCCACTCGAAAAAATTTCGACCTCGATGACGATTAATTCGACGGCCGGAATTTTGTTGGCTTTTTATGCGGCCGTGGCGCGCAAGCGCGGAATTGCGCTTAAGGACCTCCGGGGCACCATTCAGAACGATCTCCTGAAGGAGTACATCGCACGCGGAACGTATATTTTCCCGCCGAAACCGTCGATGCGAATTATTACGGACATTTTTGATTATTGCCGGCAAGAAATCCCTGAGTGGAACACTATCAGCATCTCGGGGTATCACATTCGCGAGGCCGGCGCGACGGCGGCCCAGGAGCTGGCCTTTACTCTCGCCAACGGCATCACTTACGTCCAAGCGGCGGTGGATCGCGGACTCGATGTTGATGAATTCGCCGGGCGCTTGAGCTTTTTCTTTAATGTTCACAACAATTTTTTTGAAGAGATCGCAAAATTTCGGGCGGCCCGACGAATGTGGGCGCAAATTATGAAATCGCGCTTTGGCGCCAAAGACCCTAAGTCCATGAAGCTTCGCTTTCACACCCAGACGGCTGGAGTGACGCTGACCGCCCAGCAGCCCGCGAATAATATTGTCCGCGTAACCCTGCAAGCCCTCGCGGCTGTGCTTGGCGGAACCCAAAGCCTGCACACCAACAGCATGGATGAGGCCCTCGGGCTCCCAACCGAAAGCGCCGCCACTGTTGCCTTGCGCACTCAACAGATAATTGCCAACGAATCGGGCGTGTCGGATGTCATCGATCCAATGGGCGGAAGTGATTATGTCGAATTTTTGACTGACGACCTGGAGAAGCGTGCGACGGATTACATCGCTCGAATCGAGGGTCTCGGCGGAGTTGTCGCCTGCATCGAGCGCGGTTGGATTCAGAACGAAATTCAAAACTCCGCCTATCAATATCAGCTCGACGTTGAAGCTAAACGAGAGATCATCGTCGGCGTGAACGATTATGTGCAACACGAAGGTGAGCCCATTGAAACCCTGAGAGTTTCTGAGGCGGCCGCCAGCGAACAAATTCAGCGGCTTAAACGCTTTAAGGCGGCGCGCGACGCCAAGGTGGTGGCGGCTCAGTTGGAACGGCTCAGGAATGCCGCCAAAACGGAAGACAACCTTATGCCCCTGTTCGTCGAGGCCGTTACTCATCATGTTACCCTTGGGGAAATCTCAGATACTCTTCGACAGGTTTTTGGGCGTTATAAAGAAACCATCACCCTTTAGTTGTCGATTCAAAGGTCACCGGCTTCGGCGCCAAAAATCTCACCAGAAGCACAGACAGCTCATAAAGCACCAGCATCGGTGCCAACATGAGAATCATACTCAGGGCATCTGGAGGTGTAAAAACCGCTGAGGCTGTCGCCAGTAGCACGTAGGCATAACGACGATAGGTCGAAAGAAATTCGGCCGAAATTAATCCTGTCATTCCAAGAATCGCGAGTATGACCGGCATTTCGAAGGCCACCCCGAACACCAGCGTTGTCGTAACAAAAAAGGACAAATACTCGCCGATGGTGATCATTGGCGTATCCGTTGACCCACCAAACGTCATTAAAAACTTAAACGCCATCGGGAACACCGCAAAGTAAACAAAGGCCGTACCCATCATAAAGAGTAAAGATCCAAAGCCAATAAAGGCGACGGCGTATTTTTTTTCCTTGTCATAGAGACCGGGGGACACAAACTTCCAGACATGATACATCCACACGGGACAGGTAACGATAGTTCCCGCCAAGAATGAAACTTTTAGGTGCGCGATGAATTTGTCCGTCGGCGCCGTAAAAACGAGACCACCAGTGGCCTTGAGGTAGGGCGCGATCGGCTGACGAACAATATCAAAAAGAAATTCGCTAAAGTTAAAACACGCGATGAAGCCAACAAACACCGCGACCATTGACCACCAAATTCGCGTTCTAAGTTCGGCCAAATGATCGACTAGCGTAATGCTTTTGTCGCCCTCATTCTCAACGTTCATGTTTGATCTTCACTCTTGGAATCAGGGTCTGGAGTGGGTTTTGCGGCCGGCTCCGTCGCTGCCGATGGACTCTGTTCTGGCGACGCCGGATTTTCCGCCTCCACCTTTTCCCGCAACGTTTGCTCAGCCTTCTGTTTTAGGTAGTTTGCCTGGTTCTTCACGTCGGCAATCGTGGTCGACAGATCCCCCGTCGCCCGCTTGAAGTCATTGAGCAAGCGACCAATAACGCGAGCCACTTCGGGCAACTGCTTGGGACCAATCACTAGCAGAGCAAAAACCGCTAGGATAATCATTTCGGAAAGACCCATGTTGAACATGGGGCCCATGCTATCTCAAAGAAAGCCTATCGGCTATTTGGAGTTTTTACTGTTTGATTACTTTTTTCGCGAATGGCGTAGGCACCAACAAGCCCTTGGCGCTCAGCTCTTCCTGGGCCTGAGGAGAACCGGTCAGAACATACCGATCATACAGTCGCAGCAGATCGTCTTGGCTTACGACAAATGAGCGCTCACTAATGTAAGTCAAGACCTCGACATAATCTAAAAAGCGACCTGAAAAATCCAAGTAAACCTGGGCGGCCGCATCATCAGAAATCATTTGCGCCAAGCTGCCATATGCAGAGCCGCCGATTTCCGCATAGTAATCAATGTCGACGACTTTGCGTTTGAGCGACTCGCCAAAAAAACCACTAATATACAGACTGGTATCTCCGAGCCGCTTAAGGATTTCCGCCCGCAACGTCGGCTCTGCGTTTGCCGCGCGCAGATACATTTCAGCCAAAGTTTCGGTTTTTTTCTTTCCGGTTTCTGGCGATTCCTCAAACAAATTTCCGGCAAACAAATAGAAGTCGAGCAAGTCGACCAAATACGACTTAACTCGAATGGTGGTCTGTACTTTGCGTTCCCGCAATGCCGAACCTACGGCCTCGTCAAAATATTCTTTAGACGTGGTGACCAAATCTGGAACCAGTTTCTTGGCGTGTCCGCCCATTCTCAGCGGTCCTCCTCAATTGGAATACCCGTCTCGTATCCCATATAAGTTTTCGGATCTCCTCGCCTTTCATTTTACCAAATTCGTCGCATCTTCCAGGCGTTTGTACACTTCCCTGGGCTTTCGGCTTATTTTGCGACTCAAAATGAGACTGGCGCCAACCTCGATATCGGCGCCGATTATCATTGAGATAATTTTGCGTTATAGGGTTACCAGGGACACTCTCGTCCAATGGCACTAATGATAAACTTTTGCTGAAGCAATTGGCGAGCGAGGTTACGCACGTCCTTGGCCGAAACGGCGCGAATCCGTTCGGCATACCGATAGGTTTCGACAAAATCAATGTCGTAAATCTCATCAAACAAGAGCGACGAACTCACGGCGGTGTTTCTCTGCAAGTCGATGTCGTGACGACCGATCAAGTAGCGGCGGGCTCGCTCCAGTTCGGCCTCGGGGACTTCTTTGTCACACAACTTGCTAAATTCAGTTTCCATCATCGCGATGGCCTTCGCCCCCTTTTCAGGAGAACAGCCAATGTAGGCGGCAAAATATCCTCCGTCGAGACCTTCCATCCGGAGGGGCGCAACCGAATACGCCAGAGAGGCTTTATCGCGAAGCTCGATAAACAAGCGCCCGCCCTGCCCGGCGAGTATTGACTGTAACACTTGAAGAGAAAAGCGCTGTGGGTCGGTCAAGGTGAGGCCAGGAAAGCCATAGACAATGTGGGTTTGCTCTTTTTCGTTGGCCTCAAAGAGGCGCAGCGTTTCTTGCGGGGGCGCAAAAGCAAAGTGGTCGCGAATTCGTTCACCTGCGGAAAGCCGGCCGAGAAAGCCGTCGATTTTTTGCCCGAGTTGTTTGGGGTTCAAGTCGCCCGAGGAAACGCCAACAAAATTTTGTCTGGTCACCATCTTGTTGTAATGTGAAAAAAGCTCCTTGGTCCCCAGGCCACGAAGGGACTTCTCATCGCCCATCGGATCGCGCCCGTAGGGGTGATCGCCAAACATTTTTTGCATGAACTTAAGCACGGCCACTTGCGCTGGGTTGTCGTTGCGGTGTTTGAGCTGCTCCAGCATGATGGTCTTTTCGCGCTCAATGATTTCTGCACTAAACGTGGGCTCCAGCAAAACGGACTGAAATAGCTCCAAGGCTTTGTCGGTGTGATCAGAAATGGTCGTCAGCGTGAGTCCAATCGTGTTGCGTCCGCCAAAGGCCGAGAGACTTGCGGCCATTGCTTCAACCTCATGATAGAGCTGCCTTTCAGACCAGGACTTGGTTTCTGTCGCCCACACCCGTGACAAAAGTTCGGTTAGACCACCTTGTCCCGGGCCTTCTTGACGGACGCCACCGCGAAAGGCGCTACGCAAACTGATCACCGGGGTGTCATGAGCCTCGCGCAAAATGAGAACTCCCTCTTTGCGGGGCACCTTAGTCGGGCGGTCATCTCCGCCCACAGATCGCGTTGACAGCTTCCACTTGAGTCGATTGGGCTTGGCCTTTTTGGCGGCCTTCCCCTTCTTGGCCGGTGGTGGGACCCTGAATTTCTTGGTCGCCGCCGTAAGAATTTTCGCCGCCTCTCGCTCGCCCCTTGGAGTGGTCATCGTGACGGTCATAGTTTCCGGGCGCAAATACTTTCTTGCCACCGCCACGATGTCGGCGGGCTTTAGCCCATTGACCTTTTTCATAATCTTGTTGAAATACTTGTAGTCACCAAAGTGATGTTCGTAAGAGCCAAAAGTCCGCGCCATGCCGTCGACGGTTTCCATTGAGTAAAATTCTTCGCTTGCTAGGTTCATTACTGCCTTGGCTAACTCCTCCGACTGCGGCGGGACCGCGAGCGCCTGATAGAGTTCCTCAATCAAGACCGGCAGGGCCGTGTCGAGATTTTCACGGACGAGAGACATTGATACCGCAAAAAATCCTGGGTCAAACGGGGTAAAGCTGCTCGCCGACACGCTGTTGACCAAGGGTTTTTCTAGGCGTAGTCGGTGCATCAAACGGGAGCTATCCCCTTGACCCAAGATGAGCGCCAAAACGTCTAGGGCGGGAATATCTTGATGGTCAAACTTGGGAATCTTCCAGGCGATGTTAACCTGCGCCTCTTCGAACGCCGTTTTGAGCACTTTGATTCTGGGTTTGGTCTGCTTGGCTTCGCGAGGGCGTACCACTCGTCGAAGCTTGAGGTCTTTCATTTCGGCAAAATAACTCTCAACTTTGACTTTCATTTCACTCGCATCAAAGTCTCCCACCACGATCAACATCATGTTCCGGGGGACATAGCGACTTTGGTAGTAGTTGATCAAGGTCTTGCGAGATACTTTTTTAATCACTTTATCAAAGCCAATGACCGGCAAGCCATAGGGGTGCTTTTTGTAGGCCTGGCCAAACAAGAGTTGGCTGGCTTGGCGGTGGGGGTTGTCCCGTCCGCGCTTGATCTCTTCAATGACGACTTCTCTTTCGTTATTGATTTCCTTTTGATCAAAAAGCGGAAAGCCCATCATGTCTGAAATAACTTCCAGTGCCGTGTCGGTAAATTCCTTTGATATCGTGACGTAGAAGACCGTCTGATCAAAAGAGGTATAGGCGTTAAGTTCACCCCCGGAGCCCTCGACGGTAGCGGCGATTTCGCCAACCCCAAATTTCCGTGTGCCCTTAAACAACAGGTGCTCGATGAAGTGGCTAATGCCCTCCTCGCCCTTGCGTTCATCGGCACTCCCGGTCTTAACCCACATTTGAACCGACACCACCGGGGATTTTTTACTCTCTACCAGAAGGACCTTAAGTCCGTTTTTCAATTGAAACTTTTTAAACATTAGCTAAATACCTTCCATGGCCTTTGGAATTTATGTTCACATTCCCTATTGTTTGCAGCGTTGCCACTATTGCGACTTTACCACCTTTGCTACTTCTGAGATTCGCCCTTCGTCGGAGTACCTTGAGCTGTTGCTTCGAGAAATTAAGGCGCGCGCCCACTTGTTTCCTGCCGCTCAACTAACGAGTCTGTATTTTGGCGGCGGTACTCCGAGCATTCTGCCTGCCGAAAACATTGTAACGATTATCGCCGCCCTTGCCAATGCAGGCTTTCCAATTCATGCCGACACCGAGGTCACGATTGAAATCAATCCGGCCACGATGAATGAGGCGTCTTTTCGTATATACCGCGACGGCGGGGTTAACCGCTTTAGTGTCGGAGCTCAAACATTTGACGACGACTTGCTGGCTCGGTGCGGCCGCAAACACACGGCCCTTCAGACGCGCCAAACGCTCGACTTTTTGGCGGGCCAAAATGTGAACTACTCGTTTGATCTGCTGTTTGCTCTGCCGGGACAGACTTTCGTACAGCTCGAGTCCGATCTTGAACTGGTCGCCAAATATAACCCGCCGCATTTAAGTGCCTACTGCCTGACTGTCCCCGCGAATCATCCAATGTCGGCGGGACGACCGGCGGACCCGGACCAATTGAGGATGTTTGATCTCATCGAGGAGCGCCTCCAGGAGTCCAAGCTGATTCGTTATGAAATTTCTAACTTTAGTCGCCCCGGCTGGGAATCAAAACATAACCTCCTTTATTGGACCGACCAACCTTACTGGGGAATTGGGCTGAGTGCTCACTCCTACCAGCCAGACGAGGCCTACGGAGTTCGGTTTTGGAACTCCAATTCGATGCAAGAATATGAGCGCCAGGCCACCGCCTCTGATGTTCCCCACAAACAGCGCGAGCGCTTGAGGGCACATGAGGCGCTAACGGATTACTGTCACACCTCTCTGCGCCGCAGCGCTGGCGTTGATCTCTCGGCCATGGGCTTGCGGTTTGGAGAAGAAATCGCAAGTCTTGTTAGGGGCCGACTGTTGTCACTTCAGGCGGCCGGCCTCGTAGAGTCCGCCGGTGGCGGTTGGAGGCTTACTCGCCAGGGCGTCCACCTAAGTAATCAGGCCTTTCTAGAGGTCACCTTTTCGGCCCAAGAGCTTGCCAGACTGCCTTCTTCCCCGAATCTCTTGACGCGTTGACAATCTCTGTATTGGGCACATATTTGCTATTACGATATTATCCTTTACTCAGGAGGCCGGGTTGTCCCATTCCGACGACAGCAATAACAACAAATCAAATCCCAACTCCGAGTTTGGTGACGAAATTGAGAGTGTCGGCGACGAGTCTGCGCCCAGTGCCCTCGGCCAGGCCGAGGCAGAAGCCGCTCGATGGAAGAACGACTACCTCTACCTGCGAGCAGAGTTTGAAAATTACACAAAGCACATGATCAAGGAGCGCTCCGATTTGGTGAAGTACGGCTCCGAGCGCTTGCTCTTGGCCCTGCTCGATGTGCTCGATATTTTTGATCGCGCCCTGAGTTCCGAAATTAAACCAGAGAACGTTAATGGCTTTGTTGACGGCATCCGCCTCACCGCCGAAGAGCTGCGCTCAGTCCTCTCGCGTTTTGGCGTCAGTGGACACGACCCGGTTGGTGAACCGTTTGATCCTCTTATGCATGAGGCCCTGAGTAGCGAGGAAACCGATCGCTATCCGCCGGGACACATAACTCAGGTTTTCCGACGGGCTTATCGGCTTCACGACCGTGTCCTCCGACCTGCTCAGGTGGTTGTGGCGAAAGAATTGGGTACTAAAGGATAATTGAGGGGTTTCGATTGGGAAAGCGAGACTACTATTCCATTCTTGAGGTCAGTCGCTCGGCGTCTCTTGAAGACATCAAGAAGGCTTACCGGAAGCTTGCGCTCAAGTTCCATCCCGACAAGAACCCGGGAAACCGTCAAGCCGAAGATCGCTTCAAAGAAGTAAATGAAGCCTATGAGGTTTTGCGCGATCCCAAGAAGCGACAAATGTATGATCAGTTTGGGCACGTTGGCGCCCACGCCGGAGGCTTTCAGGGACAAGGTCCTTTTGGTAAGGGCTTTGGCGGATTCAAAGATTTTGGTGGTGATTTCGGGGGCGGCTTTGGCGGAACCGATCCTGAATCCTTTCAAGATGTCTTCAATGATTTTTTTGGCGACGTGTTTAGTGGACGCCGTCGTGGACCCGCGGGCGGTGCCGCAGGGTTTGAGCAAAATCGCGGTGCCGATCTTCGCTACACTCTTTCGATCACTCTGGAAGAGGCCGCCAAGGGCTGTGAAAAGACGATTTCGTTTGTGCGCCGACGGGGAGGTAAAGAAGAAACCGCCAAGCTTTCAATCACCGTCCCTTCGGGTGTTCGCAACGGTCAGCGCCTGAAGTTGCGCGGTGAAGGCGATGCGGTGGGCAAGCCCGGCGATGCGGGCGATCTGTATGTGATTGTCAATTGTCAGGAACACCCTCTTTTTCGCCGTGAAGAAAATAATATTTTAATGGATCTACCAATTTCTTTTGTCGATGCCATCGTCGGCACACAGATCGAAATCCCGACGCTGCTGGGCAAGGCGAGCTTACGCGTTCCTCCCGGAACCCACCCTGGGCAACTCTTTCGATTAAAGAACAAGGGCTTCCCAGACATTGGTGGGTATGGGCATGGGGATATGCTGGTTAAAGTCATCGTCGACATTCCCTCCGATCTGAGCGAAGAGGACCAGAAAGCCGTTGGACAATTGAAGCATTTGACGCAAAAATCACCGCTAGTGGTTGAATTTTTAAACAACGTCAAAAAGGTCATGAAGTCGCGCCAATGAAAATTGCCTGCCGCCCTGTTTTTTGGATTTTGCTCTTGGCCTGCGGCTTGGGACTGAGCTCGTGCATTTCCGCACCCAAAAAGAAGCCACCCACAAAGGCTGGCGCTCCCCTGCAAGACACCATGTCGAAAGTTGAGATCGACATGGCCGCTGGCGCCCACGACCGGGCGATGAATAAACTCAAAAAACTGGTTAAAGATCACCCCGACACCGATGTCGCGGACGATGCTTACATGGCGATGGGCGAAATCTATTATCAAAAACGTGACTACCGAAACTCCTACGATTCCTATATCTCCGTCGTTAACAGTGACGTGTTTAGTCCGCGCGAGGCCGACGCTCTCGTTGGCGCGGCCAAGGCCTTAGCCAAGACTGGGAGCTATGATGAGGTGCTGAGTCTGACTAATAAGTGCCTAAAAATGAGCGATCTTTCTCCTCAAACCCGCCTGGAAATCTACCGCTTGCGCTTTCAGGTTCTTACGGCCGTCGGGGATCGCATCGATGCTCTCCGATCAATTATCTACCTCTCCGAAAACGAGACCAATCCAAACGAGCGCGAGGTTTTTAAGAACCGCGCGATTGATTATGTTGAATCGCACCTGAGTGACCAGGATCTCGAAATCGTTGCTGGCGATAGCAAGTTTGGTTTTGTTCGCAGCTACGCCGTCTTGCGCATCGGAACACTGCTGTTCGAGCAGCGCGACTTTTGGAAGGCGAGAGATTTTTTACTTGAGACGGTGAGTTTGGCTCCAGAAACCGAACTCTCAGAAAAAGCCAATCACCTTCTTGAGCAAATTGAAGCCCGCCGCAAGGTGGAGCCCTATACGGTTGGAGCCGTGCTACCATTAAGCGGCAAGGCCTCTAACTTTGGCTATAAAACTTTGCGCGGCATTCAACTTGGACTTGGGATTTATGGGCCACATGCTTCTAAAGTGAAGCTCGCGGTGATTGACAGCGAAGGCAACCCCGATTCCGCCCGCCGAGCCGTCGAACGGCTGGTCACTGAAGATCACGTCATCTCGATTATCGGCAGTCTTTCAAGTAAGACCGCGGTGGCTGTCGCTTCTAAGGCCGATGAACTCGGAGTACCCAGCATTGCTCTTTCCCAAAAGGCCGGGATTACCGATATCGGTCCCACCGTTTTTCGAAACAGTTTGACGAGCGAGATGCAAGTTCGCCAACTCGCCAAAGTCGCAATTGAAGATCTCGGCCATAAGCGCTTTGCCATTTTGTATCCCAACGATCCGTACGGCGTTGAGTACGCCAACCTATTTTGGGATGAGGTTTTAGCTCGCGGCGGTCAGGTTGTCGGCGCCCAGCCCTACAATCCGAAGGAAACTGATTTTAGCGGTCCAATTCAGCGCCTCGTTGGAACCTTTTATTTGGAAGATCGTGCCGAAGAGTATCGCTATCACCTTCGTGAATGGCAGAAGAAGGTCAAAACCGTAAGCGGCAGGACGCTTCCGCCGACAGATCTTTTGCCGCCGATCATCGAATTCGACGCGCTTTTTATTCCCGATGGTGCCGTTGCCGTAAGTCAAATTGCACCCATGTTGGCTTTTCAAGAGGTCAACAAGGTTCACCTCCTTGGGACAAATATTTGGAATACTTCCGAGCTGGTCGCCAAGGGCGAACGCTTTGTTGAGGGCTCGGTTTTTGTTGATGCCTTCTTTTCTAATGACTCTCGCTTTCGCCAGTCGGCTTTTTTTCGTGATTTTCAAAAGACCTTTAAGGAAGAGCCCGGGCTTTTTGAGGCCCAAGGTTATGATGCTGGCCTGATGGTCCGCGAGCTTATCGAGCGCGGGCAAAACACCCGCGTCGGTCTGGCGGAAAGCCTGGCTGAGGCCAAAACCTTTAAAGGCTCCTTGGGTACTCTTTATATGAACGCTTCACGCGAAATTGAGCGCCCATTAACGGCACTTACAGTTGATAAAGGTCAAATCACCCCACTTAAATTGGCTAAGAAGCCGACCAAGTAGCCACTCGCTATAAAAAAATCTCGCCCGCACTAACCGCCTGAGTGCGTCTTCACGTCTTACCAACACCTTCCTGAACGGAAGGCGAGTCCGGACCAGCCGGCACCGATGTTCAACTCTACCTTTTTTGAGGGGGAAAAATGGAACGTTTAGCAATGACTCTCGTTGACGAGTGTAAATCCCGCCTGCTCGCGGCCAAGGCAGAAACTCTCAACCGTCTTTCGCAGAACCGTGCGGACTACGCCAGCCGCGATGATCGGGGCGATGAGATTGATCAGTCGATGAGAACTCTCGCTGAAAATCAATTTCTGTCGGTTCAAAACCGCCTCCGTATGCGGCTTTTGGAAATTGAATCCGCCCTCGCCCGTATCGAATCGGGAACTTTTGGGCTGTGTGAGGAAACGGCGGAATTCATTGAGGCCGAGCGGCTGCTGGCCATCCCCTGGACCCGCCTGAGCATTGAGGGTGCGGAGTTAAGAGAAGCCTTAAAATCGAGATTTGTTAGATAAGAGACCGTGTGTTTTTCATGTTAACCTCCTTGGCGAGGGGCCGCAAAGCGGCCCCTCGTTGTTTTTGAGCCCGTCCACCGATTGACTTATGCAACAACAAATTTTTTCTTATGGGGCGACCTCGCCTCCAGTCTTAACGAAGCCTATTAAGACCTAGACTCGTCAATTTTTTGTCGCCACAATTTTGCAAAAATCCGGGTCGTTTCAGTAAATTCCGGACCTCTTCCCTCTTCTTTTTCCTTAAAGACCTGGGCGCCCAGACCGAAAAGATAAGTAGGTAAGCAATGTTGATTCCCGCCAATGCGGAGGCCTTATGAATTTTGACGACAAAGTAATCGAGATCCCCAAACACTTACCCATGTTGCCCGTGAGGGACATCGTGGTCTTCCCCTACATGATTTTACCTCTGTATGTGGGGCGCGAGTCGTCGATTCGCGCGGTAGAGGAAGCCTTGGCGAAAAATCGATTGATCTTCTTGGCCTCGCAAAAGGAAATCACCGAGGAGAACCCTGCGGAGAACACGATTTTCCGAACTGGTACCATCGCCATGATCATGCGTATGCGGAAGTTGTCTGACGGACGCGTGAAGATTTTGATTCAGGGGATCTCAAAGGGCCGGATCACTCAATATGTTAAATCCAAACCAAGCTTTGAAGTCGAGGTGGAAAAAATCGACGACCCGGCGACAACCGGTCCCAATATTGAGTTTGAAGCCATGATCCGCAATGCCAAGGAGCAGCTGGAAAAGATCATTGCTCTGGGCCGGATGCTCTCTCCCGATATCCTATTAGTATTAGATGATGTGACTGATCCTGGACGTTTGGCCGACTTGATTGCTTCCAATCTTGGCCTCAAGGTCGCGGACGCTCAACGCGTGCTCGAAACCCAAGTGCCCAAGGATCGCCTTAAGTTGGTTAACGAGATTCTCGCCAACGAACTGGAAGTGCTGCAGATGCAAGCTCGCATCCGCAATACCGCCAAAGACGAGATGTCCAAGAGCCAACGCGAGTACTTTTTGCGCGAGCAAATGCGTGCAATAAAGAATGAGCTTGGGGATTCAGATTCCAAAACGGAAGAGATCGACGAACTTCGTGAGCGTATTATGAACTGCGGTATGACTCAGGAGGTTCAAACTGAGGCTCTCAAACAATTGAACCGCTTGGAGCGTATGCACCCCGATGCCAGCGAGGCTTCGATGGTTAGAACTTATCTCGACTGGATGGTTGAGATGCCGTGGGCCCGCTCAACGGAAGACAATTTGGACATTACGCGAGCCCAAAAAATTCTCGACGAAGATCATTACGATCTCCACAAGGTGAAGGATCGTATTCTCGAGTTCTTGGCCGTTCGCAAACTCAAGAATAAAGATCTGAAGGGTCCGATCTTGTGTTTTGCGGGACCTCCTGGCGTAGGAAAAACTTCGCTTGGTAAAAGTATTGCTCGCTCGATGGGCCGTGAGTACTTCCGCCTTTCTTTGGGCGGCGTAAAGGACGAGGCCGAAATTCGTGGTCACCGACGAACCTATGTCGGCGCCATGCCTGGCAAGATTGTTCATGCCCTTAAACACGTCAAGACCAATAACCCGGTAATTGTTCTCGATGAGGTTGATAAGCTGGGCTCCGATTTTCGCGGTGACCCAAGCGCCGCCATGCTGGAGGTGTTGGATCCAGAGCAGAACTCAACTTTTAGAGACAATTACCTCAATGTTGACTTTGATCTGAGCAATGTCCTGTTTATTGCGACCGCCAACGTGCTGGAAAATATTCCTCCGGCATTGCGTGATCGGATGGAGATCATTAATATTTCCGGCTACACCGAAAACGACAAGGTGTTGATCGCACGCAAACACTTGATCGAACGGCAAATCGAGCAAAATGGAATTAATAAAGATAGCATCGAGTTCCTCGACGAGGGGATTAAGTTCCTGATTTCGCACTACACCCGTGAGGCGGGACTGCGCAATCTCGAGAGAGAAATTGGTTCAGTCTGCCGAAAGATCGCCAAACAGGTGGTCCTTGGCAGTAATCAAAAAGTGGTGATCGATGCCGAGCGCGTTTCGGACCTGCTGGGACCTCCGCGCTTTTTGCGTGACGAAAAACTCAAGGAGAACCAAGTGGGGATTTGCACCGGACTGGCGTGGACTCAGGCGGGCGGCGAAATTCTCTACGTCGAAGCCTTGAAGTTCAAGGGCAAGGGCTCAATGATGCTCACCGGACAGCTCGGTGATGTCATGAAGGAGTCCGCCGCCGCAGCTATGTCTTATGCAAAATCGCACTATGCTGAACTGGGAATCGACGAGACTTGGTTCGAAAACAACGAGGTGCATGTGCACTTGCCTGCGGGTGCCATCCCGAAAGACGGCCCATCTGCGGGAGTGACGATTGCGACTTGTTTGACGAGCTTGATGACCGACACCCCGATTCGCAAAGACATTGCGATGACTGGAGAGATTACGCTGTCGGGTCGAGTGCTGCCCGTGGGTGGTATTCGCGAAAAGGCTCTGGCCGCCCTCAGCCATGGCATCACCAAGATCATCATGCCTTTGGCGAACAAGAAGGATGTTTCGGATATTCCTTCTGAGTTCAAAGAGAAGATGAACTTTATCTTCGTTGAAAACTTGGACGAGGTTTTTGCCCTCGCTTTTGACAAGAAAGCCCGCAAAAAGACCAAAGACGTCGTGAAGCCAAACAAAAAGGGGAAGATGGACTCCAATCCTTCGGCCGCCTAAGGGATTCAAGCAAATTGCTTTAAGACTGCGCCCACACCTGTGGGCGTTTTTCATTTTGGTGGAGAGCTTATTTATCGAGTGAAAAGGCCCAGTCGCCGGTGGGACTCTCGTCCGCCGCCGAGGCGTGGTTGGTCGCACCCAGCAGGTGCTCGTTGTTCTGCTCGAGAACCCTAACCAAGGTTTTTAGATCGATGACTTCCTCTTTCAGCTGCAAAATCTGCTCTTCCTTTTCTTGCAGGATGATCATGTAGGCCTTTTTGATCTCCTGGAGCAGCGCCTGAGCTGTCGACCACACCTGCGAGGGTGCGTCTGCCCCTTGATTCAGCGGCAATTCCTGAATCAAGGGGGAAGAGTCTTTTGCCGATCCTTTTGCTGCGTTCAAGGCTTCGCCTTGTGGGGGGGCGATAGAAGCCTTGTTCGCTTCCCTAGGACTATGATTCTTGAGGGGAAGGTCACGAAACCAGTACTTGCCATCATCAAAACGAAACTCCGCAGTCTTGTCCTTGATTCGCCTTCTAAGGGTCGAAGCACTGACTTTGTACTTAATTGAGTAGTCGTTAAGTGTGATCCAGCTGGCCTTAGTCAAACCATCCTCCCGTCTGACTAGTCAAATCTACCATAGGAAGGGCTCTTGTAAAGAAAGATTGCGGGCGAATATTCATCTCTGGGCCTTTGTCTGCCTTTGCCTGACTAGGTTTCATGGCTACCCATTCTAGACCTTCGGATGGTGGTCAGCGCTTATCTCGACTGCTCAAAAAGCCCCCTTAGACTATTCAGCCGCGTCTGATTGGATAGTCACCAGCCCCGGGGGCCAGCCCACTCCAGGCACGATAAACCGCTTATATTACTGGCAAAATAGATGGGACCAGAAAAAATAGGGGTTCCCCTCCACTAAGATTTTGTTTAGGATATTCAGGTTATGCGCCTAAGCGAAAAAAAACATCCATCCTTAGTGTTGAGTGGAGGTGGCGTCAAGGCCGCAGCCTTTCACATTGGGGTGTGTTTGGCTCTTCGAGAAAAGGGCTTTCAATTTTCCGGGGGATTTAAATCCGCCGAAGACCCGGCGGAAACACCTGCGCCGCCAGCTCCTCTCACGTTTCAGACTTATGTGGGCTCAAGTGCCGGCTCGGTGATAAGCACCTTCTTGGCTGCTGGCTACGATGTAGACGCCATTATCCATGCTTTCACTCAAGGGGCGGGGCTTGATTCGCCGATCTGGCGCAAGAAAGCCACGGGCTCGTACCTTAAGCCGCTGACGTATCGCGATATTTTTTCGCTCAATATTCGGGCCGGAAATCCCACTCGCATTTTGCCCAAATTGTTTCGAAAAAAGCCCGTCATTTCAGGTGGTCTAGAGGTGCTGCTTAAGCGCGGAGTTAAGGTCAATGGGGTGTTCACGACCGAAAATATTGAGCGCTACTTGCGAGACAATGTTCTGATTTCGAATGACTTTAAAGCCCTCAAGGCTCAGCTCTTTATTGTCGCGACCCAGTTGAACCATTCCCGCAAGGTTGTGTTCGGGCCCTTTGAGGAAACTAAAAAAGACAAGTCCATCAAATACGCGAGCTACTCCAAGATCAGTGAAGCCGTCGCCGCATCCGCGAGTCTCCCTCCGTTTTTCTCGCCTTATGCAATTACCAATCAGTCCGGAAAAGAAATCTATTTTTTTGATGGCGAAATTCGCGACACGTTGTCGACTCATGTGGCTGCCGACCATGGCTCGGATTTGGTTATCGCATCCTATTCGATTCAGCCCTATCACTACAATGAAGAGATGGGTTCCTTACATGAATATGGAATTCCAATCATTGCCAATCAGGCCCTCTATCAAGTGGTCCAACAAAAGATCGCCAAGCACATTGAACACCAGCAAACTGTTCGTGGGTTGATCAATGCCGTTAATGGCTATTTGCGAGAAGCCGAAATCCCCGACGAGCACCGACAAAAATTGATGGACATTCTGGTCTCACGCACCAATTACAAACCTCATGTCGAGTACATTTACATTCATCCAAGTCCGCAAGATTATGAGATGTTCTTTTACGATCACTTTAGCCTTAACCCGACAATTCTCTCGAAGATCGTAAAGACTGGCTTTAAGTGCGCAATGACGACCTTGCGCCAGTACAACATTTAGGGTTTTTTTCGGGCCTCGGCTCAGGCGTCCCACGCCAACCTAAGCGAAACACTTTTCTAAAACATGCCCGCCACGCTCTTGCGAATGGCATCGTACACGGGATTCGAAATGAGACCGACGACAACTACCAGGATCGCACAGACTGTAACCACAATCTTAGAAAGCTGCCGACCCGCGGGTGCCTGTAAGGGTTCGCCCTCGGCCATGTACATGTAAACGATGGGACGCAGATAGTAGTAGACGCTAATAGCCGAGCTCAACACGCCCCACACGGCAACCCAGAAAAATCCCTGCTTAAGAGCGGCCGAAAACAAAAAGAACTTTCCGAAAAATCCCACGGTCGGGGGAATGCCCGCTAGACTCAGCAACAACAGTGAAAGACAGAGGGCCGCAATTGGATACCGACTGGCCAAGCCCTTGAGGTCCGTGACCTCAAGATCTGTGCCTTCGTTCTTTTCGAACATACTCAGAACACCAAAGGATCCAAGGGTCATCACCGCGTAGCCCAGCACGTAGTACAAAACGCCCGAAGCCCCTAGCTCGCCCTGCTCTCCAACTCCTGCGGCCAACACGCCCATTAGAACATAACCCGAGTGGGCAACGCTCGAATAGGCTAACATGCGCTTCACACTACTCTGAAGGATGGCGGCAATATTGCCGGCCAACATGGTGAGGACCGTGAGCCACTCAAGGGCAAAAATCAAATCTTCTGCGCGTTCGCCGTTGAGAATTTGCGTCGCCATCACCCGCAAGAACGACACAAACACGGCAACCTTCACTCCCGCCGCCATAAAGGCCGTAACCGGTGTCGCGGAACCTTGATAAACATCGGGCGTCCAGTCGTGAAATGGAAAGATAGAAACCTTAAAGGCCAAGCCCACCACGACCATAACAACGCCGAACAAAAAAAGTCGATTGGTGCTGATCAGTTCCGAGCCCACCTCGGATAACTCCAGCAAAAATGTGTTGCCGCTCGTCCCAAAAATAAAGGCCACTCCATAAAGAAAAATGGCCGAAGCGAAGCTACCCAAAACAAAATATTTAAATGCGGCCTCTTTGGCAAGTCGCTGCTCCAAGCTCAGGGCGACAGCAAGGTAGAGACACAAAGACATCACCTCAATGCCGATAAAAAGCATAATTAAATCATTCGACCACGCCACCAACATCATTCCGGCGGCCGCGTTGAGTATTAAAAAAACCAGTTCGCTAAACTGCTTGGTGTTGGTTGCCAGACTTTCCTTGGCCAACAACAGCCCGAACGCTGTCGACACCACAATTAAAATGGAAGACCAGCTCGAAAGGCCGTCGAAAACCAGGGCCTTTTCAAACGCCGTTTGGCTGACACCAAAGTTCGCAATCGCCATTCCTCCCGAGGCCACCAGGCCGACCAGTGCCCACAGGATCACGGTGGTCGGCTGCGTTTCTCGGTTGGGCCGAAAGGCCTTGAGGCTCAGCGGGAGCAGGCTGGCTAAGAACAAAGCCACCGCCGGGCTGATTAAAATAAAATCGATGACGCTGAGGTTGATTGTCATTTTACTCTCCCGCCTTGGATGCGCTCGCTGCGCGCTGAACAACATAGGATGAGGGGTTTGACGGAACTCCAACAACCGGCAATTCATAGGTCAGGCGATTTTCGACCAGGTGATCAATGCTGGCCTTACTCCACCGCAAAAACTGGTTGGGGAACAGGCCCATCCAAAAAACTAAAACCACCAGCGGCGCCATCACCAAAATTTCCCGCCAATTGACGTCGAGTCCATGAGACTCATACTTCTTGACGAGCTCCCCTTTTTCTCCAAAAAAGACCCGCTTAACCATCCAAAGCATATAGGCCGCACCAAGCACCACGCCGGTGACCGCAAAGAGGGCATACCCCTTCGCGCTCATAAAGGTGCCCAGCAAAATGAAGAACTCTCCAACAAAGCCATTGGTCATGGGCACGGCTATCGAAGACAAAGTAATAATCATAAACAAAATGGTAAATATCGGTGCCGCCGAAGCCAAGCCTCCGTATCGTGCAATTTCCCGCGAGTGTGTTCGTTCATAGATCATCCCCACCAACAAGAAAAGTGCGCCGGTGCTGATTCCATGATTGAGCATTTGATACAAGCCGCCCGAGATGCCATAGGCGTTAAAGGCAAACAAGCCGAGAACGACATAGCCCATGTGAGATACCGAAGAATAGGCCACCAACTTCTTGATGTCGGGCTGAACCATCGCCACGAGGGCTCCATAAATAATTCCAACAACGCCGATCAAAAGAAAAATCCAAGCAAAGTACGAGGCTGCCTCGGGAAACATCGGTATGGAAAACCGCAACAATCCATAGGTGCCCATTTTAAGCATGACCCCAGCAAGAATCACCGAGCCTGGTGTGGGTGCCTCAACGTGAGCATCGGGTAGCCACGTATGAAACGGAAACACCGGTACCTTGATGGCAAAAGCCAACGAAAACGCAAAAAAGAGCAGGGTTTGTGTCGATAGAAATTCTCCGGCGACAAAGGGGATTTGCAGCTTGTAGAAGTCAACTAGGCTTGCCGACATGTAACCCAGTTGGTCTTGGGCATAGAACATGAGGGCGATAATTCCCAAGAGCATAAAAAGTGAGCCGACCATCGTATAAATAAAAAACTTGAGAGTCGCATAAATCCGTCGCTCGCCGCCCCAAATGCCGATGATAAAATACATGGGCAGCAACGAGGCCTCAAAAAAAGTGTAAAACAAAATTGCATCCATGGCCACAAAGGTGCCCAGCATGGTGGTTTCAAGCACCAACATGGCAATCAAAAAGGCTTTGACCTTTTTAGTAATCGCCGACCAAGCCCCGAGGATAGTGATCGGAGTTAAGAAGGTCGTCAGCAAGACCAGCCACAAGGAAATGCCGTCGATGCCAAGAAAGTATCCGATGCCCGCCGAGCGAATCCAAGCCGAACGCTCGACGAGCTGCAGTCCCGCAAGCCCAGGATCAAACCGCAAGAACAGCGCAAGGCTCAGCACAAACTCGACGAGCGCAAAGCCCAGGGCCATCGGTTTAAGCACCTTCTCGTTGGGCACCAAAAGCAAAACGCCAGCCATAAAAAGCGGTAGGAAGACCAATGTGGTTAACAGCATCTATCACCTCAAAGAGCAAATACGATCAACAGCACGAGACCTAGCGCCACCATTAAAGCATAGTGTTGAATGTTGCCGTTTTGGATCGCGCGAATTCCGCCACCAGCGCTCTTAATCAGGTCCGCGGCAGCGTAAGTTGCCTTATCAATAAAATTAACGTCAATGTACGCCCAAAGTCCCTTACTTATGTCGACCAAGGGGTTAATGATTCTACCGAAGTAAAGCTCGTCAACTCGATACTTGTCGTTGACCAGCTCGTAGACCGGCCGAATCTTCGCCGTGATTTTTTGCGGTCGGTCGGGGTGTTTAATATATGAATCAAAGGCAAACCAAGCCGAGAGGCCGGCTACGCCGACTGAAATTCCCATCAACGACCACTCCAACAGGGCCGAGCCGTGAATCTCGTGCGGCAGCCGAGCTAAGGCCGGCTCCAGCCAGTGTCCCAAAATATTTTCGGGATGTCCCGGAAGGATCGCGGAAATGACGTGAGGAATTCCCACCCAACCGCCGACCAAGGAAAGCACACCCAAAATAATCAGCGGTATTGCCATCGACGGAGGCGCCTCATGCGGGTGCACGTGCGAAGACACCCGACTCTTGCCCCAAAAGACCAAGGCCATCAGTCGAGTCATATAAAAGGCCGTAATCGCCGCGCCCACCACGCCGACGAGCCAGAACAATTTACCGGCTCCAGGCAAATTCCAGGCGTTCCACAAAATTTCATCTTTGCTAAAAAATCCCGCAAACGGCGGCATGCCGATAATCGCCAGCCAACCAATTAAGAAGGTCGCATGGGTGATGGGCATATATTTTCTGAGACCGCCCATTTTGCGAACGTCCTGCTCTTCATGCATGGCGTGGATCACGCTCCCAGAGCCCAAGAACATCAGCGCTTTAAAAAACGCGTGGGTCATCAAGTGAAACATCGCCGGCATAAAGGCGCCAACGCCGACGCCCAAAACCATGTAGCCAAGCTGCGATACTGTTGAATAGGCCAAAATCTTTTTGATGTCCCATTGGGTCATGCCAATGGATGCCGCCATCAGCGCCGTAAGAGCGCCGACGATCGCCACCACCATCATCGCATTCGGTGCTAAGACATAAAGTGCGCTCAGTCGCACCATCATGTACACACCCGCCGTCACCATGGTCGCCGCGTGGATGAGTGCCGAAACCGGAGTCGGGCCCGCCATGGCATCCGGCAGCCAAACGTACAGAGGAATCTGGGCTGACTTGCCCGTGGCTCCGACAAACAAAAACAAACACGCGAGTGTGATCGGCCCGGTCCATCCGACTTCGGCCGCCGCCGGCAGCAACGAAATCAAGTTGGTAAACGTCACCGTGCCAAAGGTAGCAAAAATCAAAAAAATCCCGACTAAAAATCCCGCATCACCAATCCGATTGGTGATAAAGGCCTTCATTCCCGCCGCTGCCTTTTCGCGATCAGTGAACCAAAAGCCAATAAGCAGGTAAGAGCAAAGGCCAACGCCTTCCCAGCCAACGAACATCACCAAAAGGTTGTCACCGAGAATGAGTAGCAACATGTTGAATAAAAAGAGATTGAGGTAGGCGAAATACTTTGACGGGCGTTCGTCGTGTGACATGTAGCCGACGCTAAAAATGTGAATGAGTGAACCCACGCCCGTTACCACCAGAACCATGATCGCGCTGATTTGGTCGAGCAAAAAAGCGGCGCTTACCTTAAAGGTCGCAACCGTCATCCAGTCAAAAAAGTGGGCGGTCAGTGCGCGGCTCTCGACTGGCAGATGCGCGAGCTGGTAAACCAACACCACAGAGCAAGCAAAAGACAGAAGTGCTGCGCCCGACGCAACGGTTCCCGCCAGCAGACAATTTTTACTCTGATAGCGGATGCCATTAAAAAGAAAGCCAATTAGTGGGGCCAGCAACAGCGCTGCAAATAGTATGTTTGTCGTCATCGAATTGCCCTAACCCTTAAGTTGCTCAAAAAGCCGAATATTAACTTCTCGAAAGGTCTTAAACAGCGTCACCGCGAGTGCCAAGCCCACGCCCGCTTCAGCCGCCGCGACCGTCATTACAAAAAACACCATGAGCTGCCCGTTAATGTTGGCTGAGAAGTGGCTAAACGCGACGAAGCTCAGGTTCACCGCATTGAGCATCAGTTCCACGCCCATTAAAATTACAATGAGATTTCTGCGCAGGAGAACGGCGAGCATGCCGATGGTAAAAAGAATGCCGGACAACACCAGATAATGATTTAGTCCTACGTATTTAAGTCCCTCAAGAGCGAACATGGGTTCCTCCCTTCGCGCGCGACACCGCCACAACCCCGACGGCAATCAACAGCAGCAACACCCCCAGAACTTCGAAGGCCAGCAAATATTTGGTAAACAGTAGCGTCGCCAGGGCCTTCATCTCGACTGCGTAACCACTTTGGCTGGCGGCCTGCTCGGGCGTGATCATCATCATTTCCGTCGAGTGTTTGGCGGCACCAATAATCAAGCCGAACAAGGCGCCAGCACAAACCAACTTTACAAAACCCGCTAGGGTGCCGCGCGAAAACGGCGCAATCTCTTTTTTGAGATCAAACAGCATTAACACCATCACAAACAGCACCATGACTGCGCCGGCATAAACAATGAGCTGAACTCCGGCTATGAAATAAGCCTCGAGGTGAAAAAACAACCCGGCCAGGCCCACCATCGTCAGCGCTAAGAACAGCGCCGAAAACACCGGGTTTGCCGCCACCAACATGCCAAACGAAAACAACACAATCAGTGTCGATAGCACATAAAACAACAAACTGTTTTCCATCAATGAACCCACTTGTTTCTGAGAACCAAGATGACCACGGCCGTGACGATGGTATTCGCCAGAGCCCAGGGCAACATGGTTTTCCAACCCAAATCCATTAGCTGGTCATACCGAAAACGCGGCAAAGACCATCTGACCCAAATAAAAATCCACAGAAAGACTAAGACCTTTGCCAGAAAAACAACAAAGAGGGCAAGCGCTCCCATGACCGCTGCGGCATTTGCCGAAAGTCCATGACCAACAAAGTGTTCCACCACTTGAGCGCTGTCGATGAGTGGCAAGTTATATCCGCCAAAATAAAAGGTCACCATCAGACCCGAGGCCACGAGCATGTGACCGTACTCACCAATGTAGAACATGAGCATTTTAAGTCCGCCATAGGCGGTGTGATATCCGGCCACGAGCTCGGCTTCCGCTTCTGGCAAATCAAAGGGCAGGCGATTGGTTTCGGCAAACATGGCGGAAAATAAAATAATCGCGCCCAACGGCTGAAAGAAGATGCCCCAGTTCGGCAAAAAGGAAATTTCCTTCACCGCTCCCATGACGTTAATCGTCAGCGGTCCTTGCTGGAGGTTAATCATTTCAGAAAACGTAAAGGTGTTGTAAAGCAACAAAACGCCTACCAAGGACAAGCCGAGAGCCAGTTCGTAGCTAATCATCTGGGCGCTCGCGCGAAGGGCTCCATACAACGAATACTTGTTGTTCGAACTCCAACCCGCCATTAACAGCGCGTAAGCGCCTAACGACGAAACGCCTAGAACAAAAACAATTCCAATGCCAATGTCGAAGCTTTGAAACGCAAAAGTGTAGGCCTTGGTGGTCGCAATGGACATTCCTAAAATTGAAATCGAAAAGGGTTCAATCTTAATTGGCATCGAGAGCGGCAAAGACCCAAAGGCGAGCGCCCCGGGGACCAACGCCATCACGGGCGCGCCATAGAACAAAAGGCGATTCGCTCCGTTCGGGATATATTCCTCTTTAAACAAAAACTTTACCGCGTCCGCCAAAAGCTGCGTGAGCCCCAGTGGCCCCACTCGATTCGGACCAAACCGGTTTTGAATAAACGCTGAGCCTCGGCGCTCAACCCAAACCAGAACTGGCACCAGTTGCACCATCAATAAGAAAATGGCCACCATCTTAACGGCATTAATTGTAATCTCAAAAACGTCTTGTCCCATTTATTCCCACTCCAACGCCTTGGATTTGATTTCCCAAATCAATCCGAAAATAAAGATCGCCAAAAAGACGGCCATGACCGCAAAGATGTAGACGCCGTTTCCCGCCGAGAGGTAATCACCAAAGGCCACCGCCCACGGATACATAAAAATAATCTCGATATCGAAGAGAATAAAAAGAATCGCGGTGAGATAAAAGTTCACAGAAATTTTTGTGTCTTCTCTGCGCTCGCCTTCAAGCCCGCATTCATAAGGCGTCAACTTCATCTGCGACTGCGGCTGGCGCGGCCCCAGCAGAGAAGAAACATAAACGAGTGCGATACCGAAAATAGCAACGAAGACTCCGAGAGCGAGGATGATTACCAGCGGTGACATTCCAATCTCCGAACGATGAAATCTTAAGATTTGGGGTCCGGGAAATATATAATCAGAGCGGCGCTCAAGAGTCCAAGAAAAATCAGTGTATTCAAGAAGATATCGACCGGGCCGCCGTGCCCGCGGTCGCCAGCCCATGGGGTTCCTTGGGCAACTTCGCGTTATCTGTCCCACAAAATCAGTTGCTTTTTTGGTGCGGTGAATTAACTGTGATCCCCCAATGAAAATCCATGAAGCCTGGCATCCTCGCCTCGGACAAATTATTGATTCGGCTTGGGATCGTAACCGGCACCGGCCCCTCCACGTCGTGGGCACAACTTCGTTCACTTTGGCTGCCGGGCTCGTAACTGATTCCTTCCCCTGGGATCGTGGCGGCGTGCGGCTTGTGATTGTCCCAACGGATGACGAGGTCGACCGGTTCATCGAGTGCATTCGCTTTTTCAATAAGACTTCCCCGGTTTTTACCTTGCCGGGATTTGATGTAAGCCCCTATTCCAATCTCTACCCCAACCCTCGACTCTCAAGTCAGCGCGTTCGCTGGCTGGCTGCTGCGCAAGAAGCTCGCCCGGGGCAGATTTTTTTAGCCTCCGTCACCTCCCTGGTTCAAAAAACCCTGCCGTTCAGCGAACTGTCGCAAAACATGGTGCGGCTACGGAAGGGTGACACCCTGGGGCCCGAGTTTTTTAAGCACTTGTCCTCCCTCGGTTATCAAAGCTCTGGCGTGGTCGACGAGGTGGGGCTTTTTACTCAGCGGGGGGGCATCGTCGATCTCTTTTCTCCCACTTATGATCAACCTGTTCGCCTGGAACTCTTTGGGGACGAAGTCGACTCTCTGCGTTTCTTTGATGCAGAAACGCAATTAAGCACGGACCTTTCGGCGGAGGAGATTGTCCTCATTCCGCCTCGGGAGACCCTCTTCAACGAAGAAACTCTGCAAGACCTCACCTCACGCTACCGCGCCTCACTCGAAGGTCGCGAGGTGAGCTCGGCGGAAGTCGAAACCATTTTGCATTCTCTGACCCAGCGACATCATTTTCCTGGCATTGAATTTCTCTTGCCGTACTTCTACTCCGCGCCAGAATCCCCCTTGAGTCATTTTAGTTGCCCGCTGACCGTCGTCACTCTCGATCCGCTCGAGTGTTCTCGGCACCATGATCTCAATCGGGAATCCCTCCGGGCCGATTTTCTTGAGGCTTCTTCGGCGGCCGTTCGCCCCGAAGTTGATGGTCTTTTTGACTCGTTCGAAAGCTTGCCCTGGCCAGAGGGCAGTCGCCAGATCGATTTTTCAAAAATCCTTCTCTCCGAAGCCTCGCAGACCGAGGACGCCGATCACAGTGACATCATCGAGTATCCCGCTCCTGATATGACGGAGTTTCGCACCCAGGCCGTTGCCTTACTTGGGAAGCCGGAAGAACAGATCCAGTATGTTTCCGCAAAGCTCCGCCCGCTTCGTGACGATGGGTTTAGTATTTTTGTCAGCGCTCACGCCTCGTCTTCAGCAAGCCGTATTGCGCTCTTGTTAGAAAAGTGCGGCTTTACGACGGCCTTGTTCGAGGGCGCCTCTCCTCCCTGGGCAGAGCTTTTGGCCGCCCAGGAACGCCAGCCCAATCTAGTTCAAATTTTGGTAGGCCCTTGGCCGGATACGGTTCGCAGTAACCCCGATCAGCTTTTGTTTTTGCGAGACTCCGATTTTTGGGGGACTAAGAAGGCTCGCCGGGAGCAGCGCTCGTCGGGCACGCTGGCTCAGCGGGTGAATGCGGTTACCTTCGGCGACCTCAAGGCGGGCGACTTTGTCGTCCACAAGCTTCATGGCGTAGGAATTTATGACGGCCTCAAGGCGATGGAGATCCAGGGCGTTCCGACTGAGATGATTCACCTTCGCTACCGCGACAACGACAGCTTGTATTTGCCCGTTTATCGCGTGGGCCAAATTCAAAAGTACTCTGGGCCCGCGTCGCCAGCTCTGCTCGACAAGCTCGGGGGAACGGGTTGGGAAAAAACCAAGACCAAGGTTCGCAAGCATTTGCGAGACTTGGCGTTGGATCTCCTTCAGCTTTATGCCAAGCGCGCCCAGTTTTCTCGACAGCCCTTTTCTTCTCCCGACGAAAACTATTTTAGCTTTGAAAACGCCTTCCCGTACGAAGAGACTGATGATCAGGTGCGCGCCATTCAGGATGTTCTTACTGATCTTGGCGGCGAGCGCCCAATGGACCGCTTGTTGTGCGGTGACGTCGGGTTTGGAAAGACCGAGATTGCCATGCGCGCAGCCTTCAAGGCCGTAGAGGACAAAAAGCAAGTGGCCGTTATCGCGCCAACTACGGTTTTGACCTTTCAACACACCCAAACTTTTCTGAAGCGCTTTGCGCCTTGGCCTGTGATCATTCGCCCGCTTAATCGCTTTGTTGACAACAAGGACGTTAAGAAGACCTTGGCGGATCTCGCGGCGGGGCAGGTTGACATTGTCATCGGAACCCACCGCCTGCTCAGTAAGGACATTCAGTTTAAAAACTTGGGCTTGCTGATTATCGATGAAGAGCAAAAGTTCGGAGTGAAACACAAGGAAACTTTACGCAAAATCAAGGTGGGCGTTGATACCTTGGCCCTGTCAGCGACCCCTATCCCGCGGACGCTTCACATGAGTTTGGTGGGGATTCGTGACCTCAGTTTGTTGAACACCCCACCCCTTGATCGACTCCCGACCCGAACCTTTGTTTGCAAGTTTGATAAGGAAACCATCCGAAAGGCCGTCCTGGCGGAAGTGGGGCGGGGTGGGCAGATTTTCTTTATCCATAACCGCGTGCAAAGCATTTACGGACTTGCCGATGAGCTCCGCGAGCTGCTTCCCGACATTCGAATGGCGGTCGCTCACGGCCAAATGGACGAGTCCGAACTAGAAAAAACCATGGTTCAGTTTTTCAACTATGAACTTGATATGCTCATTTGTACGACCATCATCGAATCAGGAATGGACATTCCTCGAGCGAACACCATGTTCGTCGATCGCGCCGATCATTTTGGCCTAAGCCAACTCTATCAGCTCCGCGGCCGGGTGGGGCGCAGTAAGGAGCGCGCCTATTGTTATCTGCTCATTCCACCGAATCGGCGAATTGATCCAGACGCGCAAGAACGTTTGCGTGTGCTCCAGGAAAACACCGCTTTGGGCAGCGGCATCCGCATTGCTCACTACGATTTGGAGCTTCGCGGGGCGGGTGACCTGCTCGGCCAAGATCAATCTGGACATATCAACGCCGTTGGCTATGAGCTCTACATGGAGTTGCTCGACGAAGCCGTCAACGAAGTTCGCGGCACCCCTCACAAGCCCGACGACATTGAGCCCGAAATCAACCTTCGCATTCCGGCCTTTATACCCGATTCGTATATTCCGGATATTCGGGTGCGCCTCTACTACTACAAGGCCCTGACTGATATTTCACTCCCCGAAGACCTCGAGCGCATCGAAGAAGAGCTTCGCGATCAATTCGGCAAGCCTCCACCCGTGGTGCTCAATTTGCTGGGGGTCATGATGATTCGCCGAGTTTGCGCCGAACTCAGCGTTCGCGATGTGACCGCTGGCACCAAGCGAATCTCGCTCGCGTTTACTCCGCAGACTCGCATACCCGTTCAACGGGTTCTCGAACTTACCGCTCGCGAAAACAAAAAGTTTTCGCTTTCTCCTGACAGTCGGTTGATTATTCGTATGAATGAAATCACCTGGCCATCCGTGTTGGATGAGTTGATGCTGCTTAAGCGCCTGCTCCCGCCGCAGTAGCGCTTACGCTAGCGAAAACTCTCGCGGTGTCTCGTTAATTAGAATTCAACCCGAAATCCACCGTTGGCGTGAATGTCGGTCTCAAAGTCCGGATCTTTTTCCGCCGTAGAGGCAAAAAACTTGCGCCCCTCAACGTAGAGATAGGTGTTCTCAATGCCCGAATCAACGTAGGACTCGAGGGCGGCTTGCTTATCAATCCAGTTAAGTTGAAAGGCTACTCCTCCCGCGACGTAAAAGGAGGCCTGTGTAAATCCGTTGACTGAGCTGGAGGCCAATTCCTCTTTGTAGCTCACCGTATAGGCGCCTCCCGAAACATAGGGAACCACCCAGGGTTCTTTGGTCATAGCATCGAGAGCAAAAACTCCGCCTAAGCGAATTGGAATAATCGATAGGGTCGACGGCAGTTCGGTGACGTCCGAATCGTTTTCATACATGCCGACGCCAAACTCAATTCCCAATGACCCGAGAGAAAAGTTTCGCTTCCAAGTCATTGTCATCTCAATGAGCGGGACATCTTCCGACAGATACATTTCTTCGAAGTTAACCGCATAAAAATTGGGTTCGTAATAAATCGGCGAAAACGCGCTGTAAGACAGGCTAAACGTCATTCCCCACTTTGAACGGCGGTCGCTATAAGGGATGAGGCGAAACTCTCCTTTGCGGCTGATGGGAACAACATTGGCCGGCTCGACCACCACCAACCCATCACCCGGGTCATCCTCACTCGCCAGTGTTCGCTTACCAACGTCCGGAATCGCCTCGGCCGCGTGTGCGCGTCCTTCAGTTCCCATCAGTATTATGCCGATGAGTACGGCGGAAAGAGCGCGTTCAAGGCTGTTAATTCGGGATGACATGAGCGTAATTATATCTAAAAACTTTTTCAATCTCCTGTCTGTTTTGGCTGAGCTCGGCGGCAAGTGTAAAATCGCGGCTTTTGTCTCGCTTGCTTTTTGGGGCGTGGGCACCGCCTTTGGTCAGGTGTTGCCGCTCGCCGAAGCCGACCAGGCCAAGATCGAGGCGGAGCTGGGGCGGCTTTCTCTTGAACAGAAGATTGGGCAAATGTTTGTCTTTGGGTTTCGGGGCCAAGAAATGGATCCGCCCCTTCGCCGCTTGCTCGCTAAATATAAACCAGGTTCACTTATTGTCTTTCATCGCAACATCCGCAGCCCCGAGCAAATTTCCACTCTGAATCAGCAAATCCAAGAGGTCTCGCGGTCACACGTTGGGCTGCCGATGCTGTTGATGGTAGACCAAGAGGGCGGCACTGTAACTCGCGTTAAGACCAATCCCTCGCCCCCCAGCGCCTTGGCTCTGGGAATGGCCGATGACCCCAAATTGGTTCGGGAAGCCGGAAAAATCACTGGCAAGATCATTTCCCTGCTCGGATTTAACATGAACTTGGCTCCGGTGATGGACTTGTCCGATCCTTATGAGGGCAACTTTATCGGCAATCGCTCCTTTGGACAAAGTCCGGAGCGCGTGAAGCTTTTTGGCGAAGCCTATTCCGCCGGTCTGGCCGACGCCGGGGTCATTCCCACTTCTAAGCACTTTCCCGGCCACGGCGGCGTCATTACCGACAGCCATCGCTCGCTGCCCCACAAAAAAGATACGCTTGAGCAGCTCGAAACCCGTGACCTTGTGCCCTTCGAGTGGTTTGCCAAGTTTCAATACCCAAGCGCAATCATGGTTGCCCACATTGCCTTCCCGAGCATCGATCCCTCCGGGGTGCCTGCTACTTTTTCAAAGATGTTGATTACTGAGGTTTTGCGTAAGCGAACCAATTATCCCGGACTGGTCATTACCGACGACATCGAGATGAGCGCCGCCGGCTCCATCGGCGCCGTTGGCGAGCGGGCCGTGCGGGCAATTCTCGCCGGCTGCGATCAGGTGATGGTGGCTTGGACTCCGAGCAACCAACGCCTCGCCGTTACGGCCGTTCGCGAGGCCATTGCCTCTGGGCGAATTTCCGTCGAGAGAGTTGACGAGAGTGTCCGCCGCATCTTGAGGGTCAAACTGGCGCTCAGGCCTCCCGTCGGCAACTCGCCCTCGGAGCTTAGCTCCCGCTTCGCGCAGCTCGCTGGGGAGCTCCGAGTTCTTACTAATCGCGTGAGCCAAGAAAATCTGACCAAATCTCTCCGGGGATATTCCTATCTCGAGGGCTCCGCCCGCGAAGTCCGCGAGGCACTCGTCTTCTCGGCTGATCCGCGCTTTTACCACGCGGTCCGCGAGGTCTGGGGCTCGGGTGCTAAGCTCCGGGTTCTCTCGCCCGGTACTGACCCTGAGGTGACCGAGGCCCTAGCTTCTCGACCAAACTCCCTAGCGCTGTTTTACGCCACGGGATCGGGAACCGTACGAATGGTGAATAATCTTGATGAGGCCACCAAAGCGCGCCTGATTGTCGTAAACACCACCAACCCCGGGGCGATTTACAACACCAATCAGTTTTTGGCGGTGGTTAATTTGAACTCTCGCAACTTTCAGTCCGGCTATTGGCTGACCGAATTTTTGCGACGACTGCCCCCAGAGCCCGAAGATTTGCGTGGACCCGCCGCAGAAGAGGGAAGCACCGAAGCACGCGCCCAGTGGCCACCGAGCCGACGCCGGCGCCTCAAAAACTAACTAGCCGACCCTTAAGTCGGCTTGTCGTCATTTCTCTGTTTGTAATGTTGGTCGCCGTCAGTGCTTGTTGAGCATGCCGAGACGAATTTCCGCGCGACGGAGTTTGCGCTGATACTTAACAATCTCGTCAACCGTCAGCTTGCCCGAGCGAAGCATCTCGTCGGCTTTTTTGCGTGCCGCCTCAATCCTCTCTCGATCGAGTTCGTCCGTCGCCTCAGCCGTTTCGGCCAAGATATTCACTCCGCGAGGATTCACTTCACAATACCCCCAAGAGATGGCTGCCGACTGAAAGGCACTGCTTCCCTTCACGCGGTATCGCAAAACTCCGATTCCCAGGGTCGACATGAGCGGGGCGTGTCCGGGGAGAATCGTCAATTCTCCCTTAAATGCCGGAACAACTACTTCCTCGACATCAACGTCCGTTAACATTTTTTTCTCTGGAGTTACCAGAGTGAGCGTAAACATCGTTAACTCCTCCGCGAACCATCAGGCTGCGCGAAAATTACAGGCGCTTCGCCTTCTCCAGAACGTCCTCAATAGTTCCAACCAGGTAGAACGCCTGTTCCGGAATGCTATCGTGTTTTCCATCAAGAATTTCGCGGAAACCACGAACGGTGTCTTTAATATCAACGTATTTGCCCTGCATACCGGTGAACTGCTCGGCCACAAAGAAAGGCTGACTGAGGAACCGCTGAACCTTACGCGCTCGCGATACCACCGTTTTGTCGTCTTCACTCAACTCATCCATACCTAAGATTGCAATGATGTCCTGAAGTTCGCGATATCTTTGCAGCAGCGCTTGAACGTCACGGGCCGTGCGATAGTGTTCTTCGCCCACCACATCGGCCGTCAAAATCCGCGAAGTCGATGTCAGGGGATGAACGGCAGGATAAATACCCAGTGCCGCAATATCGCGATCTAAGTTTGTCGTAGCATCGAGGTGAGTAAAGGTCGTCGCCGGAGCGGGGTCAGTGTAATCGTCGGCAGGAACGTAAACCGCCTGAACCGACGTAATCGAGCCCTTCTTGGTCGACGTAATCCGCTCTTGCATACCGCCCATCTCAGTGTTCAGGGTCGGCTGGTATCCCACGGCAGAAGGAATGCGTCCCAACAGTGCCGACACCTCAGCTCCCGCTTGGGTGAAGCGGAAAATGTTGTCAATAAAGAGCAGAACGTCTTGGCCTTCGGTATCGCGGAAATACTCGGCCTGAGTAAGACCCGTCAAAGCAACTCGCGCACGAGCGCCCGGCGGCTCGTTCATCTGACCAAACACCAGAGCCGTCTTAGCGATAACTCCAGACTCAGTCATTTCACGATAGAGGTCATTTCCCTCACGCGTCCGCTCTCCCACGCCGGCAAACACAGAATATCCTCCGTGCTCGGTGGCGATGTTACGAATCAGCTCCTGAATCAATACGGTCTTGCCCACGCCCGCGCCGCCGAACAAGCCAATCTTTCCGCCTTTGGCGTAGGGTGCGAGCAAGTCAATAACCTTAATGCCCGTCATCAGCATCTCTTGAGAAGTGGCTTGGTCCTCAAACTTCGGTGCGGCCCGATGAATCGGCCAGCGCTCTTTGGCCTTTACCGGCCCCTTCTCGTCAATCGGTTCACCAACGACGTTCAGAATACGTCCCAACACTTCGTTGCCAACTGGAGTCGTAATTGTTTGTCCCGTGTTTTGTACGGCCGATCCTCGCACCAGACCTTCCGAGGCATCCATCGCAATGGTGCGAACAACCCGATCACCCAAGTGCTGGGCAACTTCCAAAACCAGGTTCCATTCTTTGTCATCAATCGATTTGTTCGAAACTTTAAGGGCGGTATAGATGGGAGGCAGCTCTCCACCGGGGAATTCTACGTCTACAACCGGACCCATGACCTGTACGACTTTTCCGTTTTCCATTATTTTCTCCTATTATCCCTTCAATGCCTCAGCTCCACTGCAAATCTCGATCAACTCTTTGGTGATCGAGGCCTGGCGGAGTTTGTTATAAGTCAGTGTCAAATTACCAATCATCTCTTTTGCGTTGTTGGTCGCGTTTTCCATGGCTGTCATCCGCGCCGCGTGTTCAGCTGCTACGCTCTCAGACAGACAGCGATACACCTGAACCGCGAAGTGCTTGTGCAAAAGATCATCAACAATTTCTTCGGGTGGCGGCTCGAACAAAAGATCTTTAGAAAACTTCGAGTCGGTCTGGCTACCCAGCGTCGCTCGCGAAAGATCGATTGGCAATAGCGTTTCGCAAACGAGGTTTTGCGAAATCGCCGACTTGAATTCGTTGTAAACCAAGCGAATCTCGTCGTAACCGCCCTCGCTGTAACTCTTCATTAGCCGCTCAGCAATCGACGCCGCCAAGACGTACGAAATTTCGCGCGCCAAGTTGGTAATTGTATCTACGCCTTTGAGACCTCGGCGTCTGAAATAGTCCGCGCCTTTACGCCCAATAAAGAGTATGTCGAGCGTTTCATATTTGCTCGAATTTTCACGGTGAAATCGCTCCGCAAACTTATTAACGTTAGCGTTGAATCCGCCGCAGAGACCCCGGTCGCTTGTTACCACCACAACCAAAACCTTGCGCGGCGAAGCGCTTGGGCTCAGGAGGGGATGGGTCACTCGGTGCGTGATCGCAATGTCCGCGATGACCGAGAGAATCTTGTTAGCGTAGGGCCGCATGTTAACAATGTTGTGCTGCGCTCTTCGCAATTTCGCCGCCGATACCATCTTCATGGCGCGCGTAATCTGCTGCGTGTTTTTCACGCTCGCAATTCGACTTCTTATGTCCTTTAAGCTTGGCATCTTTTACCTTACTTTACGGCCGCTTTAAACACCGCTTTAAATTCCTCAAGAGCTTCAACCATTGCTGACTTCACGTCGTCTTTAATGGCCTTGTGTTGATCCAGAAGCTGAATGACGTTTTTATACTTCTGGCCGAGGAACTCCATCAGCTCTGATTCAAACCGCTGAACATCTGCCTCTTCAACGTCGTCGATGTAACCGTTGGTTGCCGCAAAAATAAGGACAACTTGTTCGGCCACTCCGAAGGGGCTGTATTGACCTTGCTTAAGGATTTCAACCAACCGACGGCCGCGCGCCAGCTGAGCCTGGGTGGCCTTATCAAGATCTGAGGCAAACGCCGCAAAAGCTTCCAGCTCCCGGAACTGGGCAAGCTCAAGCTTGAGAGTTCCCGCGACTTGCTTCATCGCTTTGATCTGAGCGGCACCGCCCACACGAGAAACCGACTTACCGACCGAAACTGCCGGGCGGATGCCCTTGTAGAAAAGATCGGATTCCAAAAAGATTTGTCCGTCAGTAATCGAAATGACGTTCGTCGGAATATATGCCGAGATGTCACCGGCTTGTGTTTCAATAATCGGCAGCGCCGTCAGCGAACCGCTTCCGGCGTCTTCACTCAACTTCGCCGCGCGCTCAAGAAGGCGCGAGTGCAAGTAGAACACATCGCCAGGGAAAGCTTCGCGACCCGGAGGACGACGTAACAACAAAGACATCTGCCGGTAGGCTTGCGCTTGCTTGGTCAAATCGTCATAGACGATGAGGGCGTGGCGACCGGTGTCCCGGAAATACTCGGCCATTGTGCAGCCAGTGTAGGGGGCGATAAATTGGAGGGGAGCCTGTTCTGACGCCGTCGAGGCAACGACCGTCGTATAGTCCATGGCGCCAGACTGCCGAAGCTTCTCAACCACCAGGGCCACCGTTGATTGCTTCTGGCCGATGGCCACATAAAAGCAATGAACGCCTTTGCCTTTTTGATTGATAATCGTATCGACGGCAATGGCCGTTTTTCCCGTTTGGCGGTCACCGATGATCAGCTCTCGCTGACCGCGACCGATGGGAATCATTGAATCGATTGCCTTGAGACCCGTTTGTAGGGGCTCATGCACCGGGTGACGCTTAATAATTCCCGGCGCTTTGATTTCAACCGCGCGAGTGTGCTTGGACTCAATGGGTCCGCGACCATCAATGGGTTGACCGAGAGCGTTTACCACTCGGCCCAACAGACCTTCGCCAACGGGAACCTGAACGATTTTGCCCGTTCGCTTGACGGTGTCGCCTTCCTTAATGTCTTTGTCTTCACCAAAGATCACGATACCGACGGAGTCTTTCTCCAAGTTCAGTACCATGCCGGCGACGTTACCCGGAAAGACCACCAGCTCGCCAGCCATGGCGTTGTCGAGTCCATAAACTCGAGCAACCCCGTCGCCAACCGCCAAAACGCTTCCGGTCTCGCTGACTTCGACATCTTTTTTGTAGTTTTTAATTTGTTCTTTAAGAACCCGGCTAATTTCGTCTGCTCTGATTGAGATTTCCATCGTTAGTGAGCACTCCTCTTAAGTTCTTCATTTAATCTTTTCAAATGCGCGGTTAAAGAATCGTCGAAGGTGTAGCTGCCGACCTCGGCAACCAATCCGCCCAACAAGTCTTCGTCTTCTTTATAAGTCAATATGACGTTCTTTTTAGTATAGCGAGAGACCGTTTCCTCGATGCGACCGCGGTCCTCTTGACTCAACACTCTTGCCGAACGCACAACCCCTCGGGTTACGCCGTTGGCCTCGTCGGTAAAATGCTGGTACGCCTCAAGCACTTCGGGAAAAATCGGCAAACGATTTTTGCGCGCCAGCAGCAGCAAAAAGGCTTCAACCTCGGCGCTAACGCCCGAGCCCTTTAGGGCTTTGGCCATAGCGGCTTCCTTTTCCTCCGCCTTGATGAGTGGTGAACGAACGAATTGCTGCATTTCCCGGTCCTTCTCGAACATCGCGCGCAGGGCACGAAGCTCCTCAAGAACCGGTTTGGCGCGCTTGTTTTCGCTCGCTAGGCTAAACAACGCCTTTGCATATCGGGAGGCAACTTCCGAAACTACCATTATCTTACCACCTGTATCTTTTCGACAAACTCAGTCTGAAGGCGGCGTTGCTTTCCATCATCGACCTCATCGGCAAGCGCCTCTTTGGCCGCCTTTACTGCGATCTGAATCATTTCGTTACGCAGTTCGTTTTTGGCGCGCTCAAGTTCGAACAGCGCAGATCGGCCGGCCTCTTGTTCAAGCTTTTCCGACAATTTTTGCGCGTCCTTAATAATGTGATTTTTTAGCTCTGCCGCTTCGGCTCGCGCCTTGCGAATGCTGTCTTCCGAGTTCTTCTCGAGGCGAGTCAGGCGCTCGCCAATTTTGTGTTTGTGCGATTCCGCCTCGTCTTTGGCTTTTTCCGCCCGGGTAACCAGATCCCGGTATTGTTCGTGGCGCTGCTTGAAATGTTGGGCAATATGTTTGCGCCCAAAATAAAGAATCAAAATTACGACTGCGCCGAAGTTTAAAAATTGCGGCTTTAGCATATCCCAGGGAATTTGGTGCGCATCGTGGCCCCCGCCGGCCTCTGAGGCTTGTGCCAATAATGGCGCAACCACACCAATCAATAGAAGCATGAGTCTATTCATATTCAGGCCTCCTGGCCCATCAACTTTTGAACCACGGCCTTGGTGAGGCCCGGCACTTCTTTGCTCATATCACTGCGAGTTTTTTCAACCTCAAAAGTAATTTGGCTTCGGGTTTTTTCGACAATGTTCTTGGCCCGCTCGCGAGCTTGAGAAACCATGCGGTCATACTCGCGCATCGCCTCAGTTCTGGAGTGATCAAAAATCACTCGGGTCTCGTTATTGAGTGCGCGCGCCTTCTGCTCATACTCAACCTCGAGCTCCTTTGATTCGGCGATAATTCTTTCCGCCGTCTCGGTGTTGCCTTCGGTGCGGCGGACGCGCTCTTCAAATGCTCGGTGATAAGGACGAAACACGAGGGTCGTCAAAAACACATAGGCGATGACGAAAATGATGAACTGAATCCCTATGGTGTAATCAACACCTAGAGCCGTCAGAATTTCCATAGCATTGAAATCCCTGTGAAAAATTTGATAGGATTTAGCAATGGTGTCGTAAGAGGGTCAAGCCAAAATACGGCGATAACCGCATTAGGCTTTCGGCATATAGGAGGCGCCCTCAAAGACCACTCCCTCATCAATTCGCAGACTCGGAGTGGTTACGGTTCCCTTGAAGATTGCCGGCGGATGCATAATGACGCGACTACGCGCAAAAATATTTCCCTTCACTGCGCCACTAATAATCACCACATCGGCCTCAATTTGGGCCTCCACTTTGGCGCCTGGATTTACCACCAGGGTGTCGTTAGTGAATATTTCACCCTGAAACTGACCGCCAATGCGAACCGTGCCCTCAAAGGTGAGGCGACCCTCGAAGGCCGCTCCGTGATCGAGAAGTGCGGTGACTTGCCCGGTTTGGACGGGTTCTTTGACTTGATCTGAGGGAAATCGACTTACTTCTGCCATGCCGCCCGAATCTTATCGACGATTTGATTGAGTCCTTCGTCCGAATAAAAGTTGATTGATATCTTACCCTTACCTTGTTGGTAATCAATCACAACCTTGGTGCCCAGGGCCTTTTGCAGTTCGTCGGCCAATCCTTTGGCGAGGCGGCCAGAAATGTCGATGTCATTGAAGGCGGCTGCGGTCGAGGCTTGTTTGAATGCCCTCAAAACCAGTTTTTCGGTCGCCCGTACCGAGAGCTTCTCGTTCTTTACTTTGTTGGCGAGCGCTCGTTGGAGTTTGGGGTCTTCAACGGACAAAAGAACTTTGGCTTGCCCCATTGATAGCTCACCCCGCGAAACCATCACTCGAACCTCGGGTGCGAGATTGAGCAGCCTCATGGTATTGGCGATGGTCACCCGGTCTTTTCCAACTTTTTCCGCCAGGCGCTGCTGGGTCATATTGTACTTTTTGATTAAGTGGGCATAGGCCTCGGCTTCCTCAACGGGGTTGAGGTCGGCGCGTTGGATGTTTTCAATGAGCGCAAGCTCCATGGCCTCTTGGTCATCTGTTTCCTTGAGAATTACCGGGACCTCATGAAGGCCGGCCTGTTGGGCTGCTCGCCACCGGCGTTCGCCGGCGATGATTTCAAATCCCCCATCGGGCATTTTGCGGGCGACGATGGGCTGCAAGATCCCTTTTTCTCGAATTGAATCCGTCAGCTCCTTCAGCGGTTCGGCATCAAACACCTGTCGCGGCTGGTTGACGTTAGGATAGATTTTTTCGATCGCAACCTTCCAGATCCTCGCGTGATCGGGAACTTGGGGGGCGGCGGTCTCAATAAAGCCGTCGCGGAGGGCGGGTATTTTTTCTGCCTGCATTTTGGGAGTTGCTTCCGCAGCCACAGTGGAAGTGGTGGACACTGCCGCCTCGCCAAGGAGGCTGCCCAGGCCGCGCCCCAGGGCTGGCTTCTTCAGGGTCTTCTTCGTGGTATTTTCCTTTGCCTCAGACATTTGCCATCTCCTCGCGATCACGCCCTAATGCCGGCTGCTCAATCTCGGGCCCCTGGTGTCGTAAGGCCGCTTCACTTTGCGTGCCGTAAACCCTTTCATCGAGCTCCTCGGCAAGCTCATGATACTTTCGCGCGCCGATGGACTTGGGGTCGTATTCCAGAATTGATTTTCCGTGGCTGGGCGCCTCGCTGAGGCGAACATTCCGCGGAATGATTGCCTTAAACACCTTGTCGCTAAAATGCGCCTGAATTTCTGAAACGACCTGGTGGCTCAAATTGTTTCGAGTATCAAACATCGTAAGAAGAATTCCCTCGATCTTAAGATTGGGATTTAAATTCTTCTTGATGAGGCCCGCGGTGTTGAGGAGCTGACTTAGCCCCTCCAGGGCATAGTATTCACATTGAAGGGGGACAAGAAAGGTATCGGCCGCAGTGAGCGAGTTCACTGTAAGCAGCCCCAGTGAGGGCGGGCAGTCTATAATAATATAATGATATTGGTCCGCGACCGTTTGAATGGCTTCTTTGAGGCGATACTCTCGGCGCGGAACATCGATCAGCTCAATTTCTGCGCCGACGAGATCAGAGTTGGCCGGGGCGATGGATAGATTCGGAGCTTCGGTCGGCTGAATAACTGCCGCCAGTGGCCGGTCTCCAATAAGCGCAGGATAGATATTGTTCTCTTGGCTTTCTTGACGCTTTGCGCCAAGGCCTGAGGAGGCATTTCCCTGTGGATCCATGTCAAGGATGAGTACCTTGCGACCGCGCGCCGCCAGAGCGGCTCCAATGTTGACTGACGACGTGGTCTTTCCCACGCCACCTTTTTGATTGGCTACGCAGATTGTTCTTGCCATGGAATTTCACCTCGTCAGTTGTCTCAAAATGGTTCTTCTCTCTAAAAAAAACCAAGAATTCGTCCGATTGTTCCACGTGGAACAAGTGGAGTCTAGAAAAATGTCTCAATTGGGTCGATGGGTTACCAGCGCACTCTGCGGTTTGGTTGCTTTGCACCTACTCGGATGCAAGAGTTTAGATCCAAATCCTGAACTCAAGGACCCTATCTACAAAGACTTGTCGACTATTCAGAAGGAATTTGAGCGAAAACTGAAAGATGAAGAGAAGACTCAAGAAGAAAACAATAAGGAATTGGCGGGCGCGCTGAACAACATGGATCTGAAAGTCGCCCGCAAGAAGATCTCCAACTCCTCACGCTTGATTACTCACTACCGCCAAATGGCTGCCTACTACAAAATCCGCGCGGAGCATAGGCGGGTTGACGGGCGACGGGCCTATCGAGTTGCCTTCGCCGCCGGAAATGAGTGGCCAAACCCAGCCGAGTACCAGGCTTATCTGGTCAACAAACGTCTTCGAGCTGCGCCTCAAAATTGGAGCGTTAGAGTTCCAAAGCTCACCGAACGGTATGTGGCCCAGGCCCCGGAGCCTGTCGAAGAAAAGGGCGGCAAGTAGCCCTAGTGAATTGTTCCACGTGGAACAATCATTGGTTATCGAATTTTTTTAGTCCCCACAATGAATAGTCTCGTGTCTCCGTGGGGTAGTGAGTATCCGCCCACCAGGGTGGGTAGCCAAAACCTGCACATCTGAGAGGGGATCTCCGCAACTTCGCGAACCCAGGACTCGCTCTTGAAATGAAAATACATCCCGTCCATCGCCAAAATTTTACGGGTAATAGACAGGGCCTTCTGAATCGATGCAAACCCGCGGGAAACCGCAAACTTAACTGAGTCGGGAGGCAAGTCCTCGACTCGCATATTGCGAACGCTCACATTCTTAAGCTGGAGCCGGGCCACGACGTGCTTCAGGAACTCGGCCTTTCGTCCATCGCTCTCAATCAAGACCACCGATAGGGTGGGGTCCAAAATCCCCAAAATCACACCCGGCAATCCGTTTCCAGAGCCAAAATCGAAAGCCGGAGCCGTGGGGCGCTGTTCCAAAATCAGCTGGCAGCCTAAAATGCTGTCTGATATGTGCACTAAATCCAGGTCGGATGCCGACCGGGCTGAGATCAAATTCAAAACTGAATTAAATTTGTGAAGCTCATCAAAGTAAGTTCTGAGCTTCTCGCGAACCCCGTCGGAAAGGTCTGGAAACCAAGTATCAATTCTCCAGACTCGGCTCTGGTTCTTAACCTCTTGATTCAAAATAAATCGGCCCCCGCCTACGTTCAGCTGCCTTCAAATACACAACAAGCGCCTGGATAGCAGATGGATTAACTCCACTAATTCGACCCGCCTGGCCAAGCGTTCTGGGACGAATTCGCGAGAGTTTTTCGACTTCCTCACTTGAAAGCCCAGAGACCTCATTGTAACGCAATTCGTCGGGCAAAAGAACTCTTTCCATCTTTTGCGCTTGGAAAATGACCTCGCGCTGTCTCGAAATATATCCGCTATATTTTACCCCAATTTCGACAGGCTCCCAAACCCGCTCGTCTTCGTTAATTGGTACGCCAAGCCGCATCAAATCGAAACAGCTGAGTTCTGGCCTGCGCAGCAAGTCTGCGTAACTCATTGGCTTACCCAAAACCGCGGTTCCGATTCCTAAGAGGGCCCGCTGAGTCTCCTCATCGGGAACAAAACGCCCAGCCTCAAGAAGCTCCTCGAGATGGCGCCGAGACTTAAGTAGATGCTCAACCCTCTCTCTGCCCACACCATCCACCAAACCAGCCCCGATTCCTCGGTCGGATAGTCTCTCCAGAACATTGTCCTCGCGAAGGTGCAGTCGATACCCGGCCCGAGCGGTCATCATCCGATATGGCTCGCGCGTGCCCTTTGTCACAAGGTCGTCGATCATCACGCCGATGTAGGATTCATCACGACCCAAAATCAACTCGTCTTTCCCTAATATCTTTAGTCCCGCATTTGCTCCTGCAACCAAGCCCTGGCCCGCGGCTTCTTCATACCCGCTGGTTCCATTAATTTGTCCCGCCAAAAACAACCCCTCGATCTCGCGGGTCTCCAGACTGTGCCGAATTTGGCTTGGCTCGACACAATCATATTCAACAGCATAGCCCGGCTGCAAAATCTCAACGCTCTCTAGGCCCGGAATCGTCCGCAAAAACTCATATTGAACTTCCTCGGGTAAAGAAGTCGACATTCCTTGCAAGTAAATTAAGTCGGAATTCAACCCCTCTGGCTCCAAAAAAGTCTGGTGCCGATCCTTATCCGCAAAGCGGGTAATCTTATCTTCTATGCTCGGACAATATCGCGGACCAATGCCCTCAATCACTCCACAATACATGGGCGAAAGGTGCAGGTTGCGGCGAATCACCTCGTGAGTTCGCTCGTTCGTATAGCTGAGATGGCATTGAATCTGCGGCAGCTTCAAGACGTTCTCGCTGCGGACACTAAACGGCACAAAGCGCTCATCGCCCGACTGTGCGACCAAGGCACTCCAATTTATAGAGCCCTTGCGTAAGCGCGCAGGGGTTCCGGTCTTGAGGCGAAGAATGTTAAACCCTCGGTCCCGCAACTGATCAGACAGACCTTCGCTCGCAGAGTCGCCAATGCGTCCTCCTGCAACTTTCCGCAAACCAAAGTGCATCACCGCCGACAAAAAAGTGCCGGTCGTCAAAACCACCGCTCGTGACCACACTTGCGAACCATCGGCAAGCACTACACCTCTGCAGAAGCTCCCCTCAAGCAGAAGCCTCACCGCTTCGCCCTCTAGAATGCGAATGTTCTCAAGTCCGCGCAAAAACCGCCCCATATAATCGGAATACAAAAACTTATCGCACTGGGCGCGCGAGCCGCGGACCGCTGGCCCCTTGCGCGCGTTGAGGCGCTTAAACTGAATACAGGTTTCATCTGCGGCCCGGCCCATTTCACCGCCAAGCGCATCGACCTCTTTAACAATGTGCCCTTTGCCCAACCCACCAATGGAGGGGTTACAGCTCATATATCCAATTCGATCGACATTACTGGTCACCACGGCCACTCGAAGTCCGAGACGATGCCCGGCCGCTGCGGCTTCAATCCCCGCATGACCAGCACCTACTACGATGACATCAAAATCGGCGTTCATTCCCACTGCTTACTTCCCCAAACAAAATTCTTTAAACACTCTATCAAGGACTTCGTCGTCAAACTTTCTACCCAGCAGCTCGTGAACTCCCATGAGCGCGGCTCTTAACTCGAAAGCCACGAACTCAGCACTTTCGCCACGTTCGACCAGCTCAAGCCCAGAATCCAAGCTGCGTTTGATCACTTCAAATAATTCTCGATGGCGGCTATTGGTTAAAACCGCTGAGACTTCGGAAAATTCCAGCTTCACCTGCTCCTCAAGCTCAGATCGCAACCATGCAACCGACTGCGGATTAAGACAACTCAAGCAAAAACGGCGCGACCCCCGCATCCCATGCTCGCTCACGCCCTCGAGCCAATTTCCCAGCCTTGCCTCGGCCGATCCGTCCAGCACGAGGTCCGTCTTGTTGCCAAGAACCCAAAGCTGTTCGGAGCCGACTTCAAAAACTGCCGCATCCACTGGCGAGCTCTCTAGATCACCCAAATCGACAACCCACCACACCAAATCGGCATCCTTAATGGCCGCCCGAGTGCGACTAATCCCCAGCTGCTCGACCCGGTCTTGGGTCTCGCGGAGTCCCGCCGTATCAACGAAGGTCACCTTCACCCCATTCACCAAGAGGGCTCCTTCGATGGTGTCACGAGTGGTGCCGGCGATCTCAGTTACGATCGAGCGCTCTTCGCCCACCAGGGCGTTCATGAGACTCGATTTACCCGCGTTGGGCGGGCCGACAATCGCAATTCTAATCCCGTCACGCAGCATTCTTCCTTGTCTATAACTCTCAAGAACTCGATCGACGCTGGCGACCTCGGACCTGAGTCGGCTCACGAGTTCAGCCGTGCTCGCCGCTTCGATGTCTTCATAGGCAAAATCAATGTTTGCTTCGAGATGCGCCAAAATCCAGTGAATGGCGTCTTCAAGTCGATTTACATAAGCTGAAAGATCGCCCTTCAGGTGGCGAAGGGCCAGCTCGGAGGCCCGTCGAGAGTTTGCTTCAATCAGATTCAGTACACTCTCGGCCTGGACCAAATCCAAGCGTTGATTCATAAATGCGCGATAGGTAAATTCCCCGCGCTCGGCAAGCCGTGCGCCAGCCCGCCGAACTTCTTCGAGAAGCTGCTCGGAGACCACAAAGCCTCCGTGGCAGGAGATCTCCACCGTGCTTTCGCCGGTAAAGGAGCGGTTGGCCGCAAAGTAGGTAGCCAAAACTTCATCGATTTCGTTATTTCGATCAACCGTCTTGGCAAAGCCGTAAAAAACCCGGTGGGTTTCGGCTGCGGTGGGAATAAATGGGCAAACCTTTCGAGCGACCTCAAGGGCCTGGGAACCACTAATGCGCAGAACGGCAATTCCCCCCACGCCGGGCGGAGTGCAGATTGCGCAAATCGTGTCCTCATCTCGAGAAAGTATGCCCATCTCCCATTTCCATCTTACATCACCGAATCAGCCATTGGCTCCTGATCTCGGTGGTTGTCTTTAGCGGGATAAATTTTGATCTTTTTAAAGTGTCCGTCGCCAATTGACCGGCTCTTTACGCGACCGTCTTCCGCCAGGTACTGATGAACAACCTTGCGGTCCTTCGGCGGTAGGGCCCGAATGTACACTGACTTGCCTTTGCTCAAAGCAACTTCCTTGAGTTTATCGGCCAAATCAATCAGGGCCTGATTTGCTTCTTCCCGGTAGCCTTCACAATCGACGGCCACGTCAATTGACTGCTCCGGCAGCTGGTGTTGCAGTACTCGGGTTACAAAAAGCTGAAAGGCGTCCAACAGCTGGCCATCTCGGGCCTTTAGGTGTTCGACATCCTCTCCAGACATCTCAACTTTTACGTCACCCTCGGGCTCCGCCCATACCTTGAAAGTCAGATCAAAGCCGCCTCTCTCTACGAGGCCTGCCATGATCTCTTTGACCAAGCCTACGGCTCCGCCTTCAGATGCCTCTTTCTTTTTTCCCCCACCGAATAGTTTGCCAAAAAATCCTGTCATCACACTTCTCCTATTTTGCTGTGACTTCTACGGTCTTCAGGTTAGTTTTTGTGTCCCTCATAAAATAAATCTGCTGCAAAATTCCAAAGAGCGTACTTACAAAAATGTACAGCGTGAGTCCGCTCGGTAACGAAAGCATAAAAAACGTGAAAACAATCGGCATGAACATCAGCACTTTGGCCTGCGCCGGATCCATCGTGTTTGGCGTAATCTTTTGCTGAATAAACATGGTAACTCCCATTAACACCGGAAGGATGTAAAAGGGGTCTTTAAGGCTGAGATCGGGAATCCAAAGCCCAAACGGAGCTTGGTATAGTTCGATGCTCTGACCAAGTACCTGATATAGAGCAATGAAAATGGGGAACTGCAACAACATCGGCAAGCAACCCCCCAGCGGGTTAACCTTGTGGGTCTTCATCAAGACCATCATTTCTTGATTCAGCCGAGCCTTGTCCTCGCCATATTTTTCGCGCAAGGCCTTAATTTGCGGCTGAATCGCCTGCATGTTCTTCATTGATTTGTAAGACATCACGGCAAACGGCAAAACAAACACCCGCACGATAATGGTCAAAATGATGATCGCGATTCCCCAGTTTCCAACTAAAGAGAAAAACCACTTCATTAGCGTAAGAATGTGCTTGGCGATCCACGAGAACATTCCGAAGTTAACGATTTGGGCGAGTTCAGGATCAATCTTTTCCAGCAGCGAGAATGATTTGGGTCCAGCGAAAGTTTGATATCGCACCTTAAACGCGTCAGCCTTGTTCAACATCGTATGTTGTACCCAGCCGGTAACGAGGCCGGCCTGAGCATCGCCAAAGCTCTTGAGTTCAGGCATAACATCTGAATTGTCGATCACCGCTTGGGCAAAATAGTGGTTTCCGAGGGCCGCAACATGAACTTGCGTCAAGGTGCGCTCGATCTCACCAAGGTCACTCGGGTTCACTACCAATCGCTCGCTACCGCCTTTGGCATGAACATAAAACTCTTGCTGATCAAAAGCTGGCATCATGAAGCCCGAGCTTTCTGCCTTTACAATTCTATCTCCAATCGCCGTTCTCAGTCCGACAAAGGCTCCGGTCAATCCAGAAGCAATGATTTCATTCTCCAAAAGATATTGCGCCGACTTCACTCGAACCAGTTTAATTATCTGGCCCGCTTCGGTATTGGCCGTGCCCTTAAATTCACCCGGGCTGATTTGTTCTATTGAAAAATCCAAATCCCCTCGACGGCCAATAAGGTTGGTTGCAAACATCGCTTCCGCGCTCGCCCCACCGATTGATACCGGTTGCTTTTCTCGGTCTGTGTAGTTTTTTAAGGAAAGGTTTCTTATCCCCATGCCTTTACTAGAGATATCAAAGGACCAATGGTCGTCTTCAAAATGCACCAAGCTTTCGGCTTTACTTGCGACCGGCTCCGCTGGAGCGCTCACGGCTCCGTCCACTTTGGCCTCAGGTTTATCCACAGCGGCGCCGCCATTACCTTCGCCGGCAGTGCCCTCCGCCATCTTAGCTTCTCCACCGGTGACTGATTGTTCAACCTGTTGAGGGTTTTGTTCATCAGCCCGGGGGTATTTCTTCGTCATATATGATTGCCACGCTACCCAGCTCAATCCCACTAGCGCGATTGCCAAAATAGTTTTGCTATCGAGAAATGACGGTTGTTGCTCTTGGCTCATTTCTTCCTCTCACTTAAGGGAACCGGATCAAAGCCCGCATTTCCCAGGGGATGACATTGACAAAGACGGCGCACAATCAAGCGGAGCGCTTCGTGAGGGGCCTTGGTTTCGATGGCCTCCAGGGCATACTCCGAACAACTTGGATAAAAGCGGCAATTCCCGCCCAGCCAAAGACTGATCGTTCCTTGATAAAACTGGACGAGCAGCCGCATCACGGCCCGAAGGCAATTAAGCGCGTTGTTTTTCAAGCGTTTCATTGGCCCGATCCAGATAGGTGAAAAAGCTCTCTCGTTCGACATTCTTATAAAAGTCCTTCTCCCGACGTCGGAAGATCAGATTGATATCCAATGATTTTTCTCTGAGTTTTGCCTGTTTTCGGTAGTACTCACGACACCAGCGGCGAAGACGATTCCTGACAACAGCGTTCCCAACATAACGAGGAATGGTCCATCCAAAACGTGACTCTCCGCAGTCATTTTTTCGGAAAGCCAAAATCAGCCAAGGACATGGTTTGATTTGACGGCCGGTGCGTGAAATCTCCAGAAAATCAGAACGACTCCGAAGACTGTTCAGCCCAGTTTGGGCTTTACTTGCCACCTACTGCCACCGTCAGACGCTTGCGGCCCTTAGCGCGACGACGGGACAATACTTCTTGTCCATCTTTGCTCGCCATCCGCGAGCGAAAGCCGTGGGTTTTCTTTCTACGTTTACGACTCGGTTGATACGTTCTTTTCATAAATTTCCAGTCTCCCGATTTACGACAAGTTTCCTACGTCTTATCCAACACTTAGATTTGGTGCGCCATAAAACCATAAGGACGCAGCCTCGTCAAGCTATTGAAAGAATTCCAAGGTCATGCTAGACGTGCCCCACTTATCCACATTCCAGGGAAAAAGATCAACATTCTTATTCGCGAGGGTGTCTGTGAGCGAAACTCAGGAAACTCAAGATTTATGGAACCAGATTAAGACGAGCCTTATTGCCAAAAACCGGAATAATAAACCGTTTCAGGCCTGGTTCGAAGAAACTGATCTCCTTGATATTGAAAAACGCGAAGATGGTATTTCTTGCTTTCGGCTTGGCGTTCGCTCAGAGCTCCACCGCCAATGGATTTCAGAGTTTTGTTTTGATCGAATTTGTTCTGAAATTTCAGCAATTTATAAATCTCAGTTTGAAATTGAAATGGTCGTGACGGGAGCGCCGGCTGCTGTTTCATTAAATGAGGCAGAGGGTTTTGAGAGTGAACTTGAGTCCCCGATTCAGCCGTCTTCGGAGCCTCGATTTAACAATACCCAAGAGGCGAGGACACCCTCGTCAGGCTCGGTGTCACGCGACAACCTTAACTCCGAGTTTACCTTTTCCACCTTTGTTGTGGGTCGAAACAATGAGTTTGCCCATGCCGCTTCTTACAGTGTGGCGGAAAACCCTGGGAAGGAAAATTACAATCCTTTGTTTGTCTGTGGACCGACCGGAATGGGAAAAACCCACCTCTTAAACTCGGTTGGCAATCATATCCGAGTTAAACAACCACACCTGAGGATTTGCTACGTCTCGGCCGAACGATTTCTTAATGATTGTATTTCGAGTATCCGTCGTCAGGAAATGTATAAATTTAGAGCTCGGTATCGCGAGTCCTGTGACATTTTGTTGATGGACGATATTCAAATCTTGGGGCGTGGTGAGGCCGTTCAGGAGGAGTTCTTTCATACCTTGAATGACTTTTTTGAAAAGGGCCATCAGGTCGTCGTGGCCTCGGATCGGATGCCCAAAGATATTAACGGTCTAGAGGACCGTATTCGAACACGCTTGGAATGGGGTCTTATTGCCGACATTACGATGCCTGAGCTCGAAACGAGGGTTGCTATCCTTAGATATAAGGCAGAGCGCCGGGGTATCCGCCTTCAAAGCGAAGTGGTTAACTACATTGCCCGCATCTCAAAGCGTTCGATTAGAGAGCTCGAGGGCAACCTGAACCGAGTCAAAATGTTCTCTGATCTACAGGGGCTTGAGATTAACCTGGAGCTCGCCAAGCGCGTTTTGGCGGTCAATGACGATACAACCACCCTTTCTTCTGATGATATTATGCGTCTGGTCGCCGATCACTACAAACTTCGCATTACAGATTTACGGGCACGTACCAGAACTAAACCGATTGTCGTCGCACGACAGGTTGCTATGTGGTTAATTAAGAAGCACCAGGACAAGTCACTGGTGGAGATTGGTCGCCTGATGGGCGGAAAAGATCATACGACTGTTATTAATGCGATTCGTCGTATAGATACTAACCTCCAAAAGGATTCTGATTTAAAGAGAAGTATTGAAGATTTAGAGAGCCGAATCCACAACATCACAGGGCTGTGAATAAGTGTTGTGGATAACTTTGTTGGAAACTTTGCGAATGTTTTGTGGACAAATCTTTTCAACAAAACAATGGCTTTTGGGCGGTGGGATTGCTAGGTACTTATCCACATCGAAAGTTAAATCTTCTCGAGGTGTTAAGTTGCTAAATGGGTTATTCACAGCCCTACTATTACTACTGGTTATTAATTATATAAAAGTACTAGTTATTAACAAGAGGGGATAAGGCCGATGAAATTGCAGATTCAACAAGCAGACTTTGTCACTCTTCTTTCCAGAGCACAGAACATCGTAGAAAAACGCAATGCAATGCCCATCCTCATTAACGTGCTCCTGGATGCTGAAGGGGATCGTCTCAAAATTTTTGCCACAGACCTTGAAGTAAGTCTTACTGACGAAGTATCTGCCAAGGTCGAACGCTCAGGCCGAGTTGCAGTTAATGCTAAGAGTCTTTTTGACATCTTAAAAGAGCTACCTCCGGGTTTGGTAGAACTTGAAAAGCGGGAAAACAACTGGCTCCACATCCGTCAAAACCAAATTGAATCGAATATCGTCGGAATTAGCCCCGATGAGTATCCGGTGTTTCCGACCTACTCGACTGAAAATTTTGTTAGCATCGACTCACAAGTACTTGCCGAGATGATCGAGAAAACCATTTACAGTGTTTCGAACGATGAGACTCGTTACCACCTTAACGGCGTTTATTTTCATCGCTTTGAGGAAACCCGTGGCAAGGGATTTCGCATGGTCGCGACCGACGGGCATCGCCTCAGCTTGGTCGAGCGAGTGACCGGAGATGAAGCTGACAAATTATCAGGAACCGGAGTGATCATTCCGCGAAAAGGTCTTAATGAAATTCGTAAGCTACTTGATCATGTCGACCAACCCATCGAGATGGCGATTGAAGGAGCCCAGTTGATCGTTCGCAGCGGAACTACGGTTTTAATGATTCGTCTTATCGAGGGTAAGTATCCCAATTATCAACAGCTTATTCCACGGGATCTCAGTAAACGGCTTTCAGTGAAACGAGATACCTTGCTCTCTTCGTTGAAGCGGGTTTCGTTGTTTTCAAATCAAAAATCGAAGGGCGTTACTCTCAATCTGACCAATGGCCGGATGGAGATTTCTTCTAACAACCCGGAACTTGGTGACGCACGAGAGACCATCGAGGTCGACTACGCGGGTAAAGAATTAAAAATCGGCTTTAACGCCAAGTACATTTTGGACGTCCTTAGCAGCATGACTGACGATACCGTTCAAATTCAGTTGAATGACCAACTTTCACCTGGATTGGTTCGTCCAAAGGACGACGATAGTTATACTTGCGTAGTGATGCCGATGCGAATCTAAATGGTCGTCCGCCACCTCAAGATTCGCAATTTTCGAAACTATTCCCATCTTGATTTGTCGCTTCGCCCTGGAGTCAATGTCCTACTGGGCGAAAACGGCCAAGGTAAAACCAACCTACTAGAGGCGATATTCTTGATTTGTCGCGGTCGTTCTTTTCGGCCTGGGGACACCAAAGCTTGGCTGGGTCCTGACGAGTCGTCGGTGGCGACTATTCAGGTCGTGATTGATCGAAAGGATCAACAGACGGACGAGATCAAGATGATCTTGGGAGGAAGTCGACGTTCTTTTTTTATTAACGGTAAACGAAGCTCCCGCGGCCACCTCATGTCACGATATCCGTGTGTTTTATTTAGCCCGGAAAGCCTGGGCGTCATCAAAGAGGGACCGGAATTAAGACGAGAGCTCCTTGATGATTTAGTGCTCTCTCACTCACCGCTTAAGAGCCATGTCGTTGATCAGTATCACCGGGCCTTGCGTTCACGGAATCGTTGGCTCCGTGACGCCAAACTTGGCGTGGTCGTCGATAGGAGCGAGGCCAACCGTGTTCTCGACTCAATGCAACCAGGATTCCTGTCATTGGCCGTGGACCTTACCGTGGCGCGCCTCGAAGCTCTGCAGTCGATCTTGCCAAACTTTAAACACCACGCCAAAAAAGCCTTTCCCGAATCAGATGTGGATATCTCTGTGGATTATAGTATTTCAGGCGTTAAAACTTCTGAGCCGGATCCCGCCGCGATCCACCAGATGATGGAAACTAGGCTCGCACAATTGCGCAATGCGGAGCTTGATTCCGGGACCTCGTTGGTGGGTCCACACAAGCATGACATAGAGTTTCTTTTTGCTGGAAATAACTCACGTTTTTTCTGTTCGCAGGGGCAGCAAAGAGCCTTAATTTTGTCTTTCAAGATAGCTCAAATCATGTATCATTACGGGGTTCACCAAGAGTATCCGATTTTGCTGCTTGATGATGTTTTATCCGAGCTTGATCAACAGCGACGGACCAACCTGATTGAGGCATTAAAAAGCATAAGATCCCAGATTCTTGTGACGACAACTGATCTTTCATTTCCACTGGATTTTGGAAATACGGATATCGCTGTCTTACAGGTTGCTCGAGGTGAAATTGTCGAAGCAGTTAAGTGAAGGGATGATTTGTCGTGTCTGAGCAAGGACAGGTAGTGAGCGATCCAGCAGAAAAGAAAAAATACGACGCCAATTCGATTCAAGTTCTAGAAGGTCTTGAAGCCGTTCGCAAGCGACCAGGGATGTACATCGGTGACACCACCTCGCGCGGCTACCACCATCTTGTGTATGAAGTTGTTGATAACTCAGTCGACGAAGCACTGGCCGGATTTTGTAAACACATCAAAATTTCAATTAATGCCGACGGTTCAATTACGATTGAGGATGATGGCCGTGGGATTCCGGTCGACACCCACAAGGACGGAAAGTCAGCGCTTGAAGTTGTCATGACGGTTCTTCATGCGGGCGGAAAATTTAATTCCGAAAGCTACAAAGTATCCGGCGGACTCCACGGTGTGGGAGCGTCGGTGGTAAACGCCCTGAGCAGCCGCTGCTTGGTTGAAGTCAAGCGTGACGGCCATATTTGGCGCCAGACCTACCAACAAGGCAAACCGTCAGGGCCCATGGAAAAAATTGGCGAAACCGATCGCACTGGAACTAAGACGACGTTTAAGCCGGACCCAGAAATTTTTAAGGACGAGAGCATTACCTTTGATTTTAATATTCTCGCTAAGCGATTTCGTGAGCTGGCGTTTTTGAACGCAGGATTGCATTTGCATTTGCTCGACGAGCGAACCGGCAAGAGCCAGGACTTTCAATTTTCCGACGGCTTGATCCAATTTGTGCAGTACATGAATGAAACAAAAAAGGCTCTGCACTCGGATGTTGTTTATTTCAAGGGTGAAAAAGACAAAGTCGAAGTCGAAATCGCCTTACAGTGGAATGATTCATACACCGAGTCGATTTATAGCTACTGCAATAACATCAACACGATCGAAGGCGGTACGCACCTTTTTGGCTTCAAAGGCGCGCTTACCCGAACCGCAAACGCTTATGCGACCCAAAAGAACTTGATCAAAGATCTCAAAGAAAATCTGGAAGGCGAAGATATTCGCGAAGGCTTGACGGCCGTCATTAGCGTGAAGGTAACGGACCCGCAGTTCGAGGGACAGACCAAGACAAAACTCGGCAACAATGAAGTTAAGGGTGCTGTCGAGACCTTGGTCAACGATAAACTTGCCGACTGGTTTGATCGTAATCCCGGTTCCGCCAAGACGATCGTGTCCAAGTGTGTGGAGTCAGCGCGAGCCCGACTGGCGGCTCGCAAGGCCCGCGATTTGGCCCGCCGAAAGACGGCTCTCGATGGTGGGTCGTTGCCGGGCAAGATGGCAGATTGCCAGGAAAGCGATCCCGCCCTGTGTGAACTCTACCTCGTTGAGGGAGATTCGGCGGGTGGATCCGCGAAACAAGCCCGAGACCGACGAACTCAGGCGGTTCTACCCTTGCGTGGTAAGATTCTAAACGTCGAAAAAGCACGCTTTGATAAAATGCTGTCCAACGAAGAAATCAAAATGATGATTTCAGCCCTGGGGACCGGCATCGGTCGTGACCACGTCGACATGAAAAAGCTGCGCTATCATAAAATCATAATCATGACCGACGCCGACGTTGACGGTTCTCACATCCGCACTTTGTTGCTGACCTTTTTCTATCGCCAGCTCCCCGACTTGGTCGAAAACGGCCATGTTTACATCGCCCAGCCTCCGCTCTATCGGGTAAAAAAGGGCAGCTCGGAAAATTATCTTAAAGACGACAAGGCGCTGACCGATCACCTGCTGCAAAACTCCCTCAAGAACTTGGTTATCAAAAATCTAAAGACCGGCACGACGGAAGAGACCCTGAGGACTTTTATCAGCAGAATTCATAAGTGGGATCATTTACTCAAGGCCCTTGAATCGCGATATGATCGCCAACTGATTATTCATTTTGTATCCCAGAACAAACCGCTGGCGGAAATTTTGAAAAGCGAAGCCGAAATTAAAACGGCCACGCAAAACTTCCTGCAGTTTACCAAGGACCACCCCGCGATCGGCATTACGGAAGTAAAAGTTCAGACCAAGAAGGACGAAGAGTACAGCAGTTTTGAAGCGACGTTTGAAACGGTGAGATTCGGTCACAAAGTGTTCTCGTCGCTCAACTCGGAGTTGGCGGAATCGTCAGAGTGGGCGGAACTACGCGAACTGTGGGGCAGCCTCGATCAGGTGTCAAAGCTGCCGATGATGGTAAAAACCGACGGTGAGGATTTGATCTTCGATGACTACGTGTCATTTCATGCGTTCATCATGGAAGAAAGCAAAAAGGGCAACTACATCCAACGCTATAAAGGACTGGGCGAGATGAACCCAGAGCAACTTTGGGAGACCACCCTAAATCCAGAGCATCGTCATTTACTCAAGGTGACGATTGATGATGCGATGGCCGCGGACGATACCTTTAGCATCTTGATGGGCGACCAGGTTGAGCCGCGTCGCAAGTTCATTGAAGACAACGCCCTTTTGGCTCGCGAGCTCGACGTTTAACAAAAAGGTTTATTGAAAATGGAAACCCCGGCTGTTTCGAATTTGACTGAAGTTGATATCAACAAGGAGATGCGCGAGGCGTACCTCCAATACTCGATGAGCGTCATTGTGGGCCGGGCCCTCCCTGACGTGAGAGACGGGTTGAAACCAGTTCATCGGCGCATTTTGTTCTCAATGCACGAGCTGAATAACACTCACGATAAGCCCTACAAGAAATCAGCGCGCGTAGTGGGTGATGTAATTGGTAAATATCACCCGCACGGTGATATGGCGGTTTACGATACGATTGTGCGAATGGCCCAGGACTTCTCGTTGCGCGAACCCCTAGTTGACGGACAAGGAAACTTTGGCTCTATCGACGGAGATGCGGCGGCCGCACCTCGATATACCGAGATTCGCATGACGGCACTGGCCGAGGAACTCCTCGAAGACATCGAGAAAGAAACCATACCCTGGGGACCCAACTACGATGATTCTTTGCTGGTGCCATTGGTGTTGCCGGCCAAGTTTCCTAATCTGCTCGTTAACGGCAGCTCCGGGATTGCCGTGGGTATGGCGACGAATATTCCTCCCCATAACCTCGGCGAAGTGATTGATGGCTGCAAAGCCCTGATCGCCAATCCAGAGTTGAAGATTGATGAGTTGATTCGCATTATTCCTGGCCCCGATTTTCCCACCGCAGCGGTCATTGCTGGGACTCACGGCATTCAGGCGGCCTATAAGAAGGGCCGTGGAGTGATTACGCTAAAGGCGGTCGCCGAGATTGAGACTAAAAAAGACCGCGAAGAAATTATTGTCACCGAGATTCCGTATCAGGTGAACAAAGCCAAGCTCATCGAGAGTATTGCGGACTTGGTTAAAGATAAAAAGATTGAAGGCATATCGGATATTCGCGACGAATCCTCTCGCGAGGGAATGCGAATCGTCATTTTGTTGAAGCGAAATGAAAATGCCCAAGTGGTCCTTAATCGGCTTTACAAGTTTACCAGCCTTCAGGTGAGCTTTGGCATTATCATGTTGGCCCTGGACGCACGGAACCAGCCACTGCAATTTAATCTCAAACAAATGCTTGAGGCCTTTATTGACCACCGTAAAGATGTGGTTACCAAAAGGTGCATTTTTGAATTGAAGAAGGCAGAAGCCCGAGCCCACATTCTCGAAGGCTTAAAGAAAGCACTTGATCAAATCGAAGAGGTCATTAAGACCATTCGGGCTTCCAAGGAAGCCAATATTGCGCGCCAAGCGCTGATGGACAAGTTCCAGTTTTCCGACAAGCAGGCCCAGGCCATTCTTGAAATGCGTTTGCAGCGCCTAACTGGTCTGGAGCGAGAAAAGATTCTTAATGAGCTTGAGGAAGTGGGAAAGCAAATTGCTTGGCTCAAAAAAGTACTTTCCGACGTAAAGGAAATTTACAAGATCATTAACGAAGAGTTGACGGCGATTAAAGAAAAATTCGGCACTCCCCGACTTACCAAAATCGAGTCGAGCGACGAAGAGCTTGAAGACGAAGACCTTATCGCCAACGAAGAGATGATTGTTTCGATGACCTTCTCTGGATACATCAAGCGAATTCCAGTTGATGAGTACCGAGTGCAAAAGCGCGGGGGACGAGGCCTCAAGGGCGCCGGCTCTCGCGAAGAGGATTATGTTTGGAGGTTCTTTACCGCGGACACCTTGACCACCATGTTGTTGTTTAGTGATCGTGGCAAAGTGTATTGGCAAAAAGTCCACCGCCTTCCCCAGGGATCACGCACGACTAAAGGTAAAGCGATCAATAATGTTATCAATTTGTCGAGTGGCGAAAAAGTCAGAGCGATTTTGCCGATCAAAGAGTTTATTGATGATAACTTCGTTGTACTGATTACCGAGAAGGGAGTTATCAAGAAGACCCAACTGTCAGCGTATTCCAACCCGCGCCCATCAGGACTCATCGCGCTGACCACGGATCTCAACGATAACCTCATTGACGCTAAAACCAGTTCCGGGAAGAGCGATATTTTTATTGTCACCAAGGAAGGCATGTCGATTCGCTTTGACGAAGGCGACGTGAGGGCAATGGGACGCTCTGCTCGTGGAGTCAAGGGCGTGACCTTGGGCAAAGACGATATTGTGATTGGCATGGAGGTTGTGGATAAAGAGAGTCAGGAGACGATTCTCATCGTCACCGAGGGCGGTTACGGGAAGCGGACCGCACTGCCGGAGTATCGCGTCCAGAGCCGCGGCGGAGTGGGCATTATTACCCAGAAAATTACCGACAAGGTTGGGCCGGTCGTGGCCGCTCGGGCAATCAGGGATGAGGACGAAATCATCATTACCACCAACGAGGGACAAGCGATTCGGATGAAGGCGACAGACATTTCCGTGCTTGGTCGCAACACCCAAGGAGTTCGCTTAATTAACCTCAAGGACAACGAATACGTTACTGGAATTGCACTGGTGAGCGAAGACGATGGGGATGGTGAGGAATAATTGGGTCCCGCGAGGGATTAAATTAATTCTGCTGTTGTCCAGTTTGGTGCTGACCGGGTGTCGAGTAAATTACCAAACAGTCGAATTTAGGCGGGCCGAAGAAGCCGCTGAAGTGAAGGATTGGGCCAAGGCCCTGCGCCATTATGACCGAGCGGTGCGCAGCCGTCCGCGCACCGCCATGGCCATCGAAGCAGCTCGGCGGGGATCGCGAATCGCCCATCTAGAGACGAGCGAGTTCATGACGGCGATCGAGTTTTATCGCCACCTCATTTTATATTCGCCCGATGCCGGCGAAAGAGTGGACGCGCAAAAGAAGATCGCCTCGATTTATTTTGAAAAAATTTCTGACTATGCAGGAGCCATTCGGGCCTATAGCCACCTTTTGGAGTTGCCGCACTCGACTGAGGAAGAAAAGGACATTCGCTTTAACATTGCGAAAGCATATTTCTATCTGAACAACTTCTACCAAGCCGCGACCGAAGTGAAAGACCTTCTGAAGATCTTGCGCCCAGAAGACAGTAAATTTGAGTATCTCGCGTTTAGGGGAAATATATTGCTGACCACGAAAAGGCACGATGAAGCGGCGGCGGTCTTCGAGGACCTCATCAAGAATTATCCTGAGGAGGCAATGAAGGAAAATGTGCAGCTATCTCTGGCCGTCACATTCGAGGAAAAGGGCGATCTTAATAAGGCCATCGCCGTGCTGGAAGGAGTGAAGAAGATTCATCCCTCTCCGGACTTTATCGAGCTAAGGATTAATCGCATCCGCGAGCGCATGGCGAATCTCCCGGGTGCCGGTGGTTTTTCCAAATAAGGAAGGCAAATGAAGTCAAAGGGCCTCATCTTTACGGGAATGGGTTTTGAACTGGTGGGTGTCGTGCTCGCGGGCCTGTATATTGGCCAAAAGCTAGATCAGATTTATGGTTGGGGGGGGCTGGGCACGGCCGGGATGATTTTTGCCTCAACCGGCGGGTGGATGTTTCACCTGATCTTTTTGCTGCGCAAGTTCATGGCAGACGAGAAGAAGGGGTCTTCGTGAAGTTCGGCGCAAAGGTCCTCTACTGGCACATTGCCGTCACGCTCGTTGTTGTCGGCGGGTTTATTCTTAATAATGCAACGCAAAAGGTTCCGGCAGTCGTTCTGGGATCAGGGCTGATGGGGCTGAATTGGATTCTTCTGATTTGGTCTTGGCACCAGATTTTCCACAAAAAATCAATTGCTTTAGGCGTCAGTGTCATTGTAATCAAGTACGCAATTTTAGGGCTAATTCTCTACCAAGTGATTACCAGCGGGCGTTGGGACGTGGCGGGATTTCTGGTCGGTATCTCGACGGCGGTGGTAACGGCAGTGGCGTTTACTTTAGGCGGTAGATTAATAGAGGCCATCAAAAAGAAGTTGGAACCTTAATGGTACATTTTAACTGGACACAATTAATTCCTGGCGTTGGGCACGATTATGCGCACGTTGCAACTTTGGGTGCTGCCACTGTTGGTGTTTTCGCAATTGGAACGGCTGCCCGCTTGTCTTTAGGTAAAGGTGAAGCTGCAATTCTTCCCGCAAGTAAATTCTCTCTTCGTGGTATTTTTGAAATGCTCACCGAGATGATGGATG
>JADZEO010000081.1 GCA_020850475.1 Bdellovibrionales bacterium | reverse complement strand
CTGCACCGTCAACATCTGGGTTGACCAGTCCTCGTGCTCAACCGCTTCTTTGAGGAGTTTTTCAAGCCCAGAAAGCATCGTCATTCTTTCTTCAAGACTTCGACCCAAGACCTTCTCGGTCTCAGCCTTCATCGCGTGACCGGTAATCTCTGCTTTCGCCTTTACATAGCGAGCCAAGTAGTCTTCTTTCCACAAAACCTTCAGCGAAAGCGTGTTCGCGAATTGCTTGCCGCTCAGGCGACTCAAGGCCACCTGCCGGTTGCCGTCCTTCAAATAAATCTCATATTGAAGGCTTGCATAAAGTTCCGGGTTTTCCTTGAGTATCGAGGCCAAATCGTCGAGCGCCTTTTGCGGCTTCGCCGACTCCCGCACCAATTTGGCCGCTACCGCTTGCCGTTTTTCCTTGTCGGTTCCGGTCTTCAGAAACTGTCGATAGTAATTGTCGGCTCCGGCCCCGGCCAAGTCAGCATACATCGCCAACTTGAGAGCCCTTTGATCTGGTTGAATCTCTGGCATTTGCAATTTCTCTGAAGTCACGAGTGCCGTTTTGAAATCCAACTGCATTTCGGCCAGCCAGGCCTTGCGCGAAAGAGCAAACTGCTTGTCTTCGGGGGTCACAGACTTAATTGCCGTCAACTTATCAATCGACGACGACACCTCGTCGAGATTTTTTAACTTCTCCGCTAGAATCAGACGATTCTTAAAATAAGTGATCTTTTCAGCATCCGCCGCGTGGCCAACGTCCATCCGGTTTAAAGTCTCCCAAGCCTTTTGCAGATCTTGAGTGGTCGCCTTTTCATTTGCTAAGGATGCAACTTGGTTCAAGACTGAGCGGTGGGCGATGTTTTGATAATCATTCGACTGACCTTTAAAGGCCGCTGCAAACTGTTGGGCCCAGGCTTCAATGTCTTGATCACGCTTGAGTAACACGAGGGCATCAAGCGCCAAGTCGGCAGCCTGCTTCTTAACTTCGACCGCTTGGTTTTCCGGCAGCAACGCCACGATCTTGAGGGCTTCGGCAGCCTCAGCATACTTGTTGGCTTTGTAAAGCCGGTGCGCCCGCTGGTAATGAACATCAACCCACTTAGATTTCTCTTTGGTCTTAGCTAAATACTCGTCCAAAGAGCGCCCGATCATTTCCTCTGATTTGGACTTCTCCGCAACTTCGACTTGGCTCAACAACAAGGCCTCATGAGTGGGCATATCTTTGGCCGCGGCTTCACTAGCTGATGTTCTCAAGGTAGCAGCAGTTCCCAATAGGGCATAGGCCTTAAGCCACTCTTGCCTTTCCTGTGCAACTTGTGCCGCCCAGACCGTCATATCAAGCTCCTGAGGAAAGGTCGCAAGATACTGCTCGTAGGTCTCAAACAACTCGGCACTTGGGTGCCGTTTTTCCTCGCGGTTCCAGTCGACGATATAATTTTTGAGACGACTCAGCATCTCTTTACACTCACTCTGAGTGCAGTTACCCACTTGTGTCCAAAGCCGCAAAGCACTCCCATATTCCTTAACCGATTCCGGTCGATGTTGCTGATTGAGCTCCAACTGAGCCAAGCGAATGTGCCCTTCCAGTCTCTTCAGCGGATCTCCCTGTTTGTCCTGCAAAAAGCGCCAAACCTTGACGGCCTGCCCGGTTTGCCCCAAACGCTCAAGCTCGCTCGCTAGGTAAATGACGTTCGCAAGCTTGGCCGCCTCAGGACTCTGCTCATAGATCATGACCACGTCGTCCATGGTCATTCCTCGACGGGCCACAAAGGTCGCCAAATCCCGCGATACTTCTTCCTGAAATTGCTTATCAACCGATACCGCCCCGCCCGCACTCGCTCCTGATCGAGTCAGCAATTCCGGCGAGTGAAGAATCTTGATAAGTCCGGCAATCGAGTCCTTCAAATTACCTAAATTAAACTGAGTCCAAGCCAAACGGTAAGCCGCAAATCCTCGGCGTTCGAACTCGGCAAATCCCAGAGCGGCTTCGTAATGTTTCTGCGCCAATGGGTAATTGGCCCGACGAAACTGCAGCTCCGCCATCGACAAATGCACTTCACCCAAAAGCGCCGGATTTTTCTCGGCAACTATGACGTCCGAGTAAAGCTTGAGTGCCTTCTCCGTTTCACCATTCATTTCGTAGAGGTGACCCATTTGCGAGAGCACTCGGCTCCGCTTGTCGTCAGCCAACTTTTCAACCACTTCCAAATAATACTTGAGTGCATCTTTGCGTTCTTGCGCTCCTGCCACACACTCGGTGCACCCATTGTTCATTTCATCCATGGCCAAACGGCGGGCCTTTTCCGCCAACAAGTCCGCCAACCGCAAGGTCACCGGAACCCGTGAGTCGTCGCCGGGAGGGAGTTGCAAATAAACTCGTTCAAATTTTTTGATGAGCAAGTCCGACGTTTGCGCGTCGACACCAGCTCCAAAGGCGGAAAGTTGAAGGCCTACTGCCAATAAGATTGCAATCCGTTGCATGAATCCTCTCCGTTTTCTAAGGCGCCAATACGGCGAATCTCACCTCGTTAAATCCAGATTGAGCGCTGGCGTGAACAATTTGGTTGAGCTCTTTATAATAGGCGCGACGGTCCGCCTGTACGGTCAAGGCCGGTTCAAAGCCTTCCGCATCACCGTGCATTGCCGCCAGTTGCTTACGGACGTCAACCAAAGCCTCCATCAAGGAGCTTGGCTCAATTTCCTTGTCTTCTATATATATCTTGCCTGATTCCAACTTAACCACAGTCGCCCGCTCGAGTGGCGCACTCTGATTGGCGGTTGGCAGTTCCATATCTTTGGCGATATACAAAACTTCGCCAGACTCGGCAAAACTCACCAGCAAGTAGATCACCAGAATCGAAAAAGCATCGACGAGGGACGTGAGCGTCACCCCTGCCGCCAAGTGCCGCTTTACCATTCCGCCTTTAGGTGACAGAGTTGAACTCGCGCCAATGGGGCTGCAAAGTGCCGTTTCTTTAATAATACTCCGACCGATCATAAACCTCTCCTTCCCTAGAGCGGTGCCACACCTAGATCAATCATCCCCACACTCTTAAAGTGATCCATTAGTTGAATGATTTTTTCGTACATGGAATCGCCATCAGGTTGAATCAAAACGGTGCGCAAGTCCGGCGCAATCTTGCGAATCGCCTCTACATGAGCCGCAATACCCGCCAGATTAAACTCATTATTGACTCCCGCAACATCTACGACCTGTAGATTCTTTGGTGCCGAAGCGATGTCCTGAAGACGAAAGGTGATAGTGCCCCCGGCCCCCATTTTCGCCCACAAGGCCGGCACCTTCTTAGTTTCGGCCTGCGACTGACCACCCACGGCTTGCTTGACGTTCATTGTACCCAAGTGAATCCACACCGCCGTTAGCAGCATCGCACAAATCTGCACTGCTAAAACGGAACTCACCGCGATCAGATCGACCTCAAAATCCATAGCCTTTTTTTGCTTCGCCATAGTTCAATCCCTCCATGGGTGGCGAATGAAGTCTCTCTCGCCGCTTACGCGTCGATCGTTTGCTCGGCCTCTCCTCGGGCGTTGCGCGCAGCCCGTACACCAACAGGCTCATAGGCATAGCTGAGCCAATTATAAATTCGCAGAGCTGCTTGATTCATGTCTTCCATCAAGTTACCCGTCCGGCTCGCTAACAGTGCGTAGGCGACCAGAGTTGGAATCGCCACAATCAAACCATAAGCTGTGGTATTCATCGCTTCCGCAATACCCTGTGACAGCAGTGTGGCTTTTTCCATCGGCGAGGCTTGAGAAACCGCCGAGAATGATTTGATCATTCCGGTAATGGTTCCCAGCAGACCCAAAAGCGTCGAGGCGTTGGCAAGCATTGGCAAAAATCCAGTGCGTGCATCAAGTTTGCCGTTTTCCTCTAGGAGTACTTCATCCATCTTCCCTTGGATTTCATCTTTTCCACCTAAGTTCATCGCGGCAGCGACACCCGCGCGCAAAGCACGCGCCACAGGATGCTGATCCTGTTTGGCCTCGGCATCTTTGTAAACTTGCTTGAGTTCACCTTTGCGAATGGCCGACTCAAATGTCTGAGCAAAGTCGACCTCAGCAATTTTGCGTTTCTTGTAAAGATAAATCGATCGCTCGATCACAATGGCGGTGGCAACAATTTGTGCAGCCAAAATCACCCACATGACCGCGCCACCAGAAGTGAAAAACACTGCAATTTTAGAAAAGACTTCCATGCCTTACTCCTTAAAGTTCGTCCCTTAAACCTCGACTTTAGTCGTTATCCTTCGACTTCATTATTATCCGTGCCCCCAAAAATTCCGGTCAAGAAATTGTCAGGTCTACATCGTGCGTCAGTAGGCTCATCCGGACCCCCGCCCAGGATGAGCCATAAAATCTCGTCACTTGGCCCAAGCCAACGGCACGAAAGTCACGTCCAGCGTGGTATCAGGAGGCTGTACAGACCATTCAATTTCGTCACCCAACAAGATTTCATTGGTGAGGTAATCATAGGTCCAACCCCGCTTGATATCGCCCGGCAGAATTGTTTGCGTCCCATAAGTAACTTTAATCGAATCCATTTTCGGAACCACCATCATCGGGATCCGCTTAACCCAGGCATCAACTAGCGGCCAATTTCGACGCCCGATTTTTTCCATCGCTCCCGACAAATCGGCATCGCAAATACTAAAGAGCTCACCGCCTGACAGTTTGATCAGGTCCTCAATCTTTAGAGGTGGGACGTTAACATCATCGCGATTACACAAGTTAGAGTCGGTTCCACTGTGAGCCAAAATGCCGTCAACCTTCACCAACCCATGAACTGACTTCAACCCAGCCAAGAAGGTAAAGATCTCGGTCGCCAACATTTTCCCTTGATCCTCGGCATCCGAAAGCACAATCACCGACAGGCCGGCATTGGTTCGTAAAAATCCACTGTTCTTGCCGCTCAACAAGGGCTCGGACAAAGCCTTTTGCAAGGGCGCAAACATTTCTTCGGTTCCACTCCCATTAGTTCCCAACAAAAGGTTGCGCTTTAATAGATCCAAGGCATTTGGCGTTTGCATGGTCACGACTCGAGGACTCCCCAAGAACTCACCCATCTCAACACGGGGACTTCCACCGGTCGTTCCACTGTCGGTCGAAATAACCGCCGCATGAAAGTCGACCTTTGAATCGGTCAAGGCCTTGATCAAGGTATCAATGTGCCGGGCTAAATTTTGTTGGTGCGAACTCATGCTTCCGGAATTATCGACAACAAACAAGTAATCAACTTGCGCCACTTGCTGGTGGGCCGGTTCAACGACAATTTTCATATAGCCCGGAAACTCATAAGTCCGAAACTCAAATTCAGCTTGGGCCGAAACCACCGCTCCCAAAATTAACAGCGCCGAAAAAGCTCGCATCAAGTGCTTTGCGAAAATCATGTACAATCCTCCCTTTAGTTGGTCCTCATCGATCTTCCCAAAAGCGTCCTTCTCGCCCCCCTGGAACTCAACTTACAAAAAGTGAAATCGCCAAAGCCAAGAACCTCAATTGAAATCGCCAAAGCCAAGAACCTCGATTGTTCGTTACTAAAAAGTGGCAAGCCTTCCCCACATTCCCAAGCAACTAACTCTTTACCAGCAAATCTATGGAGATGGCTCTACTCTGCCCCAGTTTCCAATGTTAATAGTCGTTACCGATGTTAATGGTCGTTACCGATCTGTTGTCTCGTCTACTACCAAAGGAATTTCCATGACTGTCACTCAGGCCCAAGTCGCCGCTGGCCAAGCGATCTACTCGAAAAATGTCCTAAGGATTTACAACTCCTTTGTGCTTGGCTTTTCCAATCAATTTCTGTGGCGCTGCCCCACTCACCACCTTTTGGCTAACTATCAAAGAAACATTTCTGCGAACCATTTGGATATCGGCGTCGGGACCGGCTATTTCTTGGAACGCGCACTCGCCAAGGTCTCTAATCCCCGCCTTGCAATCATGGACCTCAATCCCACAGTACTAGAGTACTGCTCAGCCAAAATCCGCCACTATCATCCCGAAGTTTACAATCACAATATTCTTGAGCCGCTTCCCTCCAATATTAAGAAATTCGACTCGGTGGGAATCAACTATCTCCTCCACTGCCTGCCGGGTTCCCTGGCCTCCAACAAGGCCTCAATCTTTGATCACCTCAAAGCCGTGATGAACCCGGGAGCAACGATCTTTGGCTCGACATTATTGAACGACCTACCTAAGAATTGGCTCACTAAGACGTGGATGGGAGCTTACAATCGCAAGGGGATCTTTAGCGTTCTTGATGATCACTTGCCTGATCTGGAGTCCGCACTCCATCGTCACTTTACCAACGTCAAAATTGATCTCGTCGGTTCAGTCGGAATTTTCTCCGCGATCCAACCTGCACAAGTTACCCGAGTTTAATTGCCCTCAACCTTGAGCTAACCTCTCGAGGCCTCAAAAAAACAAAACCCTCGCGAGATGTCCCGCGAGGGCTTAAATATCAAAACTAATCAAAAGTCCGACTACTTCTGGCGACTCACCCGACGAGCTTTACCCTGCAAAGTGCGAACATTCTTACGTAACTTTCCAGCCGCGCGCAACGCCACACGCTTGCGCTTCTCAGCTCCTGCATCGCCCTTAACCGTCTCGGCCTCATCCGCCTGCGGAAGTTTGTAGTCGACAAACTGAATATAGGCCATCTCAGCCTTATCACCAGGACGGGCACCAAGTTTAATAATCTTAGTGTATCCACCCGGACGCGTCTTAAAACGCACACTCAAATCGCCAACTAACTTTTCCACCGTCGCATCGTTCGGATAACGCGACAGCAAGAGTCGACGAGCATGCAGGTTCCCTTTCTTACCAAGGGTAATCGCCTTCTCGACGTGGCGACGAAGTTCCTTCGCCTTTGAAACTGTCGTCTTAATCCGCTCGTGCTCAACCAAGCTATTGACCAATCCACGCAGCAAAGCGATGCGGGGACCATATTTACGACCAAAATTTGCTTTATCAGCATTATGTCTCATAACTCACTCCAAAAGTTCCAGTGTCAGTTGGGACCCTCAATCACTGTGGATTACGGGGACCCTGTGGAGCCGAACCGCCTGGCTTCGGAGGACTGTTTGGATCCCAGCCTACCGGCGGCCATCCATCAATCTTCATGCCCAAGCCCAGCCCCATGTTAGTCAAAATCTCCTTGATCTCATTCAAGGACTTCCTACCAAAGTTCTTGGTTTTCAACATTTCAGCTTCAGTCTTGCACACCAGTTCGCCAATGAAGCGAATGTTTGCATTCTTTAAGCAGTTGGCACTTCGAACCGACAACTCAAGGTCATCCACTGAACGAAAAAGATTGTCGTTAAGCTGTGTCGAAATTGCCTCATGCTCCTCAGTCTCCGGCTCAATGTTCTCATCAAAGGTAACAAAAACCTGGAGTTGTTCTTTCAAAATTTTTGAACCCAATGCCACCGCTTCTTCGGGACGCAAAGAGCCGTCAGTCCAAACTTCTAACGCCAAGGAATCATAATCTGTCCGCTGACCTACACGAGCAGCAGACACATTGTAATTCACGCGCCGAACTGGGCTATGAAGCGCATCAACGGAGATAAAGCCCACCGCCAGATCTTTACGTTGCTCACTCGCTTCACGATAACCGCGATCATAAGTAACGATGATCTCTGCTTCAAACTTTGCATCTTTGCCCAAGGTGGCAATGTGTTGCTCAGGATTGATGACTTCGATTTGATCTGACAGTTGAATGTCAGCAGCAGTGACGGCACCAGGTCCTTGCTTCACAATTCGCAGACTCTTTGGCTCAGAATCAAATTGGCGGAACCGAATTTCCTTCAAGTTCAAAATAATATCAGTCACGTCTTCAAGAACATCCGGGATCGTGCTGAATTCATGCAACACACCTTCGAAGCGAACTGCGGAAACAGCGGAACCCATCATCGAGCTCAACAAAACTCGGCGAATGGAGTTACCAAGAGTCACACCATATCCACGCTCTAGTGGCCGAATCTGGAACTTACCGTAGGAATCCGTCAGGCTGTCCTTATCAACTTCAAATCCAGCAGGTTTAATGAGCTCACGCCAGAATTTAAAGTAATGAGGTTGCATATTAAGTTCACCCACGTTCAGACCTTCCTTTCCCTAGACTTCCAAAACAAAGTTGAAACAAATCCCATCCCGCTCAAATCTCTTAAATACGACGTCTCTTAGGAGGCCGACATCCATTGTGGGGAACGGGAGTAATATCACGGAGTGATGTTACTCGCAGGCCACTCGCCGCAATCGCACGAACTGCCGGCTCACGTCCCGCTCCCGGTCCCTTCAGGAACAAATCCACCGACTTCATTCCCATGTCGGTAGCTTTCTTGGCGGCATCTTGAGCTGCCATTTGAGCCGCAAAGGGAGTTCCTTTTCGGCTGCCTTTAAATCCCAACATTCCTGCGGTCGACCAACAAACAACATTGCCCGCACCATCGGTAATTGTGACGACGGTGTTGCCAAAACCGGAGTTAACATAGCACCGGCCATTAGGAACATTCCGCTTCACTTTTTTGCGAGCCGGGGCTGCTGCTTTTTGCTCTTGCTGTTGCTCTTGTTTTTTTTCAGACATCACATTACCTCATCACACTATTTTCTTCTTATTCGCAACCGTCTTCTTCGGACCCTTACGCGTACGCGCGTTCTGGCGAGTGCTTTGACCTCTCACCGGCAAGCCCTTCTTATGACGAACGCCGCGATAGCAACCCAAGTCCATCAAACGCTTAATTGCCATTCCAACTTCACGACGAAGATCACCTTCCACTTTGCCCGACTTATCAATGATCGTGCGCAACTTCGCTACGTGCTCATCAGTCAGTTCATCGGTTCGTAAGCTCAATGCATAGCCAGACTCTTTCATGATCTGACGAGCGCGAACTCGGCCGATTCCATAGATGTAGGTCAGCGCGACTTCTAATCTCTTTCCTCTTGGCAAATCGACGCCAGCAATACGGGCCATGTCTTACCCCTGTCTCTGTTTATGTTTAGGGTTTTCGCAAATCACGCGGATGACACCTTTGCGCTTTGTGATCTTACACTTCTTGCAGATCCTTTTGACTGAAGCTCTCACCTTCATCGGATACCTCTTCTAGCACGTCTTCAAAAACAATATAAGTAATTGAAATTACTAGTAAACTCAAGAACAGGAGACCTGAAATTGAGTACCAGACGCAAATTCGAACGCTAAAGCTAGCACTATGAATGCATCTAGTCCAGAAAAAATCAATAAAATCAAAGCTCTCAAGCTCTCAACAAAGACTCGATTCGGCTGAACACTTGGTTCGCCTCACCAGTCCCATCAACCACCACTAAACGACCAATTTCCTCGTAATAGGCCTTCAAGGGGGCGGTACTCGCCTCATACGCTTCAAGTCGTGTTTTGATGACTTCTGCCTTATCGTCGTCTCGTTGATAAAGCTCACCGCCACATTCATCACAGCGCCCTGCACTTTTCGGTGGTTTTGCCGCCACATGAAAAACCGCGCCACACTTTCGACAAACCCGTCTTCCTGTCAGACGATCCATCAAAAGGCCCTGATCCACTTCCAAGAAAACAGCCTTATCAATCCTCATTTTATGAGTATTAAGAATCGACTCCAGGGCCTTGGCCTGCGGAACCGTCCGAGGAAAGCCGTCCAAAATAAATTGTTTGCCGTGCAGTTTTCCAAATTCCTCTTCAACCATTCCCACGACGATCTCATCGGGTACCAGCTGGCCCTTATCCATAAAACCCTTGGCCTGCTTGCCCAACGGCGTCTGATTCTTGATGGCATGACGAAAAAGGTCGCCGGTAGAAATGTGGTGCATCCGATGACGTTCAACGAGCAAAGCGGACTGAGTCCCCTTGCCCGCCCCGGGAGCTCCGAAAAGGAGGATGTTCAATACTGCACCCTCCGGCTCCGAATCTTCACGCCCTTCATGATTCCGTCATATTTGGCGGTGAGGAGGTGGGATTGAACTTGCTGACTAAAATCAAGTGCTACACCGACTAAAATCAGTAGGCTTGTTCCGCCAAAGTAGAAAGGCAGATTAAAATAATCGATCAAAAGGCCCGGCATAATACAAACCAAGCTCAAATAGACCGAGCCACTGACAGTCAAGCGATCCAATACTTTCTTGATATAATCGGCCGTGCTTTTGCCCGCACGAATCCCAGGAATAAATCCACCATACTTCTTCAAGTTTTCCGCAACGTCATTGGGGTTAAAGACGATTTCGGTGTAGAAAAAGCAAAAGAAAATAATCAACCCAACAAACACTACATTATAAATAGCGCCCGTGGGGGTCAGGCTCTGCTGCAAGTTCTGCATCCAGGGCTTGTCCACGAACTGAGCCATCGTTGCCGGAAACATCAGCAAACTCGAGGCAAAAATCGGTGGAATCACTCCAGAAAAGTTCACTTTCAAAGGAAGATGACTACCCTGTTGCTGCATGGACTGGCGTCCACCGCCACGCTGGGAATACTGAATGGGAATACGGCGCTGGCCAACTTCCATAAAAACCACGGCAGCAACGACCGCAATCATACCTACCAACAAGATCAAGGCCACCGCCCCACTGAGATCACCCGTAGACATCATCTGCCAAAGATTAGCAGCGCCCTTGGGTACACCCGCCGCAATACCGGCAAAGATGATCATCGAAGAGCCATTGCCAATGCCCTTCTCCGTAATCTGTTCGCCCAGCCACATGATAAAGCAAGTTCCCGCAGTCAAGGTAATGATCGTGACGAGCTTAAATGAGAGGAGCGACAACCCAAAAGTCGGTGTCATTACCAAGGGTTTACCATCAGGACTTGTGGAGCCCGCGAGCCACGAAGCCATCGCATAGCCCTGAATGATTGCTAAGACAATTGTCCCGTAGCGAGTGTACTGGTTGATCTTCTTTCGACCATGCTCGCCCTCTTTTTTGAGCGCCTCGAGATAAGGAATCGCGGTCTGAAGAAGCTGAAAAATGATCGACGACGAAATGTAAGGCATAATCCCTAGAGCAAAAATACTAAATCGCTCCAGAGCTCCACCGGTGAAGGTGTTGAAGAGACCAAAAATCCCGCCACTTTGTGCCTGAAAAAACGCCAGAACTGCTGAACCATCAACGCCTGGAGTTGGTACAGCGACTCCCAAACGATAGACGGCCAACATGGCCAAGGTAAAAAGTAGACGCTTACGAAGATCGACTGGAATCGAAATACCTTGAGCTGCGGACACTAGATGACCTCGATTTTTCCACCTGCTGATTCGATGGCTGATTTTGCTTTCTCACTGACCTTGTTGGCCTTGACGTTCAAGGCCTTTTTTAATTCACCTTTACCCAAGATTTTGACTGGGCCGTTATTCACTAAGCCAGCCAACTTTAGTGTTTCAGGAGTCACATCACCGGTAAATCGATTTAGCTGGCCGACATTGACCACTTCATAGCGGACTTTGAATTCGGCGTTAGTAAACCCAAATTTGGGGAGGCGTCGTGCCATTGGGGTTTGACCGCCCTCAAAGCCACGACGAATCGGAGCTCCTTTACGAGCCTTTTGCCCCTTGTGGCCCATGGCAGCCGTACCGCCCTTACCAGAACCAATTCCGCGACCAACGCGTTTACTATTATGAGTGGAACCTCTTTTGGGTCTCAATGATCCTAAAACGCTCATCTTACTACTCCGGCTTTACAGCGACGAGATGCTGCACTTTATAAATTTGTCCCCGATTGGCCGGGTTGTCGGCAACAACTACTTCTTGATTAATCTTCTTCAATCCCAAACACCGAATGGTGTCTTTTTGGGATTTAGAAATTCCAATCAGGCTTCTTTTTAATTTTACTCGAAAGGCCTTTGCCATTTTCCTAACCTCTACTCAAAACTCACGTTGAAGGGCGCTGCTTAACCAGCTGGCTCAACCCATTCAGGGTTGCCCGTACTGCATTGTGCGGATTGCGGGTTCCCACACACTTCGTCAAAATATCTTTAATACCAACCGTTTCCAAAACTGCACGAACCGGTCCTCCAGCGATAACTCCTGTTCCTGCCGCAGCTGGAATCATCACCACTTTGGCCGCACCATAAGTGCCAATCACTTCATGAGGAATTGTGCGTCCATCCTGCAGATTAAATTTCTTCAAGGCCTTTTTAGCAATACGATTCGCCTTACCAATAGCCTCGGGAACCTCACCAGCTTTACCGGTACCAACACCAACTTCGCCAGCTCCATTTCCAGCAACAACCAGAGCCGAGAATGAGAAACGACGACCGCCCTTAACAACCTTGGCAACGCGGTTGATCGCTACCACTCTCTCCTGAAGCTCAACTCCTTGGTTCTCCATTCATCTCTCCTTAAAAAATAAGTCCGGCTTCGCGAGCTGCTTCAGCAATAGCCTTCACTCGACCGTGATACAAGTATCCACTACGATCAAAAACCACATTCTTAATGTTCTTAGCCAACGCCAATTTTGCCAACTCAGAACCAACTGCCTTAGCCGCATCTTTGTTGGTCTTAGCCTCTTTAGTTTTAGTCGGAACTGCGACTTTCAAGGTCGAAGCAGAAACCAAAACCTTCCCGGAAGTATCATCAATCAACTGAGCATAGAGGTTGCGCGTACTGCGAAAGACCGCCAGGCGTGGCCGCTCAGAAGTACCGTTCACCTTTTTGCGCGTGCGCGCCTTATTTTTCAGACGCTTAATGACTTTTGATGCCGTCTTGTTTTTAAACTTAATTCGAATCACAAAACTACCCTCTCAATTCTTACTTACCAGCCGACTTACCAGCCTTACGACGAATATGTTCTTCAGCATACTTAACGCCTTTACCCAAGTACGGCTCAGGCGGACGAAAACTGCGAATTTTAGCAGCAACTTGACCCACTTTGCTCCGGTCAGCTCCCGAAACAATGACTGTCGTATTTTTATCAACTTTGACCTCAACTCCCTCAGGAATTGCATATTTAATGGGATGGCTGTAGCCCAAGTTGAGTTCCAAATTCTTGCCCGAAACTGCGGCACGATATCCAACACCATTCAATGTCAGCTCACGGCTCCAACCACGAGAAACGCCAGTCACGGCATTCTGAATCAGAGCACGCGCCAACCCATGGAGGGCTCGAGTCGTCGGCTCGTCGTTCTCACGAGACAAAACCACTTGGTTGCCTTCAACCTTGGCTTTAATCTGCTTTTTCAATGGAATGGTCATCGAGGCCTTCCCGCCTTTGACGACCACTTCATTTGCAGGAGTTACAGAAACCTGCACACCACCTTCAAAAAACACCGGAGCTCTTCCAATACGCGACATAACTGGTTCCTATCACCAAATCTTACACAATAGTTCGCCACCAACTTTAATCTTGGTCGCATCATCACCACTTAAAATTCCCTTATTGGTACTCAATACCACCATTCCATATCCAGACCGCACTATCGGAATTTCATCAGTTCCAACATAAATGCGCTTTCCGGGACGGCTAACACGAGTCACATTGGTAATCGCGTGCTTACCGTTCTCCATGTACTTAAGATAAACGCGCATGACGCCCTGGCGACCATCTTTGGCCACCTTAAAGCTGCGGATATACCCACTATCCTGGAGAACTTGAGCAAGACCAACACGCATGTTGGAACTTAAAACGTCCACCTTGTCGTGTTTAGCCAAACCCGCATTCCGAATCCGAGTTAAAAACTCACCGATCGTATCCATTCAACTCATCTCCTCAATTATCTCTTCCTAAATGGCATTCCAAGAGCTTCAAGCAACGCCCGTCCATCCGTATCATTGTCAGCTGTCGTACAAATCGTAATGCTTACTCCGCGGATTTTATCAACTTTGTCATAGTCAATTTCCGGAAACACAATTTGTTCTTTCAGACCCATATTGTAATTTCCACGGCCATCAAATCCCCTTGGAGACAAACCGCGGAAGTCCCTCACCTTAGGCAAGGAAATATGAATCAGACGCTCAAGGAACGCCCACATGCGCTCACGTCGCAACGTCACCCGTGCGCCAAGTGGAATTCCCTCACGAAGCTTAAAATTCGCAATCGACTTCTTTGACTTCGTAATCACTGCCTTTTGCCCAGCAATCGCTGTCAGTTCGTCAGCCATGGTGTCTGCGAGCTTGGGGTTCTTTACTGCCTCTCCCGTGGTGACGTTCAAGACGATTTTGTCGAGCCCGGGAACCTGCATCAGGTTCTTCTTGCCCAGCTGTTTCGCCAAGCTCGGCGCAATTTCTGTAATATATTGTTCCTTCAGAGGTTTCACAGTCTCTACTCCCTAGTTCAACTTTCAAAGTACTTCTGGAGCCAAGGAAACAATCTTAAGAAATTGTTTCGCCCGCAATTCACGAGCAACTGGTCCAAAAATACGGGTTCCGATCGGCTCATTCTGAGCGTTAATCAAAACGGCTGAGTTTTCATCAAAACGAATGTGACTCCCGTCCGGGCGATGAATCTTATGAACCGTTCTAACAATAACGGCCTTGGCAACCTCACCCTTCTTGACCTTTGCTGTCGGCAAAGCATCCTTGACTGACACAACGATGATGTCACCCACTGAGGCATAACGACGGCGAGTTCCGCCCAGAACTTTAATACACTGCACTTCTTTGGCCCCTGAATTATCAGCGACCTTCATTTTGGTTTGAACTTGAATCATACCTGCACCGCCTCTGCCGTAGATGCCTTCTCAAGAACTTCAACCAGCTTCCACCGCTTGGTCTTGCTCAAAGGACGTGATTCCTGAATACGCACCTTATCGCCAACTTTGGCTTCATTTTTTTCATCGTGCGCTTTCATAATTGAATTGCGACGAAAGTACTTACCATACTTCGGGTGGCTCACCATGCGATCAGCTTCAACCGTGATAGTTTTATCCATCTTGTTGCTGATCACTCGTCCGACCATTTCACTTTTTCGTCTGCGCACAGTTTGTGTTTTTACATCAGCCATTTCCAATTACCTCACTGAGCCAATTTAATACTTAAGGCAGTTTGAACCCGTGCAATGTTTCGCCGCAAATCGCGAATCGAAACCGGGCTGGCAACCTGACCCAAAGAATGCTTCATATTGAGTTCAAAGAGTTCCTCGCGCATTTGGCCCAAACGCTTGCGCAACTCATCGACTGTCAAATCACGAATATCAGAGAACTTCACAGCACTACTCCCGGGCTAAAAATCGAGTCTTAAATGGCAACTTGTGTGCCGCTAAACGAAATGCTTCTTCGGCTTGTTCACGAGTTACACCGTTAATTTCAAACAAAACGCGACCAGGCTTAATCACTACGACCCAGTACTCGGGACTTCCTTTACCGGATCCCATCCGTGTTTCCGCGGCCTTTTTGGTAACAGGGCGATCTGGATAAACACGCAGCCAAAGGTTTCCACCCCGCTTTACCGAGCGGCTGATCGCAATACGACTGGCCTCAAGCTGACGAGCAGTCAATCGGCCGGACTCCGAGGCCATCAGTCCAAAATCTCCAAAAGAAACTGCGTTTCCTCTCGTTGCAAATCCCTTATAGCGGCCGCGAAACTGCTTCCGCCACTTTACTCGCTTAGGACTTAACACGACCCGCCTCCTCAACTTCACGAGCTGACAATACGTCACCTCGATAAATCCATACCTTAACGCCGATCAACCCATAACCTGTCAGGGCTTCAGCAGTTCCATAATCAATATCCGCACGAAGAGTGTGCAGAGGTACGCTCTTCTCGTTGTACCATTCCGTCCGAGCAATCTCGGCGCCATCCAGACGACCCGCTACCTTAATCTTAATTCCACGAACGCCACTCTTAACCGAAGCAGCCAAGGCTTTCTTAAGGGCCCGGCGCCAAGAAATCCGCTTTTCCAACTTGAGAGCGATATCCTCAGCAACCAACTGTGCGTCCAAATCAGGTTTGCGAACCTCTTGAATGTTCAAAAATACTTCATTGGGAGTAAGGCGCTGAATATCGGCCTTGAGAGCGTCAATTCCCGTGCCCTTTTTTCCAATCACCACTCCAGGACGAGCTGTAGAAATAATGATCTTAATCTTGTTGGCGGCGCGCTCCATCTCAATCTTAGCAACGCCAGCGTGCTTCAGTTTCGTTTTAATATATTTACGCAGCTTAAAGTCTTCATGGAGATTCACCACGTACTGAGGTCCCTTTGCAAACCAACGGGAGTCCCACGTTCTGATCACGCCAACTCTGAACCCAACCGGATTAACCTTCTGTCCCACGAATCCGCCTTCCTAATTATTTCTCGTCGAGAACCAGTTTAATATGACTCATCTTCTTCTTAACCCCAAATGCCCGCCCCTGAGCCCGAGGACGGAACCGTTTCATTGAGGGTCCCTCATCAACATAAACCGTCTTGATGTAGAGATTGTCCACATCGATCACTTGCTTCTGTTCGGCATTAGCGACCGCCGACTCTACCAGCTTCTTCATCAATCCTGCGGTTTTCTGCTTCATAAAGGTCAGCGAGCGAATTGCTTCGTTAACATCCATTCCGCGGATCGCATCAGCAACAAGACGCGCCTTTTGGGCACCAACTCTTGCATATTTGAGACTTGCTTTGACTTCCATTGTAGTCCTCTTATGACTTAGCCGGAGCCGGCGCTTGTGCCTTCTTCTCCGAGTGGCCATTAAAAATTCGTGTATGCGAAAATTCACCCAGCTTATGACCGATCATGTTTTCAGTCACATAGACCGGAATAAACTTCTTTCCGTTGTGAACAGCAAAGGTAAGACCAACGGCCTCAGGCAAAATGGTCGAACGTCGAGACCATGTCTTGATAACTTTTTTGTCGCCGCTACCTATAGCTTTTCTGATCTTTTCGAGCAGATGATATTCAACGTAGGGTCCTTTTTTTACCGATCTTGCCACAACTAACTCCTCAATTACTTCTGATTACGTCTCTTAACGATCATTGAATCCGTTCTCTTGTTCATGCGGGTCTTATAGCCCTTACAAGGCTGACCCCATGGAGTCACAGGATGATGACCTTTTCCAACCCCTTCACCACCACCAAGCGGGTGATCAATTGGGTTCATCGCCATACCACGCACTGCTGGACGCTTACCCTTCCAGCGGTTACGGCCGGCTTTTCCAATTTTAATGTTTTCGTTATCGGTATTACCAACTTGGCCAATAGAAGCCTTGCACTCAGCCAACACCTGACGAACTTCACCAGACGGCAAACGAACTTGGCAGTACTTGCCAAGCTTTGCAATCAGTGTCGCTGCCACGCCAGCACCGCGGACCATCTGGCCACCTTTACCTGGGCGCATTTCAATGTTGTGAATCGTCGTACCCGTCGGGATCGCCTTCAGGGGAAGAGTATTGCCCGGCTTAATATCGGCATTCACTGAGGAAACGACTTGATCGCCAACCTTGAGTCCAATGGGCGCCAAAATATAAGACTTCACGCCATCGGTATAGACAATGAGAGCAATCCGGCAAGTGCGATTAGGGTCATACTCAATTGCCGCAACGGTAGCTGGCACATCCAACTTAATGCGCTTAAAATCCACCAAACGATAACGACGCTTGTGACCGCCGCCCTTATGACGAACGGTTACCATGCCGGTGTTGTTGCGGGCAGCCTTGCGACGTAACGGCTCGACCAGCGATCGCTCGGGCGTCGACTTAGTAATTTCGGAAAAATCATAGCCTGAGCTATTACGGCGACCTGGGCTACGAGGTCTGAAAATCTTGACTCCCATCCTTATGCTCCCTCAAACAAGGTGATCTTTTCGCCTGGCGCCAGTTTAACCATCGCTTTTTTCCAGTAGGTTACCCGGCCTTCACCCGTGCGATTACGACGAGATCGATTTCGACAAATAGAAGTCCGTACTGAAGCAACCTTCACCCGGAAAAACTTCTCAATCGCCGTTTTGATCTCAGTCTTATTAGCTTCAGTGTCTACCTCAAAAACATAAATGCCCGCTTCGTTAAGCGCGCTGTTCTTCTCGGTGATCAACGGTTTTTTAATCACGTAATACATATCAGTTCCCCACTCCACATCGGGCCGCGATCTTGTCGATCGAATCCTTAGTGATGATGGCATAATCAAACTTCAAAAGATCAAAGACGTTCATTCCCGCCGTACTGTAATAACGAACATTGGGTAGGTTTCGCGCTGCCCGAGCAAAAAGATCATTCTTTCCGCCATCGACAAGCACGGCCTTTTCAACGCCAAACTGCTTAAGACGCTTTGCCAACTCGTTGGTCTTTCCGGCTTCCGAATCCATCTTATCAACAATGGACAAACGCCCTTCGCTCAAAAGCATTGAAAGTGCAGAACGAAGCCCGAGCTGACGCAATTTTTTGGGCGGCTCATAAGCATAGCTCAGTGGAGTCGGACCAAACGAAATACCTCCACCAGGCATCAAGGGTGAACGGATAGAACCCTGACGGGCATTACCAGTTCCTTTTTGCTTAAACGGCTTTTTACCACCGCCGCTCACCTCTCCGCGAGTCTTGGCCTTATGAGTTCCTTGGCGTTTACATGCCAATTGCCATTTCACAATCTCGTGAAGCACGTCCTTGCGAACCGGGGCTTCAAATACCACCGGGTTCAAATCCACTTCACCGACTTTTTTCTTGTTCCAGTTAACAACTTCTACGGTTGCCATAATTACACTTTCACCAGTTTAACAATGGAATTGCGAGCACCGGGAACGGCACCTTTAACAAACAAAACACCTTCTTTGGCATCAACATCAACAATCTGCAAATTACGAGTCGTAATGTTGCAGTTACCATACTGACCGGCCATTCTCTTACCGGGCATAACGCGACCTGGTTCCTCACGATTACCTACGGAACCTGGGCGACGATGGGTTCCGGATCCGTGAGAGGCTGGACCACCAGCAAAATCCCAGCGCTTAACCACACCCGCAAATCCACGCCCCTTCATTCGCGCAGTCACTGACACCATATCTCCGGGAGCTAAGCTGTTAATGTCGACCTTTTGGCCCACTTCAACACCAGCCGGAAGATCTTGTCGAACTTCACGAACAAACTCAGCACCATTTTCAAATCCAGCTTTGCTCAAATGCTTTTTTGCCGCGGCTGTCGTCCGAGTGGCGCGACGATTCCCACAAGCAATTTGTATGGCTGAGTAGCCATCCTTCTCTTTGGTCTTAACCTGTGACACAACCCACTGGCGGAATTGCAGCAAAGTCACAGGGATGGTCTCGCCCTCTTGGTAGATTGTCGACATACCAAGTTTAAAAGCATAAAGACCGTTCAGCTTTAGGCCTTCGGTCGCTTGCTGCTCCTCACCTGATTTTCCTTCCTCAGCGCTCATCGTCGTCTCCATTACTCAGCAGATAATTTAATTTCCACATCAACGCCGGCAGACAGGTCTAACTTCATCAGTTGATCGATTGTCTGCTGGGTGGGCTCGAGAATATCGAGCAAACGCTTGTGGGTGCGAACTTCAAATTGCTCACGTGATTTTTTGTCTACGTGGGGTGACCGCAAAACAGTGTAACGGTTGATTGAAGTCGGCAGCGGAATTGGTCCCGCAACACGAGCTCCTGTTCTCCTTGCCGTATCGACAATTTCACGAGTCGATTGGTCAAGAAGCTTGTGATCAAACGCTCTCAAACGAATTCTAATGTTTTGACTCTGCATATCTCTCTCACTCGGTTTTACATCTCACCAAAAGCGGCCTAATTGCCCGAAAAGACAAAGAAACCCCCCAACTTAAGGGCCATCGGCTTCCCAGTATCGCTGTGAAAGTTACTGATTTCAGCGACTTAGGAGTTTAAGACCCAAGACAACGAAGGGTTACAAGTCGGCGAGTATGCCTGCCGCTGATCCAAATTGTCAAAGGAAATCACGGCAAATTTCAATATCATAACCAGCGCAAAGAGCCTGTGGTTGAGGGCTTTACGGAACTATCGCCCAAGGCCTTCTAGAATCTCTTTTTCCACCTTCGGGGGAACTGGTGCATACTCTTGAAATTCCATACTAAAACTGGCTCGGCCCTGACTTAGAGAACGAAGGTCTGTCGCATATCCAAAGAGGGTCATGAGTGGAACTTCGGCCTTCAACACCTGACTATTGCCCTTGGGCGCCATACTATGAACCTTGCCTCGACGCGCATTGAGGTCGCCAATGATGTTGCCCATGAACTCCTCAGGGGTGATGACTTCCACCTTGAAAATGGGCTCGAGGATTTGAGATTTGGTGTTTTTGAGAGCTTCTCGAAAGGAATTCGCCGCCGCAACCCGAAACGCCATTTCGGTCGTTTCTTTGTCTCTAATCTCGCCCTGGGTCACAGTTACCTTTAGATCAACCAATTGGTATCCGCCGAGCTGGCCCACTTCGGCGGCATCCCTCACGCCCTTTTCAATCGACTGAAGAAAAGCCTTGGGAAATTCGCGGTTAAGACGATGTTCAAAAACGAACCCTTTGCCCCGAGACATGGGCTCGATATGAACTTTGCAACGGGCAAACTGGTGCTGGCCGCCGATTTCACGATCAAAAACTCCATCACCGTTGGCTTCGGATACGATCGACTCGCGAAAGGCCACCTGGGGCTTTCCCACATTGGCTTTTACCTTATGCTCGCGCATCAGACGATCAACCAAGATTTCCAGGTGGAGCTCACCCATTCCAGAGAGAAGCATTTGACCTGTTTCCTGGTCCGTTCGAATGCGACAGGAAGGATCTTCCTTTTGGAGGGCCTCAAGGCCAGCCAACATTTTAGGTTGGTCCGCTGTCGTTTTGGCCTCAATCGCAACTGAAATGACCGGCTCCGGGTAGGTAATGGGCTCAAGTGCGACAGGTCTCTTCGCATCGCAGAGAGTATCGCCGGTTACGGTATTCTTAAGGCCAATGACTGCGCCAATGTCGCCTGCCTTCAGAACCTGAACTTCGTCTCGTGAATTGGCGTGCAATTTCACCAAGCGTTGAATTCTCTCCTTCTTGCCTTCGCGAGGATTGAGCAGAGCCATGCCCTGCTTAATCTCTCCTGAATAGACCCGAACAAAGGTCAAGGTGCCAGCGAAACTATCGGATGCCACCTTGAAAGCCAAACTCGCAACGGGTTCATCAAATTTGGTCGGGCACTCGATGGCCTTGTCGGGGTCTTCCGGATCAAATCCCACGATGGGAGGAACATCCAAGGGGCTAGGCAGGAGCGCCACGACCGCATCCAACAGCGGCTGAACTCCCTTGTTGCGAAAAGCCGCTCCACATAAGACCGGAGAGGCTTTGAGAGCCACCGTCCCCTTGCGCAAAGCTTGAGTGAGCGCCTCGGCCGAGGGCTCCTCTCCTTCTAGGTACTTTTCCATCAGTTGGTCATCGAACTCGACGATATTCTCAATCATCTGTGCGCGTTGCTTTTGCGCTTCATCAAGCAGGCGAGGCGGAATATCAACCGTCTCGAATTTTTCGCCAAGTCCATCGCCCTTCCAAATCAATGCCTTCATGGAAATGAGATCCACCACTCCCTCAAAAGAATCTTCGGCACCAATCGGAATTTGAATTGGAATCGGATTAGCTCCTAATTTTTCGCGAATCGACGCCACACTCATGTAGAAGTCGGCACCAACTCGATCCATTTTGTTGACGAAACATATGCGCGGAACTCGATACTTGTCGGCCTGGCGCCAAACAGTTTCTGATTGAGGCTCGACCCCATTTACGCCGTCAAACACCGCAATGGCACCATCGAGAACTCGCAAAGAGCGCTCAACTTCAATGGTAAAATCAACGTGTCCGGGGGTGTCGATGATATTGATCCGGTGGTCTTTCCAAAATGTGGTGGTCGCAGCGGCGGTGATGGTAATCCCGCGCTCTTGTTCTTGTTCCATCCAGTCCATGGTGGCATCACCGTCATGGACCTCACCAATTTTGTGGCTTTTCCCAGTGTAAAAGAGCACACGTTCTGTGGTGGTGGTTTTGCCCGCATCAATGTGAGCCATGATCCCGATGTTACGGGTGAACTTAAGATCCTCTACCTTTTGTGGTTCTCCAGGCGGCATGATCGGATCATATTCTGTCGATTAACGACGGCACTTACCAGTTATAGTGTGAGAATGCCTTGTTAGCCTCAGCCATACGGTGCACGTCTTCTTTTTTCTTAATGGCGTTACCGCGGTTGTTGTAGGCATCAACAATTTCGCCCACAAGACGCGCTGACATGGTTTTTTCACCACGCTCTCGCGCAAACTCAACGATCCATCTCATCGCCAAGGTCACTCGGCGTGAAGGGCGAACATCGACAGGAACTTGATAGGTGGCTCCACCCACTCGGCGAGAGCGAACCTCTAGTGAGGGCTTGCAGTTTTCCAAGGCTTTCTTAAAAACAGTCAAAGGTTCTTCAGCAGAAACTTTGTTCCGTAACTCATCAAAGGCAGTATAAAGCATCTTCTGAGCAATACTCTTCTTGCCTCGTTCCATCATTTTATTGACGAACTTAGCAACGATCACGTCATTGTAAATCGGGTCGGGAGCAACTTCGCGCTTATAACTACCTTTGCGACGAGACATATCTTCTAATCCTTATTCACTCAGCTCTTGGGCCGTTTTGCGCCGTACTTAGAGCGGCTTTGTTTACGATTGGCAACACCTTGAGTATCCAACACACCACGAACGATGTGATAGCGAACGCCAGGAAGGTCCTTGACCCGGCCGCCACGAATCAAAACCACACTATGTTCCTGAAGGTTGTGGCCAATACCTGGGATATAAGAGTTCACTTCAAATCCATTCGACAAACGAACACGAGCCACTTTGCGAAGTGCTGAATTCGGCTTCTTGGGAGTTGTCGTAAACACGCGAGTGCAAACGCCCCGACGTTGTGGACACCTAGTTAAGGCCGGAGACTTGGACTTTGATTTTTGAACAATCCGCTGTTTACGAATCAACTGGTTAATCGTTGGCATTTCTACCTCTAGTAAATTCAAACGGGAAAACTAACAATATCAGCAAGTTACGCCAAAACCAGCGGTCTCGCACGACTTCCCCGTAACGAAGCCAGCAAGCTACCGAATTTCGACCTCATCCGTCAACCTCAAATACCCAAAAACCACTAAAATCAGGGGGTCAGATCTCTTCTGCCCCCCTCAATTGTTAGGAATTGAGCCCCATACTATGGGCTGATGTCATTCCCGTCATTCCGCCCGGCAGAGACGAAGAGTGGAGGTCGACACCTGTTTCATCAACCACAATCCGCCAACGCTTGTACGAAGGAACACCAGTTCCAGCGGGTATCAAGCGGCCCATAATAATGTTTTCTTTGAGTCCACGAAGGTAGTCCGTCTTGGCATTGACTGCGGCTTCCGTCAAAACCTTGGTGGTTTCTTGGAATGATGCCGCGGAAATCCAACTGTCCGTACTTAAAGACACCTTTGTGATACCCAAGAGGAGAGGATCAGCAATTGCTGGCTGTCCGCCTTCTTTAATAACTCGCTCATTCTCTTCCTCAAACATATATCGCTCGACCTGCTCACCGTTAAGGAACGCGCTATCACCAACGTCAGTGACTTCCACCTTCCTCATCATTTGGCGAACAATAACTTCAATGTGCTTATCATTGATCGTCACACCCTGAAGACGGTAAACCTCTTGGATCTCGTTGACCAAGTAAGCTGCCAATTCTTTGTCACCCAACACCTTCAAAATGTCGTGTGGGTTGGTCGGACCATCCATTAGAGCCTCACCGGCCTTAATGAACTCACCTTCGCGAACAGCAACGTGCTTACCTTTGGGAATGAGATATTCCTTCTGTTCGCCAATTTCCGGAGTGACGATGACTCTTTGCTTTCCTTTGACGTCTTTTCCGAAAGTGACGTAGCCGTCGATTTCAGAAATGATCGCGCTCTCTTTCGGCTTACGCGCCTCAAAGAGCTCCGCCACTCGCGGCAGACCACCTGTAATGTCACGAGTCTTGGTGGTTTCACGGTGGATTTTCGCAATGACGTCGCCGGCATGAATCTCCTCACCGTCGCCAATCAGGAGCTGGGCGCCAACCGGGATCACGTAACGAGCTGGAATATTTCGGTTTGGCAAATTGAGAGGCGAACCGCCCGGCCCGACCAAATAAACGGTCGGCTTGCTGTCGCCAGACTTCGAATCGGTAATTACCTTAGTGGCAAAACCTGTCACGGGGTCGACCTGTTCGGCCATCGTGACCCCTTCTTCGATGTCAGCAAACTGAGATTTTCCAGTCAATTCCGCGATAATTGGGTTTGAGTAGGGATCCCATTCAGCAATCACGCTGCCCTTTTTAACTTCTTGGCCCTCTTTGAAATTGAGAACAGATCCGTACACGAGCTTAAACTTCTCTCGCTCACGACCAGACTCATCAACAATGATAGCCTCTCCGTTACGATTCATAACCGTCAGGCGACCTGCACGATTTTCAACAATCTGAACACCTGTCATTTTGAGTTTTCCCTCATAACGAGAAGTGTGAATGGATTGCTCAACCGCACGCGATGCCGTACCACCCAAGTGGAACGTTCTCATGGTCAACTGAGTTCCAGGCTCACCGATGGATTGCGCAGCAATAATCCCGACGGCTTCGCCGAGATTAACCGTAGCACCACGAGCCAGATCTCGACCATAGCACTTCACGCACACTCCGCGGCGGGTCCGACAAGTCAGAACCGACCGGATTTTGACCATTTCGATTCCAGCATCCTCAATCTTTTTGACGAGGTCCTCTGTCAACTCATCGTTGGCGTGGGCGACGACATCGTCATTAAATGGATCAACGACATCCTCAAGGACAACACGACCTAAAATGCGATCTCCCAAGGGCTGGATGACTTCTCCACCCTCAAGCAAGGGACGAACCGTCATACCGTCGGTGGTACCGCAATCGATCTCGGTCACGATCACGTCTTGGGCAACGTCCACAAGACGACGAGTCAAATAACCTGAGTTCGCGGTCTTAAGGGCTGTATCGGCCAAACCTTTACGCGCACCGTGGGTCGAAATGAAGTACTGCAATACCGTCAAGCCTTCTCGGAAATTCGCCGTAATTGGCGTTTCGATAATTTCGCCTGAGGGTTTTGCCATGAGGCCCCGCATTCCGGCCAACTGACGAATCTGAGCCGCGGAACCCCGGGCTCCTGAATCCGCCATTACGAAAATCGGGTTAAAGCTCGCACTCACAACCTCTTTGCCTTCAACCTCAAACTTCTCAGTTTCGAGGTTCGACATCATTTCTTTGGCAACTTTATCACCGGCCTGGGCCCAAATATCGACGACTTTGTTATAGCGCTCGCCGTCGGTGATCAAACCTTCATCGTATTGTTGACGGATTTCAGAGACAGCGGATTCAGCTTCTTTCAAAATCCGATGCTTACCGTCCGGAATGACCAGGTCATCAATGCAAATCGAAATTCCCGCCAGGGTTGAATAGCGGAATCCCATTTCCATAATCTTGTCAGCCAAGATCACGGTTGATTTGGCGCCTGACAAACGGAAGGAACGGTCAATAAGTTCAGCAATTGCCTTCTTGTTCATTAGGCGATTGACCGACGCAAAGGGTACACCTTTGGGGACAATGTCACTCAAAATGGCCCGGCCGACAGTGGTCTCGACGACCTTGCCATGAATCCGGCACTTGATTGCTGCTTGAATATCAATGACTCCCGTCTCATAGGCATAGAGCAGTTCCTGAACGCCGCTGAAAACCTTGCCTGTGCCTTTGGCCCCTGGACGACTGCGAGTCATCCAGTAAATACCCAACACGATATCTTGTGAGGGATTGATAATCGGCTTGCCGTTGGCAGGGCTCAGGACGTTGTTCGTCGACATCATCAGGACTCGAGCTTCAACTTGAGCCTCAACCGACAAGGGGACGTGAACCGCCATTTGGTCTCCGTCAAAGTCGGCGTTAAACGCGGTACAAACGAGTGGATGCAGCTGGATGGCTTTTCCTTCGTGAAGAACCGGTTCAAAGGCCTGAATGCCCAAACGGTGAAGAGTCGGCGCGCGATTCAAGAGCACCGGGTGTTCTTTCACGCAATCCGAGAGAATGTCCCATACTTCGACGGTCTCCTGCTCAACCAACTTTTTAGCCTGCTTGATTGTGCTCGCTAACCCGCGCTCTTCCAGCTTGTTGTAAACAAAAGGCTTAAAAAGCTCGAGAGCCATCTTCTTTGGAAGTCCGCACTGATGCAGTTTGAGGTTAGGTCCTACGACAATTACCGAACGACCCGAGTAATCCACACGTTTTCCCAGAAGATTCTGGCGGAAGCGACCTTGCTTTCCTTTGAGCATATCACTTAAGGAGCGCAGGGGACGCTTGTTCGGTCCAGTGAAGGTCTTGCCACGGCGACCATTGTCCAATAACGCATCTACAGACTCCTGGAGCATGCGTTTTTCGTTACGGATAATGATGTCAGGAGCATTGAGTTCCTGCAGGCGCTTCAAACGGTTGTTACGGTTAATCACCCGACGATAAAGATCGTTCAGATCAGAGGTTGCGAAACGTCCACCATCCAGAGGCACCAATGGGCGCAGGTCCGGAGGGATGACGGGCAAAGCCTCCAACATCATCCACTCGCAACGATTGTTTGAGCCCTTAAAGGCTTCAACCACCTTCAAGCGCTTGGTCAGTTTTTTAATTCCAGCTTCTGACTTGGTCTCTTTGAGGTCCATCCGCAATTTGCGTGACAGATACTCAGGATCAACCTTTCTCAGCATCTCTCGAATCGCGACGCCACCCATCCCGGCCTTAAAATTGGGGCCAAATTCGTTGAGGGCGCTCTGGTAGCTTTCCTCAGACAAAATTTGGTTTTCTTCCAACTTGCTGTCCTGAGGATCCAGTACAACATAAGCCTCACAGTAAAGAATCCGCTCAACATCTTTGAGTGAGAGGTCAAGGAGATTACCGATTCGGCTCGGCAATGATCGCAGGAACCAGATGTGTGCAACTGGCGTTGCCAGCTCAATGTGACCCATGCGCTCGCGGCGCACTTTGCTTTGAGTCACCTCGACACCGCACTTTTCGCACACCACTCCGCGGTACTTCATCCGCTTATATTTTCCGCACAAGCACTCATAGTCTTTGATTGGTCCGAAAATCTTCGCGCAGAACAAACCATCCCGCTCAGGTTTGAACGTTCGATAGTTAATGGTTTCTGGCT
>JADZEO010000080.1 GCA_020850475.1 Bdellovibrionales bacterium | reverse complement strand
GTGGACCTGACGACCCCGACGACCTTTGCTGACGAGGCCTTGATTCTCGCGGCTCCGGTTTCGAGTGAGTGGTTCTCTCAGTGGCAGGTTGAGTGCTTGCCCCAACTCAAAGCCGTCCTTGATTTGCGTGGTGAATGCGCCACAGACCCACTGTCGTCACAAAAATTTTTGGTAACTAATCTCACTGAGTTTTTTGCGCAGATCGAAGCAAATCGACAATCCACCGAGGCTGCGGTGGCCGCCGCTCATCTGGAAATCAACAACATCATGGCTCAAATCGGCAAGGCTGTGCGAAATCGTCCCTTTGGTTGGGATGATTTATGCGCCTAAAGATTGCCTCACGACAAAGCGACCTCGCCCGCCTCCAAGCTTATCGAGTGGCCGAGGCTCTTCGTCGTATCGAACCCGCCGTGCAAATTGAATTTGAGTTCCGCTCCTCGTTTGGCGATCGCAATTTGGATGTCGCGATGGACGGAGCTGTGGAGAAGGGTCTCTTTACTCAGGATTTTTATGAGGGCCTGGTTGGCGGAGAGTTTGATCTGGTCGTGCACTCCTGGAAGGACCTCCCGACCGAAGCGCGGCCCGGCACTCAGGTGGTGGCCACTCTCCCGCGCGCCGATGTCCGTGATCTGTTGCTGGTCAGAAAGGACGCGCGTTCTCGGGCTCAGTGGCGGGTGCTGTCGTCCTCGCCTCGCCGTAGTTACAATTTGCAACAATCGTTGAAAACGCTCTTGCCCGGTCAACCGGAAATTCAATTCGTGCCCGTGCGGGGGAATATTCCGACTCGGTTGCGCAAATTATTAACCGAGCCCGCGGAGGCGCTGATTGTCGCCAAGGCTGCCTTGGACCGTTTGCTGGAGGCCCCTGAAGCCGAATTCGCCTCGGTTAAAACGGAAATCCGTCGGGCCTTGGCCGCCTGTGACTGGATGGCCCTGCCCCTGACCCTCAATCCCACGGCGGCGGCTCAGGGCGCGCTGGCAATTGAAATTGCCGAAGGCCGCAGCGATTTGCAGGCTTTACTCGGTCGTGTGAATTGTCGCGAAACTTTTGCGGCCGCCCAGCGTGAACGAGCCATTTTGTCCAGCTTCGGGGGCGGCTGCCACCAAAAAATTGGGGTTAACTTCCTTCGTCGCGAATATGGGGGAGTGCTGTTTTTGCAGGGACTCACCGACACCGGCGTCAAGCTTCACAAGTTTCAACTGGAGCGCGAGGGTTTGGGAAAAAATTGGCAGGCCCATCGCGATCAGATGTTTCCCGTTCCCCCGAATGCCATCCGGTGGTATGGACGACGGGAGCTGGAAGTCGGGCCGCCACCTCGGGCGCAAGGTCTGTGGGTTGCACGGGCGGAGGCCTTTCCGCCTGCCTGGGAGAACCAGGACTTTGCTGCCATCTGGACCAGCGGCCTTAAATCCTGGCGCGGGCTCGCGGCTCGCGGAGTGTGGGTCAATGGTTGTGCCGAATCTTTGGGTGAACAAGAGGCACCAATGATTGAAACTCTCTGCGGGAAACGGGTCGATTGGTTGAAGCTGACCCACGCGGAAGGGTTTGACGACGGGCGGATGACGGTGTTGGCGACTTATGCCTTGGAGCCGGAAGCGGAGAACCCAGTTTTGCGTGGCAAGACTCACTTCTACTGGATGAGCGCTTCGAGTTTTTGGCGAGCGCGGGAGTTGTTCCCCGAGATGATTGCGCAAGGATATCATGCCTGCGGTCCGGGAAACACTTGGCGCTTACTCCAGAACCAGGTGGCCGCAGAGAAGTTGCAAGTGTTTTTGAGTTACGAAGATTGGTATCGGACTTTGACTGAAGGAGACCAAACCCATGGCTGAAGCCATCACCTCAAAAAGTTTATACGAACGCGCCCTCAAGATTTCCCCCGGCGGAGTTCATAGTCCGGTCCGCGCCAGCAAAAGTGTCGGCGGTGAACCGGTGTTTTTCCGTTTTGCCGAGGGCGCTTATCTGGAGTCCGTCGAAGGCCGCCGCTATGTGGATTTTTGTCAGAGTTTTGGACCAAATATTCTTGGTCATCGCGATCCCGATGTCTCTCGCGAAGTCGAAAAGATTTTGAGCCGCGCCTGGACTCTGGGCGCCTGCGAGCCTTATTCCCTGGAGCTAGCGGAGTGGATGGTGAGTCGCATTCCTTGGTTGGAGCAAGTGCGGTTTGTTTGCTCGGGAACTGAGGCGGTGATGAGTGCACTCAGAGTCGCACGCGCGGCGACGGGGCGCTCTAAGATCCTTAAGTTTGACGGCTGTTATCACGGCCATGTTGACAGCATGTTGGTAAAAGCCGGAAGCGGCCTGGCCGGTGAGGTGGCCAGCGACAGTGCCGGAGTTCCTCAGGAAATTGCCTCGACCACGTTGATCGCACCGCTCGACAACGAAGACGCCGTTGAAAAGGTCTTTGCCCGCTCGGGGCGAGAGATTGCGGCGGTGATTTTGGAGCCGTTGCCGGCTAATTTCGGTCTACTCATTCAGCGCGAAGAGTTTATTCGTCGAGTGGTTGAACTCGCTCGCCAGCACGGAGCCCTGGTGATTTTTGATGAAGTGATCTCGGGCTTTCGGGTCGGCATCGGCGGCATGGCGGAACGCTTAGGAATTCGTCCTGATTTGGTGACCTATGGAAAAGTGATTGGGGGCGGCTTTCCTGTCGGCTGCTATGGTGGGCGGCAGGACCTGATGAATTTGGTCGCACCGGCCGGGCCGGTTTATCAAGCCGGCACCTTGAGTGCCAATCCGGTGGGAATGGTGGCAGGGCTCGCCACGCTCAAAAAGATGGAGCAAGGACAGATCTTAGGCAAACTCAATGATCAAACCTCGCAATTTTGCCAAAAACTCAATCAGCACTTTGAACGTCTCGATCGTCCTTGGGCGGTCAGCGAATATGCTTCGCTTTTTTGGTTTCATCCCCGCACGGATCAACCGCTGCGCTCGGTGAAGGATTTTGTGACGGGACAAGCTGATCTCTATCGCAAGTTCTTTCACGCCTGCTTAGAGCGCGGAGTCTATTTGGCACCCAGTGCTTTTGAGGTGGCCTTTGTGTCGTCGGCCCATTTCGGCGCCGCTCTCGACAAGGCCGAAGAAGTTTTTGTCGAGGCTGTAACGGAGATGTATGAGCGCTAAACGAGGTGAACCCAAACTCAGTTGGAAGATGGTGGGCGCGGCCGTTTGGCTGGTGTTCACCCTCTCGCTCGCCGGGTGGTGGCTTTACTTGGGTCTGTCTTTGCTTGGGCAACTCGATGCTCATCAGGCCTCGCTGCACGAGGAAGTTCTCCGCCAGCGCAAAATGCTGATTTGGGAAGGCTCTGCCTGGATGCTCTTGTTGACAGGTGGCGGGGTGTTTTTAATTTACCTCATCGGTAATGAGCGCCGTTCGGCCCGGACCTTGCGAAAATTCCTGGCCACTTTTAGTCACGACCTCAAGACGGCACTCACCAGTTTGCAATTGCAGACTGAGATCATTCGCGAACAGGCCGGCAACTCACCGGCGCTGGCGCGACTCGAAGCGGACGTGGTGCGCTTGCAATTGCAACTCGAGAATTCACTCTTTTTGGCGAGCGAAAAAAACTTGGCGCTGTTAATGGAAACCGTTTCGCTGAAGTCGACTTTGGAAAGTCTCAAAGAGCGGTGGCCTAATTTGGCTATTGAATTAGATGGCGATGCCCTCTTGCGGGCCGATCGACGGGCTCTCGAGAGTATTTTGTCCAATATCTTGCAGAACTCACAGGTGCACGGCAAGGCCAAACACGTGCGGTTTTCGGCGTGGCGCGAGGGCGCTCATCGCGTGAAGCTCCGGGTGGCGGATGATGGTCGCGGTTTTCAAGGATCCGTGGCGCGGTTGGGGACCTTGTTTGAACGGCACAATCCTTCAAGTGGCTCGGGGGTTGGTCTCTATACGATTGATCAACTCGCCCAGCGCATGGGCGGCGAGGTTCAGTTTGATACTCCGGTTACCGGTGGTTTTGCCGTTGACCTGACTTTCGAAGGAAGTTTGCCGTGAAGCGCCTTTTGTTGGTCGAAGACGACAGCAATTTGGGACAAACCTTGGTGGAGCGGCTGAGCCGCGAGGGCTACCAAGTGAAGTGGGCGGATCAGCTGAGTGAGGCGCGACGGGCGCTGGCCGAGGAGACTTTTAATTTGATTATTCTGGATGTAAGTTTACCTGATGGTTCGGGATTTGATTTTGCCCGCAAGATGCGAGCTCAGCATCCCACGCCATTTCTTTTTGTTACGGCGCAAGGTTCGGCTGAGGCGCGCCTCGAAGGCTACGAACTCGGGGCCGAAGAATTTGTTCCCAAACCTTTTCACTTCAAAGAATTGTTGATGCGCATTGAGCACGTTTTACGCAATCATCGACCGTTGAAGGAATTGGACTTTGAAGGGCTTAAAATTGACTTTGACCAACGCTTGGTCGAGCGCGCCGATGGCGCCTGTGATCGTCTGCCGGAAAAGGACTTTGGGGTGTTACGATTGTTGATTGAACGGTCGCCAGCCGTCGTTAGTCGCGACGAGATTATCGAAAAGGTTTGGGGAGAAGAAAGTTTTCCGACCAATCGCACGGTTGACAATGTGATCGTGCGCTTGCGGCAGGCCATCGGCGAGCCCCACAGCGCGAAGATCCATTCCGTCCGCGGGGTCGGCTACCAGTGGCGAAGCGAAGGAGTTTCTAATGGCCAATGAGCGATTCACCAATGCTTTAAACCACCGTCCACAAAAGACGCCGCCCATTTGGTTGATGCGCCAAGCGGGACGTTACCATCGCCACTATCAAAATTTGAAGGAACGCTATTCCTTTGTCGAATTGTGCAAGCAGCCCGAGCTCGCCGCGCAGGTGGCCTTGGGTCCCGTTATGGATTTTGATTTTGATGCGGCAATTTTATTTAGCGACATTTTGTTTCCGCTTGAGGCATTGGGAATGGGTTTAAGCTACGCTCCAGGACCGCAACTCGAGTGGACCTTAACTCCTGAGACTCTGGTGCGACTGAAGGCCGGTGATGAAGCGATTGGCGGCATGGAGTTCCAGCGCGAGGCCATGCGGGCCACTCGGGCGCTGCTGCCCAATTCCAAGAGCTTAATTGGTTTTGTCGGCGGACCCTGGACTTTGTTTACTTATGCCGTCGAGGGCAGTCATAAGGGCGGGTTGAAAGAGGCCAAGCGTTGGTCATCTTTGTTTCCCTCATTTTGCGAGCTGATGGTGCCCTTTTTGGTGAAAAATATCGAGCTCCAAATTGAGGGCGGCGCCGAGATCGTGATGATTTTTGACACGGCCGCGGGTGAATTGGCGCCAGGGATCTTTCAAGATCTGGTGGTCGGACCCATTCAACAGTTGGCGCAAGCATTCCCGCAACGAATCGGCTACTACACTCAAGGAACTCAGGCGGTTCATTTAACAGCCCTGCGTACCCCCCGGTCTCCGCTGGCTGGCATTGGTGTTGATCATCGTTGGGATTTGGCCCAGGTGCTGAGGGAGTCGCAGCAAGGTTTTGTACAGGGAAATTTTGATCAGAACTTGCTGTTTACCTCGGCTGAGGATTTTGAGCGCAAACTGAAGGCTTACTTGGCTCCATTGCGTGAGCTCACTCAAGAGCAACGAGCCGGCTGGATTTGTGGATTCGGTCACGGCGTTTTGCCCGCAACCCCTGAGGCCCATGTGCGCCGCTTTGTTGATTTGGTACGGGAGAGTTTTGCGTGAATACCCATGCCCTGCTGAGCAAATATGATGTACCGGCGCCTCGCTACACCAGCTATCCGACGGTGCCCTATTGGAGTGATTCACCTTCGACCGCCCAGTGGCTGACGGCTCTTAATCAGGGTTTTGCCGAGGGCCCCTTGGTGCCATGGTCCCTTTATATTCATACGCCCTTTTGCGAGAGCCTTTGCTCCTTTTGCGGGTGCAATACGTCGATTACCAAGAATCATGATAAGGAAGATCCTTACATCGATCATCTGCACAGAGAGTTCGCGCTGTACCGCGAGCAAGTCCCTGGGCTGAGTCAACAGCCGCTGCGGGAGATTCACTTAGGTGGCGGCTCCCCGACTTGGTTTTCCGCTTCGAGTCTTTCGCGCATGGTTGAGGGTATTCTAAAACACGTTCACCTCGATCCTCAGCATTTCGAAGGAGCCGTGGAAGTGGATCCGCGGCGGGCGACGCTGGAACAACTCAAAGTCTTGCAGGGGTTTGGATTTCGCCGTTTGAGTCTCGGTGTTCAGGACTTCGATCCGGAGACTCAACGTTTGATCAATCGCATACAGCCGTACGAGCTGACGCGGGAAGTGTATGATCGGGCGCGCGCGGTCGGGTATCAATCGATCAATTTTGATTTAGTTTATGGTTTACCCAAGCAAACAACCCAAAGTGTGCGCGAAATGGCGCGACTCACTTTGGAGTTGCGACCGGACCGTATCGCTCTCTATTCTTTTGCCAAGGTTCCGTGGATTAAACCTGCTCAACGTCTGTTCAAAGATGACGATCTGCCCGAAGGGAGTGCCAAGCGAGAACTCTACGAAGTGGCTCGCGACATCCTCCTCGACGGCGGGTATGAAGAAATTGGGATGGACCACTTCGCCTTACCGCATGACAATTTAGCCAAGGCGAGCAAGTCCGGAACTCTCCATCGTAACTTTATGGGATACACCGATCAGCGGACGAACATTCTTTTGGGCCTGGGGGTAAGTTCCATTTCCGAAGCCCCCACGTGCTTTCATCAAAACGAAAAGGTGTTGCCGGTTTATGAACGTCAGGTGGATGCGGGTAAACTCCCGACACTGCGAGGGCATTTGTTAAACGACGAGGATCGCCGTCAGCGAGAGCAAATTCTCAAGTTTATGACGACTTCCCGGGTTCGTTTGTGGAATGACGCCCAAGAAGCCGACGTCAAAGAGTTTCTTGCCCCCATGATCGAAGATCAAGTTGTGCGGGTGGAAGATGGATGTTTGCAACTCACCCCGCAAGGGATGCCGTTTTTGCGCAATGTTTGTATGGCGCTGGATTTGCGAATGAGGCGCCAGCAGCCCCAGGTCAAAGTATTTTCGCAGTCAATGTAGGACACTTCATGAGTCACCAAAGAGTTGTCGTTGTGGGGGCGGGCGTGTCGGGTCTCACCAGTGCGCTGGCCCTCGCTGAAGCGGGCTTCGACGTTGAGGTCTACGAAGCGCAAGAGAGAGCGGGCGGACTCATTCGTACCGAGACCACTCAGTACGGCCTGGCAGAGGCCGCGGCCAATGGCATCATTAATTCAGTTGTCGTCGAAAAGTTGCTCGAGCGCTTGAAGGTTCCCTTTGTTGGCGTTCAGCCGCAAGGCCGCGCGCGATACGTTCTGGTTGACGGTCGCCCCCAACGCTGGCCTTTTTCACTTGGGGACTCGCTTCAACTTTTTGGCCGACTCGTGCGTCTGGCAGTTCGAGGAAAAAACGCCTGGCAACCGCACGCCGGAGAGACCGTTGAACAGTGGACGCTTCGTCATTTGGGTCGAAGTGTGAATGACCGTCTACTCGCGCCCGCCTTGTTGGGCGTGTATGCTTCGCGGACGTCCGAACTGAGCGCGACCTTACTGATGAATTCCCGCGCGTCGCGGACGCAAGGCAAACTCTCGGCGCGTCCGCGCGTGACTGGCACCATCGCGCCCTTGCACGGGATGGGATCTTTGGTCGACGCACTTGAAAAGACTTGCCGAGAATTGGGCGTCCGTTTTTATTTCGGTCAACGTTATGATTGGTCGTCTTGGGACGGCGGTGCGACTCCTCACGTCTATGCTGGATCAGTTTTTCATGCCGCTCGTGATCTCGGGGAAGTGGCGCCTCGCTTGGCGCAGCAACTCAAGGGAGTTCGCGTCCTGCCGGTGGCATCCCTGACCGCTTTTTATCCCCGTGAGGCCGCTTTTCTCAAGGGCTTTGGCTGCCTGTTTGCCGAGAGTGAGGGGATGGAATGTCTCGGTGTCCTGTTTCCAGGCGACTTATTCCGCGGGCGCACCTCGGTACACAGTGAGACCTGGATAGTCGGCGGCGCCAGACATCCCGGGTTGGTCGATGGTTCCGAAGACGAAATTGTTCGGGCCGTACGGCGAGATCGGCGACGTCTTGCGGGCCAGGAGGTGGACCCCTTAGCGACTTCGGTGTTTCGCTGGCCTGAGGCCCTTCCGTATTACGATCTTTATTTGGAAGAAGTCTTGGCGGATTTGCAGCTCCCGCGCGGACTGTTTCTCAACGGCAATTACTTGGGGCAAATTGGGTTGGCGGGCCTCATCGAACGCGGGCTCAGAATGCCTTCGCTCTTGGAACAACGAGGCGGGTGATGAGTCGCCGCGGAGTCTTGTTTGTTAACCTCGGTACGACGGCGGCGCCCACTCCCGAAGCGACCGGAAGATATCTGCGCGAGTTCTTGAACGATCCTTGGGTGATTGATTTGCCGAACCCTTGGCGTTGGCTCTTGGTCAACTGGTTGATTGTTCCCCGACGACGCCACCACAGTGCCGAAAACTATCGTTCGATTTGGTTAAAGGAAGGTTCACCGCTACTCGTGCATAGTCGGCGCTGGCGGTCTGAAGTTCAACGGTGCCTAGACAACCAATGGGTGGTATCGCTTGGCATGCGCTATGGCGAGCCTTCGATTCGCGAGGCATTACTGGAGCTGCGCGCCCAAGGGGCCGAGGAGTTGTACGTGCTCCCGCTGTACCCGCAATTTGCCGACTCGTCGACCACCACAGCGCTCGAAAAGGTTCGCACTTCTTTGAGCGAAATTGCTTGGCGTCCTCGCAAGGTCAAGTCTCTGCCCTTTTTCTTTGATCAACCGGCCTTTATTGAGAGTGAGGCGTGGCTAATTCAGCAAGCTCTCGAAAACTTTGCGGCCGATCATTTAGTATTGAGCTACCACGGGCTTCCCGAGAGCCATCTTCGTCGGCGGGGTGAGGTGGCGAGTGCCTGTCGGTTTGATGACTCTTGCTGTGCGCAGTGGGGTAAGTCCAATCGACTGTGTTATCGAGCTCAGTGTTTGGCCACCACGCGCCTCATTGTTGCGGCCCTCCAAGCTCCGGCACTTCCTGCGTCGACGGCCTTTCAGTCGCGCTTGGGTCGGTCGAGGTGGATTGGTCCGAGTTTGGTGGACGAAATCGACCGCCTCGCCCGAGCAGGACGGCGACGCCTACTCGGTGCCTGTCCTTCCTTTGTGGTGGATTGCCTGGAGACCTTAGAAGAGGTGGGAGCCAGGGCACGGGAGCACTTTTTGTCACAAGGTGGAGAAGATCTAAGATTGGTTCCCAGTCTTAACTCTTCGGCCGCGTGGGTTCGTTCCGTTCCGTCGTTACTGAATTCCGACCGATGGCAGATCGATCTTAGTCCAAAGTAAGTTGCCCCTTGAACTGAGACTGGCTGACCAGGCCTTAAGTCTCAATACGATGAGGCGCTGAGCGGGACAACTGGTCACAATCATTGGGTTTCGATACCATGTGGGTAGTTGCCCACCATGTCAAATAAGGATTGTTGACCAGTGAAGCGCTTTGCGACTTTTGATCGAGACAATTTCATGGCCCTGATCGAGGGTGACCAGGAATTATTTGATAGTTTGTTGACTCTCTTTGATGCCGACTGGCAGCAGTTGGTTGAAAAGATTCGCCAGAGTTGCGTCGAGCAGGACGCACGCACTCTGGAAGCGATGGCTCATCGTCTGAAAGGCAATCTGCGAAACTTTTACGCCCAGCGAGCGGCGGAGTTAGCGGAGATCTTGGAGCAAGCGGGCAAAAAGGCCGACTTTGCCGGGAAACTCGAGGTATTGGATCGTCTGGTTTTGGAAATTCAAGAGCTCCTTAAGGATTTGCGCACCTTTCAAACAGAAATCAGGTAAAGGCAATGCCGTTTCCACGTCGAGCCGATAAGTGGCGACTGCCGGGATACATTCAACCAGAGAAAATGATTTCCTACCTGCAGAATCAAGGGCAGCTCCAGTATGATTCGCCCGAATCGGTGGTCATTATTTACTCCAGTGGCTTTGCCAAACAGGTTCAGGAGGAAGACGAAGTCGACGTTCGTCCCTTTATGGGTGGACGTTTGGGGTTTTTCAAAAAGTTCGACCATCGCTTAGCGACGCTGAGTGGGTTTGGTATTGGCGCCCCTGCGGTGGCCGCCAAAATTGAAGAACTGGCGGCCTTCGGAGTGAAGCGCTTTTTTGCAATCGGTACCTGCGGTGCACTGAACCCCCACTTGGCGATTGGCTCGGTTGTTTTATGCGAGAAGGCCTTGCGGGAAGAGGGCACGTCCCATCACTATCTGCCACCCGAGGCGGAAGCAGAGAGTGATTCGTTGCTCTTGCGAAGAGCCGAAACCGAAATCAAACATTTAGGAATTGCAATCCCCCGAACCACGACGTGGACCATTGATTCGCCCTATCGAGAGACTCGCGAAGAAATTGCCGAGTTTGCAGCCCAAGGGATTTCGGTGGTTGACATGGAGGCCGCCGCAGCATTTGCGGCCGCTCGCTACCGGCAGGTGCCCCTCGCGTGCCTCTTGGTGGTCAGTGATCGCTTGACCACTCCTGAATGGGATCCCCAGTTTCACGTGGGGCCGGTTAAGGTCGGAATGAATCTGGCGTGGCAAGTGGCTGTTGCCACTCTTCGCCACTAGTACCACCGTTCCGGCAGTGGATAACTGCCGGACGGGGGAGCGCTAAAAATCAAAACTTAAATTCGAAATCAACTTGGCCGACGTCATAGCTGGTGTCGGTGGCCGTACTCGCATCGCGAGTGGAGGTGATGTAAGAGAGCTTGACGTTCGAGTTAACCGCCATGAGGTAGTTAAGCACCACTCGCGTGGCCTCGACATCGTTGTAGCCGACATCGCCGTCGGCAATGTGGTTCACAACCGCATTGGGCTTGGCCGTTCGCTGCCAAACATCCAATTCCCACTGACCGGGCTCTTTGGCTTTGTTGAGTTTAATTCCAACCGTGGTCGCGGTGTTGTCATCATCGGCTTCGCTATTGGTGACATAATCAGCGTAGACCTTCATCGGCATGGAGCCAGCTTCAAACCCCACTTCAAGAAAGGCGTTGGTGAGTTTGTACCCTTCGGTTGAGGGCAGGGTCCCCAGGGCTGTGGTATTGCCGAGATTATTGAAATCATATTTCGCGGCACCGATGGTCCACTTGGCTCCCGCCATCGTGGCGGTCACACCAGCTTGTGCTCCGCCCAATGTGGCATCGGCGTAAGCCTCACCGCCACCCAAGGAAGCAGGTAGGGTTCCATGGACTTCGTCAATCCACTGGCCGCTCGCAGTGACCCACCAGTTCAGATCCTCACTGCATTTGCAACTGTAGTTGACCGCGAGTCCCTCGGGCGTCACGTCGCTATCAAAAATCATTTCGTCGTTGTTGGGGCGAAAAAAGGGCTGTTCAAATTTGCCGCCCGTCACTTTAAGATTTTCATTGGCTGACCAGGCAAAAAAGAATTTGTCGACCCAAATGGTGTGCTTTTCCATGCCGTCGCTATCCGTGCCGCCCAGGTCCGTATTGGTTGAGGTGGCTTTGTTGCCCTGGGAGGTCGCGAGCCGCGCACCCAACAATACTTTTTCGTTTACTTGGCCCTCCACCCCAAGGCGTCCGCGTATGCGTTGCAAATGACGGTCGGCCTTGTCTTCCTCCTTGACCATTTGAGTTCTAAATCGCAAGTCGGTGGTGAGGTTGGTGCCGCTGGCCAATTCAACAGCTCCTCCGGCAGTTTGGAAAAGTCCCAAAAGGACAAGGCTAACAGTATAACTCAGCGCTCGCATGTCTTTACCTCGCAGTTGAAGTGTTCTTGATTTATGGTATTCCAGAATAGGCTTGCAAAGTCGACGACAAATTCGGGAAGAATTTGTCATGTTGTTGTTAGAGTTTGGTTTTTTGCGGATAGCAGGAGAGACACCAGGGAGATTGTGCAGATGACATGGTTTTTGATTCGCATGGTCGTTCTTCAAATGGGTTGGTTGCTTGTGACCTCAGGGGCGATTGCCCAAACGCCTCCTCAGGCGCCACCAACCCAGCAATCGGACCCGATCCAAGAGCTCAAATCCTCTTTGGATCAGGGTATGCAGCAAGTCGAGGACGTGCGGCGAAAACTCGAGGAGTTGGCCAAGCCCATTCAAAACATTCTCAAAGGTGTGGCTGATCGCGACGTTCTACAAAACATCGATGACCTTTTGCATAAATCCGACTGGCGTCTCTTTTGGTGGGTCCAATTGGGGGCACTGATTTTGATCTTGGCCTTGCGAGCCGTGCTATTGGCGCGCACTCAGCATTGGGCGCGTCGGCTTTGGATTGATGTTTGGACCACGGCCTTCTATCTTGTTTCGCTTTTGGTATTAGTTCCAATGACGACGATCGGCGAGCCTTATCGTAAATTGGCAAAGACGGCTTGGGATCTCTACTGGGCGATGTAGTTAGGGCCCGGAGCAAGATTTGTAACCCGCTCTTGCTCCAGGCAATTTCAGACATTGACCTTAAAATGTGCGTGTGTGTAAGTCACAAAACCTATAATCGCTCATCCCTCCTTATAATATGTGTTCCTGCAAATGCTTTTTCCGTCCTTAGGGGGCAAAAAGAGCTGGGGTGCGGGTGCTCCGACGCTCCGTCGGTCCCGTCGACCTTACATACAAAAACTCTTTCTTTTGAGTGCAGCCAACCCTGGCTGGTTTTTCACTTAATCAAGTGAGCAACCGTTGTGCCGAGGTGGGAAGGGGATTTTCGGCGGTAATTATTTTGTTTCTGTCGTCGACTTTGGGCCTGGCGATCTTCTCGACAAAAAAATAAACATACTCAGTCTGGAACATTCGGTGTGTAAAGTCGATGAACGATTACTGCATTTTGAGAACAATGATTTGTCTCAGAGTGAGAAACCCGATCAAAGTCCACAACCTGCGAAAGTCCTCAGCTATACTAAAAGTCGGATCAAAACGCAGGTTTGCTGGCAGGATGCCAACTTTGCTTAAGATCCAGCGTTCAAAGCGCGAGGGGCAAGTATACGCTTTGAATTGACCGGGGCTGGTGCAAGTTTACAAAAACAAAAGCGATCACAAATGATCGCAAGCCGCAGAATGAATTTGGATGGTAATCGGATTCAGGAGCGGACATGAAGAGAAGTAACTACTACCTTAGCGGCGTACTCTTATTAACGGTTTCTTTCACCTTGATGATGGGAACCTTCCAGAACTGTTCCGACGTGGGCTTTGACTCCACCGACGAGCTGGTAAAGGCCGGCGTCGACGGCGAACTCAGGGGAATCTCGTTCAATCCCGAAGAAAAAGAAAATCGCCCATCGATCTCGGTATCGACAATTTTGGATAACTCCAATTCAATGAAACCGATTCAGGATGAAGTGGCATCTTCATTTCAGTCCGTGACCAGTCGCTTACGTGGCTTTTCAGGGGACATGGCCCTTTATACAACGACGCAGAGTTTGACGGGCGACAAATCGTCAGTTGATTTGGCCGACTTGGTTCGCTATCGCGGACCCGACGGTTTCCTGGAAATTCCGCTTTCGCAAATCGGAACGCTGTCTCCATCAACTTCCTATTGGAATGTAAAGCGTTACTCGATCTCCAAGTCGCACACGACCTCTGGACATGCGCTGCCGTTTTGGTCGAGCATGACTGATCCCGAATTTGCCGACTTTACCAATGAATATGTTTCGAGCATCTCAAGTGTTGGGGTCAAGGGTGACGACAAAGAGCAAACCCTTTGCACCCTTCTTCGGGCGGCCAAGGCCAATCAGTCGTCGCAGTCGTTTCAGGCTTTTATTTTGGCTACCAATGAGGATGATGCGACTGATTCGTTGGGCTGTTTGGATGAAAAAACTCAAGAAGTGCAAAAGGTGCTCAACGATCCCTCGGCGGTTGCTTGCCAACCAGGGGATGTCGGCTGCACTTATACCTATGAAATGAGCTATCTACCGAACAAAGAACAGCGACTCAATTACAGCTACCGCAAGGTGACTGAAACCGTGAGTTACCAATCTAAAACTCCGGTGGAGTCTTGGAAAGTCGAGTATCGGTGGAATCGCTATCGCAAGTACTACTACTACCAAGTGAAGCAGCGTAAAGAATGGGTCAGCTATGAGCGCTATGTCCTCGTGGATAGCTTGCCTGAGGCCGAGCAGGTGACTCACATCTATAATTATAACAGTGGCAATCCTTACGAGGGATATTGTGCGGCCGAGAATATCGCCGGAAAAGCGGTGAGCTGCGATGAGGTGTTAGCCTCGATTCCAGCCAACTTGAGGCCGTATGGATTGGTACCCGGCTCATGTAAGCTTCACTGTCAAAATCAGTTGAGTGCGCAGACCAATAAACCCATTGCTGATTACGGTGGTGGCACTTGTGCTGATAACGGTCAAACCGAAGGCTATCGGGCTTGCACGGCTGGTGAGCCGACCGCAGCCGCCGGATTGGCGGGGATCGGCGCGGCCAATTTAGTGAATTGCCAACATCGTTGTGTAACGGATGGCAACACTCTGCGCTCCGAGAATCTGCCCTCAAAGCCCGCGAACTGCAATACCAGTTGCAATGCTTCGCAACGGGAATTTGCCGATTCCAAATCGCCGAGTTACATTTCGCCTGGCAATATTTACGAGTGTAACGTCAAGTGTTCGGAGAGTTTCCCGACCAACACGTTCACCTTGACGGATCGAACGATCTATCAATGCAGCGGACTCGGCGCCGATCAAAACGGCTCGGTTGGTCCCACCGATTGCATGGGCGACGCCACTCTGAAGCAGTTGGCCGCCAACAACTTGGGAAGTGGTAACGTCAACGACCTTAAGACGTGCAACTACACTTGTTCACACTCGATTCGCACAACCTCGCTTCCAGTGACCTCGCCTGCGACTTGCAGTGTAGGTAAGACGGCTTGTAGCACGGATCAATGGAATCAGGCTGTGCAACACTTTTTGTCCAACTCGGGAACCTCTGAGCTGTTCATGTTGCCGAGCAAATGTGAAAATGAGTGTGTTCAATTACCCGCCTTGGCGAAGTGCGCGGGCAAACGGTTTGACAACGGCAACATGTGTTTACCGGCCAACATAAGTCACTTGTCAGCCGCCTGTGCTGCGACTGGGCATCAACTCGATACCTCGAGCTGTAAACACGATGGCGGTTATCGATTGCAGCCTTCTACTCAGTACAAGGCCGTGGCGGGAAATTGGGAATCAGCAAGTATGGTCGGACCTTCGAATGATCCCGTGCAGACCGTGGCTGAGAAACTTCATTCGTCGTTTGCGGATCGCTTCTTTGTCGCCTCGTTTATTGTGCCGCCGGGGGATCCAAACTGTGTGCCGGAGAGTGTGTACATTCCGCCGGGACATTCGTACACTCGTCTGCACACCTTGCTCGGGGAAGGAAACTCGAAACTATTCCCGGTTTGTTTGGACTCCTACGATACGGCTTTGACCTTCGTGCTCGATCTCATCACCCGTTGGATCAGTAGAAGCTATCAGCTCAACATCGATCCTGAGACCGAATGGGTTTGGCGCGTGCGGTTGATCTACGGCAATGGCGAAGCCCACGAAGTCCTCAAGAGCTTATACCAGGTTGAAAAAGGTGTGCTCAAGTTTAGCGAAGACGTCTCACTGGAAGGGGTCGTTCGCGTCGATGTGCAAGTCGTAACTCCACGTCGAAAATAATCTCAACCAATTTTCTGGTGGTAAACCAAAGCCCGCTTGCGGGCGGGTTTACCACAAACCGCCGACCAGTAGGGAGCCAAACGAGGCGTCACCTTCGTCGGTGCTGTTTTTTCCCACGAGAACAGTGATGAGCACGCGACTTTCGCCGCTGATGGGAATACCGTAACCTCCGCCCACTCTCACGCCAATCCCGCTGTCGGTCGCACCGGTGTAGGCCCAATTCTGATCGTTGGTGACTGATACCGTGACCCGACCAATACCGATATCACCGCGCAAAAAGAAGTTGTCACCGGGTTCGGCACCCCAAAAATACATCGTGCTAAACGAGGTCTGCATGGTCGTGACTCCGACATCCACGTCCAGACCAGAACTTCGGTACGACTCGGTAACTCCGTTAACGACCACGCCCATAATCGTATTTTGCTCGAAGACGGGCCAATAAAACCCCAAAAGGTCCGAGGCCATGGTAGAGGACTTTTTAAAGCCTCCGCCATTTTGAAGATCGTCAATGCCCTTATCCAGATCCCCGGTGTATTTCATGTTGCCAAATCCCAGGCCCCAATAGGTGTACCAAGATTCCACATCTGCTTGGGCCGTCATCGCCCCCCACATCAAGCTCGCCAAAACCAGGCTCTTGCGCATTTTCATATTTTCTCCTTACCGAGTTCAGCTTAATTGTTAGGCCAAAAACTCAGTTGGTCAAATGTAAGAGTTGTAAGGCCTTGCAAGTTTATCGGGTCTCGAGAGTTCGATAGATCGTAGAATTTGCCATTCCACCCGCAGTCCTTGAGCCTAGAGCGCAGCGCGGGCAAAGGAAGGTTTAATGACGGGTGAGGGTTGTAACGGTGAAGGTGAACTATCTGGGTTGGGCAGTGCTGGTGGGAATCATATTGGGGCTGGTCCCGTTGGGGCTGGCCGGGGAATGCCGCCTTTCCATCATTAGCCCAGATCAAGTCACTCAGCTGCTGCTCGGGAAGAGTCGAATCGAGTTTTCCCAGTTGTCTGATCGGGGTGAGGCCTGGGTCGAGGCCTTCATGCAGCGCGCGCGGGGCGTGGGGGTTTCTTCGAGCCGCGAAGTGCCTCGCTCACGCGAAGTCATTGACGCTAACAACTGGATTCGCACAATTACCGAAAGTTGGGCACCTAACGGTGAGTCTTTTGTTTGGTTGCCCACCAGTCAATCGCATTTAGGTTGGGCGCGCCAAGTTCGCCGATCTCGAATCGTGGGAGTGGAGCGTCTGGGTGGCGGCACCAATGGTGTATTAAAAGTGATTCAAGCCGACGATCAGGGGCAGCGGTTCCAGTCGATCTTTAAGCCACTCGCCCAATCAGCACCCGTGCGGGACGGATTTTTTGAAACTCAACCCAAAGAATTTTTGCGATTTTTGTTTCACGTGCGCGAGGTCCGAGCCCAGTCATTCTACGGCCGCATTTTGGAGAGCTATTGGCGTCACGGTGGTCACGCGCCCATCCATGTGCCAGAAACTCTGGAAGCGGTGCTGGTTCACGAAGGTAAGTCCTATGGAGTGGGCTCGCTTCAGCAGTGGTCAATGGGCTTAGAGGTCGAAGCGGTGCGACGTCAAGATCCCACCCGCGTGGCCTATTGGCGAGGGACCCGAGAGTGGCAAGAGATGGAAGTCGTCGTGCGGGTGCTTGATTACTTATTTGGCAACTCCGATCGCTTTCCCAAAAAACCTGATGAGGAGGCCATCAAAAACCTGATGGTCGAAATGCGCCGGGACGGCGACCGCGAAGTTTTGGTGCGCGCCAACTTAATAGACAACGGGCTGGGTGTACCGGGGCACCGTGACTTTTCGATAGACCAAGCCCCAGTTAACGCACACTTATCTCGAGCCCTGGTCTTAGCGCTGCACGACGTTTATCAAGCGCGCCAGCTTATGCGTAGGCAAGAGGAGTCATACTTTCCCAGCTGGGCGCTCGATGACTTGTTTGCACGTTGGGGAGAAATCGTTAATCGCTACCCCAATCGCTAGACTTACGAATGGTTACCATTGGATTATGTAAACTGGTCGCGGTTGCTCCAGCGGGCTGACCTTCAATACTCGTTTTCACACGCCTTCTCGGACGCTGGTTTGGACAAGCATTGTGGTGGCAAACTGGGACCCAATTGGAGTCCTAAAACCCAGTCCTTGGTCTAGGTGGTTCACAAAGTCCGTGCAATTTAGACTGGATGTTTTGATACTAGACTAAAGAACAGGGGGCTAAGTATGTCCAAACTTCTGGTGACTGCATGGATGGGATTTTTCGCATTTGTAATCGGGGCCCAAGCCCGCACTGCCGTTCCGGTGGCAGAGGTTATTCGGCAAATGGCAGCTCAATCTCTACCTCGCCAAGATCAGGCTTTAGTGTTTGGCTACGACAGTTTGCAAAGTTGTCTGTACTCAAATGACCACCTATCGGTCTTTCGCCATTATTGTTACCCGGTGGGGAGTTATCCGGCGCGTGCTTACACTGTGATTTCGCCGGAGCTTGGCGCAATCTATTTCTACGAAGAAGATTTGGGCGATACGGTCTTACGAGAAATCGCGATTGAGATCTTTCCGGACGATCTGCCGCTTTACGGTGAAGAATCCTTTGCTGGGTGGAAGATCAAAGACTGGAATGGGCTCTTTTCCTTTTTCTATGATGCGCAGAATGCGGCTTGCTGGGCGACCAATTATAGTCGCTACACAAAGCAGCCCGAGGCACGCTGTTACCAAGATGACATCAGCAACTACCCAGCTTGGTCACAAGAAGCGATGGCGATCGTCAGCGACGTCAACGCTTGGAACCAAATCCTCGAGACCCTGTTGCAGCAAACGCCTTAAAGAAATGCGGCGTGGATAAGAACTGCCACGCCGGCAAGGCCAATCGAAGCAGCAATGATTCGCTTGAGGTGATCGACATGGATTCGATGACCAATAAAATTTCCGACGATGCTGCCCGTAAAAAAACCACCGGCACAGGGCCCCAACAAGCTGGTTGAAACGTGGCCCAATTGATAGTGAGTGGATCCAGAAATCAAACTGGTGAAGACGATCATCCCCAAAGCCGTGGCGGTAGCTCTGCGGATCGGGACCTTGAATACCTGAATCATGATCGGGGTTTTTAAAATGCCACCGCCGATGCCAAAGAGTCCGGCAATAATTCCAGAGAACCCACCAAAAAAGATAGCGGACCAGAGACTCACGGGGTTACTGCCCTTGACCACTTGGGGACGTTGTTCGTTGAGCGCAGTCACCCACCGCAAGAGAGGGCTTGAACCATCAGATGGGCGGAGTGTTTTCCAGGCGAGAAAAAAGAGAAAGCAAGCAAAGGCGCTCTCGAGCGGGCGAGTGGGCACCCAGCGAGTCAAGTGAGCGCCACCATAGGCGCCAAAAATGGTGGGTACCTCGAGGGCCACTAGGAGTGGCAGGTCAATGAGCTTTTGGCGGTAGTTAAGAACTGACGAATAAAGACTAGAGGGAAACAAAGAGAGTGCCGTCACACCGATCGCAATTTCAACCGGTACGCTAAAACCGATCACCATCAGCGGAATCAGAAAAATACCGCCCCCGAACCCGGCGATTGTCCCGAGAGCTGAAAACATCATAGCTCCTAGAAACAGGGTAAATTCTAACCACAGTTCCATGTGAGATTCCTTAGCGAAGAACTCTGCTGCCGTTGGAACTCACGGTCTCAGCAAGATCAATGCAGGTCAAATAGTAATCTTTCGTGACTCAATGGTGATGATGGGTTTGTTCTTTGCTCGGCGATGCATTTGCGCTTGGAAGCGGTAGCGGGTAAGTCACTTCAGCCCCGGGCTGGCCATCACGAGTTGCAACGACCTTGAGTTCACCCTTCTTGGTGAAGTCCACCGTCTGGGGAAGCTTACACAAATAGTAGTGGTCCCTTTGGGCCTGACAATCGGCTTTGGTAGAAGCCTCTCCAAAATAGTTAACTTGGAGTTCTGACTTCTTGGTCGAGGGATTCTTGAAATTGATATCAAGTAAGTAGATCTTGAACTCACCCTTAGCTAGAAGGACCAGTTCGGTGTGGAAGGCGCCGGGCATTCGAATCGTTCCGCCATGGGGGCCTGGCCGATCTTCTCCGTGGGCCCACGCTGAACTCGACAAAAATCCGGAAATGACTGCTGTCATGATCAAAAGTGAATTCATACTCACCATTGTATACCCCCATAGGGTATTTGTCAATTGAGCTAACCTGTCGTTTTGCGTCACATATTTCAACCTCCCTGGATGGCTAGTTTTTCAGCTAGCCGTCCAATCCATTTGGGTCGAGTGGGGAGTTCAATTTATGATCTTTAGAGTCACCATGGAAGAGGGGCGCCCGGTGGCAGCGCCCAATCAACAGAAGTATGGAGAAGGTAATATGCTTGAGTCCGTCGCAGAAGCATTCAAAGCAGGTGGATGGCCCATGTGGCCCATTTTAGGTTGTTCTGTTTTTGGCGCAGCGATTGCGTTCGAGCGGTTTGCCGTCATTTCGACCGCTTCGAGCGTTAACAAAGAGAATCTTCTTCACGAGATCAACGCTTATATCTTGCAGGGAAACCTCGATAAGGCGGTGGCGATAGTCTCACAATCGAAGTCTCCTCTCACCAACATCGTTCGCGCCGGTTTGGTTGCGGCCGCAAATAACTTGGGCGATGAGGAGGTTCAAACGGCGATGGATGCGATCGCCCTTCGCGAAAGTCCGCGATTGGAAAAAAACGTTTCGATTTTGTCGGGAATTGCAAATATGGCCACTCTGATCGGACTGCTCGGAACCGTTATCGGTATGATCGGTGCGTTCGCCACTGTGGCAACTGTTTCGGCTTCCGAAAAGGCCACGGTTCTTGCGCATAACATTTCGGAAGCGATGAACTGTACGGCCTTTGGTCTGATCGTGGCCATTCCGACGCTGGTGGCCTACATCATCTTCAATAGCTGGTCGACTCACGTCATCGACGATATTCACGAAGTGAGTGTGAGCACCTTGAACTTTATCCTAACTCATCGAGATAAATTGGCGAGGAGAGGTTAAGTGGCGGGAGGCGGTGGTGAAGAAGACCTCAACCTAGTCCCTTTCATCGACTTGTTCTCGGTGCTCATTTGCTTTTTGCTGATGACAGCCGTGTGGATGAACGTCGACGCGCTTTCTACCAACACTTCGCTGGTGACCGCCGCCGAAGACGACGAACCACCGCCCGAAGAAAAACCGGATCAGCTGGCGGTCACGGTCATGGCCAATGAAATTCAGATGGTCGTTAACGGTCAGGTCACGCGACTTCCTTTGGTGATAGATAAGGAGGGAAGGGCCAACGTGGACCAGGTCTTGGCCGTCTTAGCGGAGTGGAAGCGAATGTTCCCGGATAAAAAAGACATTCAGTTGAATACTGAGAATAGTGTCATGTATCAAACCATGATTTCGGTTTTTGATGCGCTCATGGGCAGTGGTTGGACCGATGTGGGGGTTAACACCCAATGAGTTATGTTAAAGGGAGTTATCACCGCAAAATTTTAGCCCCCGGGTATCACGTACAGTCTAAGTTTGATTTGCATCACCTGCGTGAGCGCCGTCACGAGAAGGCCCGCAAAAAATCAGAACCAGGCCTACCGCTAGTGGCCTTGATTGACATCTTCTCGATGCTGGTTATTTTTCTGCTGATGAACTTCTCCGCGAGTGGCGAGATTTTCTTCATGTCTAAACAAGGAATGAAAATTCCTGAGGCCAAGAACACCAATCCTCTGGAGAATCAGCCTCTGGTGACTATCACGACTAAGGAAGTGATTCTGGTCTCGCCCAAGCACAAAGTTTACATGCAACGCATTCCTCCCACCGACGAAGGCTACGAACCTCTGCGGGTAAAGTTGAGAGAGTACAAGGCCTTCATGAAAGTGGATCCTGCCAAAGGCGAAAAGCGCAAAATGAACATCCAAGCCGACCAGAAGACCCCCATCTATGAGGTCAAGCGAGTCATGACCGTCCTTATCACCGAAGGCTGGGACGGCATCAACTTCGCGGTCATGCGCAAAGAAGCCAAAAAAGAATAGTCTCCAGCCGCTCAACTAGTTAAATCGTTAACGCCCTCAGCAATCGATGCGCACAGTAATTCACATAGACGTCGGGCAACAGGGCGACCAATCACCAAATGTACTTCGAACTTTCTGGTTAAGAGAGTGGAGACTTGAACCTAGAAAGTTGCGTAATGCATGATCGGAACTCCTTGGACGTTGATGTCGAAACCCTTGAGTTTCGTAGACACAATGGCGGGGAGCGCTTCGACTGTCATCGGAATCATGACAGCTTCTGTTTCAAGTAAGACCTTCTGAGCCTCATCGTACATCTTAGCCCGTTTAGCGGGATCTTGAGTTCCCGCAGCCGTCGCTACCAAGTGATCGTATCGATCGTTCGTCCACCGAGAATAGTTAAACCCTGTTCCCTTGATGAAGATTGAGGCGAAGATGTCTGGATCGTGATAGACCGCGCCAATTCCGAAGCGGAAAATGTGGGGTGGATCCGTGCGCAGGCGGCCAAGATGACCAAGGCTATCTCGGATATCAATCTCCACATTTACACCAAGGTGTTTTTTCCATTGTGCCTGGAGATATTCGGCCATCATCTTGTGCTCTTCCCGAACATCCGTTCCCATTACGACCTTCGGAAAACCTTTGCCGCCGGGGTAGCCCGCGTCCGCTAGGTATTTTGCCGCAGTCACTGGATCGAATCTCAGACCGACCGAAGGATTGGCCCCAACGAATCCCTCTGGAATCCAACCTTTAAGCGGTCGAAAGACTGTTTGCGAGTTTCCACTGCTTGGTCCTTCAAGAACCTTGGCAAGCGAGGGCACGTCAGTGGCATGAGCAAACGCCTTTCGAACGAGGGCATTGTCAAATGGAGCCTTTGAGGTATTGAACACCATGCCGTTCACACGAACATTGGGGAAAATCTTGAACTCAGGAGACTGCTTCAGTGTCGGCCACTCGAGCCGAGGTGGAGCGTACACGACGTCGAGCTTGCCTCCTCGGTATAGATTCAGCGCTGTCGTGTCTTCTTCGACGATCCGAAGAGTGAAACGAGGAACAGTTGGTGTGGGACCATGGAACTTCGGATTCGCCTGAAGCACGATTTGTTCATGCGTCCAAGACTCAATATTGTAGGGCCCCACCACGGCCAGTTTCCCCGGTGTCGTCCATTGGTCACCAAATTTTTCAAAGAGGTCTTTGCGAAAAGGCATGGCGACAGTGTGGGCGAGCATTGCGGGTAAGTACGAACATGGTCGTTCGAGTTTCATCTCGAGAGTTGAATCGTCGATCGCATGAAGGCCGAGATCAGTCACCAGTCCTTTACCTGTCGAATAGGCTTCAGATCCTTTGATCGCCCAAAGAAAAAAGGCACCTCGTGCAGCGGTTTTCGGATCGAAAAGCCGATGGAAGGCATCGACGAAGTGCTGCGCGCTCACAGGAACACCATCGCTCCACTTCACATTCTTCTTAAGGTAAAAGGTATAAGTCCTGAAATCCTTCGACACCGTCCATTTTTCAGCGATCGCCGGGGAAACCTTGCCAGCTCCGTCGATTCGCGTGAGCCCTTCCATCACATTTAAGATCACTCGGGCGGATGCAAGATCCATTGTCGTATGCCAGTCAATACTTGGAATTGTCGCCGAGATGCGAACTTGTGGGCCATTTTCTCTCGACGCCTCAACCGGCATTGCGGCCAGAAATATAAACACCATAAAAACGGAGGAAGTCATAGCCTTTAGGAATTTTCTAGATTTTTTCATGCGCTCACTCCTAACATAAATTCGGTCTGGACTGTGAGGAAAATAAAAGATCTGACATATTCAGTGTCTGAAAAAATTCTAAATCTAGAAGAAGTACTGGAGTATTCTTGTGGTGCCAAGTGATTAGGAAGTAAGCAACCTCAACACACGATGGGCGAGGTAAGCTCCAATCAGTTGTGCAACGACAAAACCGGGCACACCCGTCCAGAGGATTCCCGCAAAGGTGTCAGTCAGACTGCGCGCGAGAGTCACCGCTGGGTTGGCAAATGAGGTTGAAGACGTACACCAGTAACCGGCCGTAATGTAGAGTGCGACAGACGCGGAAGTCGCGGCAGGATTTCGCCGACTCACGAGACCGATCACCATCAGCAGTCCAAAGGAAACCACCAATTCCGAAACCAACAGAGGCCCACTCTGTCGTGCATGAGTTGAAAGTTGAAACAACTTTTTTGCAAAGATAAAATGCGCAAGTAAAACGCCAACAAGGGCACCCAGGACTTGCATGGCTAAGTAGCTCCTCAACTCTCTCCAGGAGAGGCGCCTTTCAAGAGTCTCAACCAAACTCACGGCTGGATTAAAATGGGCGCCGGAGACGGGACCGAAAGTTTGGATTAGAGCGAAAAGTCCAGCCCCCGTCGCGAGTGAATTGCCTAAGAGGGCGATGGCTTGGTTGCCTTGCGCCAGGTCTTCAGCCATGATCCCGGAGCCCACGACCACTAGTAATAAACCGGCAGAACCCAAAAACTCCGCGAGATACTTGGGGTTCATTGTTGGAGCTCAAGTTTAAATTGAGCGAGCTTGGCCTTTAGCGCCTCGCGAGTATCGCGAAAACGTCGCAGCGACTCTTCATCCGACACGGACTCTTTGGTTGCGGGGTCGGGAAGGGGCCAATGAAGTTTTTGGGCACCCGAAGGCACGATCGGGCAAACTTCGTCGGCGCATAGGGTAATGATGTAATCAAGGTGATTGCGAAACTCATTTGGCAGATCGGAGAATGCTTTGGATCGGTGTTTTGAAATGTCGACACCAATTTCCTTCATCACCCTGACCGCAAAGGGGTTGAGGGTTCCTGGTTTGGACCCTGCGCTTTGAATTTGCGTTTCCGAAGGCAGCATGGCTCGCGCCAGTCCCTCAGCGATTTGACTACGTGCCGAGTTGGCTACGCACATAAACAAAATATTCAAGTGGACGCCCTTGGTTTGGCGGTTTGAGTGAGTTGACTCATTCATTTGATGTAGTCGATGGCCTTCCGCTTTCCAAGGCGTGGCGGATTCTTCTGACCATTTCCTGACAAAATGCCGCGCTCATCCGGGGTGGGAAATTGACCAAGCGAGATTGCAATAAAGTATTGCCACTCCACAATTCTTAAGAATTGCAGACAAAGTGAGCGTGTCAAATTGCAGTGGTGACCCCGATTCAGAGCGCGAATACTGAGGGTCTGTAACTTGCACGCGGCCTGAGGGTCCGTAACCTGCATGCGGCCTGAGGGTCTGTAACTTGCATGCGGCCTGAGGGTCTGCAACCTGCACGCGGCCTGATGGTCTGCTAGTAAGTTTTGTACAAAATCAGTTGACAGCATTATGGTCACCATAAAACTCATCAGATTTAGTTCTATTGCCTCTCTTCAATTTTTTTTTCCATTTGGTGAATCCAAAGCAGTGATGGGCATCCTCGGCCGTTGAGTGTTAAGCCACATGAAATCCGTCGACTAAGATCAAAGGTACTCGCAAATCCTTGTGTTATAAGGGTTTGGTGGCGGAGGAAAATTAATGAACGAACAATTGGCAATCCCAAATGTAGATCAAGCCGTAATTCAAAATTCAAATCCAGATGATGGTTCTAATGAAAGGTCTAATGATGGGTCTCATTATAGATCTGCTGGCGGATTCAAAGTCAGTCTCGACGTACCACCTCAAATCCGAGAGCTTCACGCCAAAGCGCTCGCTGCCGTCGCGCGCTTAAAGACGGCCGAACTTGAACTACTGCAAGTTCTCGATGAGGCCGAGCGCTGCAAGGTCTACTTGCGCTACGGTTACAACTCGCTCTTTCAATATGCGGTGCAGGCCTTGGGACTGAGTGAAGGTGTCGCCTATAATTTTATCAATGTCGGTCGCGCGGCTCGCGAGATTCCCGAGCTCAAAGCCGAGATCGCCAGTGGGGCCTTGTCGGTGAGCAAAGCGCGAAAGATGACCAGCGTTTTAACCCGCGAGAACTCAGCGACATGGATTGAATTTGCCAAAACCTCGAGTCAACAGAAGCTTGAGCGCGAGGTTTCACTGGCAAACCCTCGCGAGTTGGGTCGCGGTCGAATGAGTTATGTGCCGGCGCAAAGTGAAATTGCCGAGAAGGTGGTAGTAAAAACGTCAGTTGTGTCACCTGGTGGCTCGACGCTGACTGGAGCTTCGACCGGACCGGCGATTGCGACCGGAGCTGCGGGCGCTCGGGTAACCGCTCGAGTGCAGCTGGAAGTTGGGATTTCCGAAAGACTCATGATCAAAATCCGTCACGCTCAGGGACTCTTGGGTCAAAAATTGCGGCGTGGGGCTACTCTCGAGGAAACTCTCGAGGCGATGGCCGATCTTTATTTGTCCAAGCACGATCCCAACGAGCGGGCGAAACGACAACTGATCAGAGGAAAACTGAAGGCCCCTTCCGAAACCTCGGGCGCGACAGACAGCGAGTCTGCGACACCAGTGGGGACCTCAGCTTCTGCTCAAAAAATAAGCAACTTACAATTCTTAAGAATTGCTGGCGAAACGAGTGCGTCAAATTCCAGCGGCGATCCAGCGAGAGCGCGCGCGGGTTCGTCTTGGACCAGCCGCCTGGTGAGACGCCCTCTGCCAGCCGCGACCAAACATCGAGTTCATTTGAAATTTGAATCGAGATGCAGTCACGTCGACCATCGGGGCAAGAGATGTCAGGAGACCAAGTTTTTGGAGATCCATCACTTAAGACCCCTACATTTGGGGGGGGATGATCGATTAGAAAATCTGACTCTGCTTTGTTCGGGCCACCACAAGGGAATTCACTTGGGATAAATGGGGACTCTCAAAAAAACTTGACCAGGGGATTGGGATTGCCCACCCGATGCTTGAAGCCTGAAGCCTGAAGCCTGAAGCCTGAAGCCTGAAGCCTGAACCCTGAAGCCTGAAGCCTGAAGCCTGAAGCCTGAACCCTGAACCCTGAAACCTGAAACCTGTCGCCGGTAATCTGGAATCCGATTGATTCTGGTGCGCGAGACTGGACTTGAACCAGCATGTTCTTGCGAACGTCAGCCCCTCAAGCTGATGCGTCTACCAATTTCGCCACTCGCGCAACAAGTTGGGTCGAAAAATGAAGCGCATAAGATAATCTCACCCCGCAGACCTGTCAATTCCGGGCCCGGCCGGGCGAAAAAGGGGGGGGAGTGTCTCAAAATGAGGCATTTCCCAGGCTAAAATTCTGGAAATTCGAAAAAACGCCTAGGAGTTGAAACGAAAACCCAACCTAATGCGTCATACCTTATGGAAGAGGTAATAAATCGCTCTTACCGCCTTCCCCCTGCAGATGCGGGGACAAAAAATTAAGGACAACCGACCGGGCGGGATATGTTTCCCGCCTGTGTTTTTTAATCCCCCCTTTGGTTGCCAAAACCCCCAGCCTTAGATATGCGTCATTGATTGTCGGTCATTAGATCGTCGTAGGGGGCGGGGGATATGGCGAACTTCATACTAGTCCTTGGTTTGCTGGCGGGCGGCGTGGTTTCCGCGCCTGTCGCTCAAGCCTTTGAACCCCCTCGCGAGCTGTCGCGCGTTTCCGTTGATGAAGTGGCGCAGTCATTTCAGGAGCTCAAGCGAAAATCCTTGGTGGACTGCCTCTCTCGCTGGGAAAAGGACAACAACAAAAAGGGCCGTAAGGTCGTCGGCAGGGATACGGTTTTTACCAACTCAGAGCCCACGCCTTCGCAACCTCGCACTCCGGTCTGTCGCGATGCTCTTGACCTCAATGAAATTGTTAAAACGATTCTCGATCGCAAGGGCAAGGACTCGGCTCGCCTGGCCACTATGATTCGATGGTTTAAGGAACAGGCCCTGCTGGACTTAGGCAGCAACGTCGATAGTGAGGGCTTTTTCAAAGCCAACTCCAACTACAAGCTGCTTTACTTTGGAGCCGTGGAAGCGGCCCAAGATCGCAAGGCCGAAGAGAACTTCCGGGAGCCGGGCCATTTGACGTACGCGTTTTTGCGCTCCATCTGGAGCAAGGTTCGCGAGTCGACCACCTTGGATCGGGGTTTTTTCAATCCCGTACAGCTTGATCCCGCGGTCCTTGAGTCGGATGAATTGTTCGGCCAACTTCGCAAAGCATTTGAACTGGAAAAAGTTGGTTTTGTGACGGCGGGACTCAAGGCCATCGATGATTTCTGGCAAGCCCATGAGGGACCCGAGGGAGACCCGGCCTTTGCCCCCTTGGCTCAGGCTCTCAAAGGGCAGGGAATACTTAAGCGCTTCTATTTTAATGGCGGCGAAGAGCACCCCTTTCCCTGGAGTCGCAATGTGCTCGTGGTCATTGATGAGCACCATCAGGCCTGGGGCTTTTATATGGGATACTCCGAGTAACTCCCACAATATCATATAGTTGAACTCGATTTGCGTTGGGCCATTAACCCAACCGCGCACCCTCGTTGTCGTTGCTTATGAGAGCTGCATGGATGCGGCGCTAAAATCAGGAAGCATGGACGCTTCCTGTGGCCCTGGCCCAAGGATGGGCCCTTGGTGACTCAAGGAAAGGACAATGAATGAGCGATTCCGTTTTAATCACCCTGTTCTGTGTTTTGTATGCGGTGACGGTGGTCTCGACCTTTCTCCTTATGGCCGGGCCTAAGGCGGCCCGGGTGCGGTGGCAGAGTTACAAAAAGGATCCCGAGTCCGACGACTTTGGTCGGCTGTAAATTGAATTTCTGATTTGCATGGTGCAACTACCCCATTACTGCGTTCCCCATGCGAGCCGCCGGGCGAGAGCCCGGCTTTTTAATTTTCCGGCCCTTTAGAGAGATACCACCGCGATTTTCTACTTTGTTCAGGGTAAACCTCTTATCCTATTTGATATGCGAATTTCTCGCGCTCACTTCCTGCTTCTGGCGATTCTCGCTCTGCTGGCAAGACCGGTCAGTTGGGGGGCCAGTGGCCCGGTTTCCTCAGTTGCCGTCACTCCTTACGGAGGCCTCGCCCTTTTTGAACTCAAGGGAGAATTGGGGACCTCGACGGGAAGGTTGGATCAACGCCTGATCGGCGGTTTGAGTGTGGACCTGGGGCGCGGGAGGTGGCGGTTCGAGACGGGAATCGGCTATTTGCAAGCGGGCTCAGGCGGAACCGGCAAGATTGGAATTCTGCCCTACACCTATGAAGCGCGATCTGACTTCTTGTTGATCCCGCTCGTCGGCAAATTGGTTTTTTCCAGCGAACCCTTTTCTAGTCTGTTTATTAAGGGTGGGGTTTTCGGCGCTTACTTGCTCCGTTCCGAACTCGAGATCATGGCCCTTGGGCGATCGGCCACCGAAGACGTCACGGACAAAACCACGCGTGCCGATTGGTTTTTCAATCTTGGAGTCGGCGGTCGCTTCAATTTGACCGGCGAATGGGACTGGAATCTCGAACTCAATTATCTTCAGAGTCAAAGTGATGCTTCCGACGGGGCCGGGCGAACCTATTATCAAGGTTTTGCTCTGCTCACGGGACTTTCTTATCAAATTCCCGACGAACCTTTGCCAGCCAAGAGCCGAGGCGCTATACCCAATCCGCAATGAAGACAGCGGATTTTTCTTTTTCCTACCCAGAGCAACTGGTGGCGCACGCACCGGCAACACCATCGCGGGTGATGTGGGTCGACGGTGGCCACGGCTCCTCGAGTGAGCCGCCTTGGCGTGAACTCACCTGGCCCGAACTCAAGGCGGCCCTGGTGCCGGGAGATCTGCTCCTGCTCAATGACTCTGGCGTTGTACCCCGGCGGGTGTTTGCCGAGGACGGAACGGAAATTCTGTTTGTTCGCGAAGAGAGTCCCCAAGAATGGCAAGTGCTGTTTCCGGCGCGGGCTTCGCGCGAAGGTGACCAATTCGCCCTCCCTGGCGGAGTCACCGCGCACCTACTGGCCAAGGGTCTTCCCCAAAAAATGCGAGTCGATCGACCCTTGAGTGATTCCTACTTCGAACAATTTGGCGAGTATGCGCTGCCCCCCTATATTCAAAAAGCGCGGGGGGAGCGACACAACCGTGATCAAGAAGGGCGTTGGTATCAGACGGATTGGTGGCGGGTGCGCGGCAGTTGTGCTGCGCCAACGGCGAGTCTGCACTTTTCTCAGCACGATCTCGAGAACTGGCGGGAGCGAGGGGTGGCGATTGGCTGGACCACTCTTCATGTCGGATTGGGCACCTTTCTCCCCATCAAGTCCGCCGACCTTGAGGGTCATCAGATGCACCGCGAGTGGTGTTTTGTCTCTCGAGAAACGAGCCGTTTGGTCCACCAAACACGCGACGCCGGCGGACGGATTTGGACCCTGGGAACCACGGCCACTCGGGCGATTGAGTCTTGGGCTCGGGGACTGCTGCAAGAAACGCCAGAGGGGTGGGAAGGCGAAACCGATCTCTTTATCCGCCCGGGTTTTGAGTTTCAGGTGGTCGATGTGCTCCTGACCAACTTTCATCAGCCCGAGAGCACACTGCTCGCTCTGGTGTGCGCCTTTGCAGGCCGCGAGAAAGTTTTAGCCGCTTATGAGTGGGCCGTGTCGCAAAAGTTTCGGCTTTTTAGCTATGGGGATTTAACCGTATGGGAACGATAGGTCAGTTCGAAGTACTCGGTCAGCAGCAGCACGCGCGGGCCGGGCGGCTCCACACTTGTCACGGCCCGATTGAGACTCCGGTGTTTATGCCGGTGGGAACCAAAGCCAGCGTCAAGGCCATGCTCCCTGAGGAGTTGGTTGATTTGGGGGCGCAAGTTATTTTGGGCAATACTTACCACCTGCATTTGCGCCCGGGCGAAGCCACGATCAAAAAATTAGGTGGACTGCATCAGTTCATGAACTGGCACCACCCCATCCTCACCGACAGCGGCGGTTTTCAAGTCTTCTCTTTGTCGAATCTGCGCAAAATCACCGAAGAAGGCGTGGAATTTCGCAGCCATCTCGACGGCGCAAAGCACTTTATTAGCCCCGAAAAAAGCATGCAGATACAAATGGACCTGGGGTCGGATATTATCATGGCCTTCGACGAATGCCCGGCTTATCCCACCACCCGAGATTTGCTGAAAGAGTCCATGGACATGACTTATCGCTGGCTGGTGCGCAGTCGCGAGGCCATGACCCGCCAGGAAAGTTTGTTGTTCGGAATTGTGCAAGGCGGCCTGGAGATGGATTTGCGACTCGAAAGTCTTGAGCAAATCACCAGCGTCGATTTGCCGGGGTATGCACTCGGGGGATTTAGCGTCGGCGAGCCCATCCACCTGATGCACGAAATGGTCAGGGTGGTGGGGCCCAAGATGCCGGCCCACAAGCCCCGTTATTTGATGGGAGTCGGCACTCCCTTGGATCTCATCTTGTCGGTGGATTCGGGAATCGACATGTTTGATTGCGTGATGCCGACGCGCACGGCTCGCAATGGAACTCTTTACACCTGGCAAGGCAAAGTTCACATCAAGCGTGTGCAGTACAAAGAGGACCCCAATCCCCTCGATCCCGAATGTGATTGCTATACCTGTAAGCACTACTCCAAGGCCTACCTTCGCCACATGTTTATGAGTGGCGAGATTGTGGCCTCGCGCCTTAACACCATTCATAATCTTCATTTTTATTGCCAGCTTATGGCCCGCGCCCGCCAGGCCATCCGCGAGGGGCGGTGGGAAGCCTATCGCGATGACTGTTTAATGCGTTTCGTCAAGGACGACGCAAAATCCTGAGTCGAATTTTTCCTGAATCATTTTCCGCACTTCGTCGTTGATTTTTAACCAGTCCAGTGGTCATTTGTGAGCCCGAAAATAAGCGGAGGTAATATATGTTGAGTCAATTGGCGTGGGCGCAGCAGGCCGCCGGTAAGGCCGCTCCCAGTTTCTTCGAACAAATGATGCCCTTTCTCTTTATCTTTTTGATCTTTTTCTTTCTCATCATTCGTCCGCAACAAAAGCGCGCTAAAAAACAGCAGGAGTTCCTGGGCGCCCTCAAGCGAGGTGATTCGGTTTTGACAAGTGGGGGGATCTTCGGAACCATAGAGGGTCTAACCGACAAGTTCGTCACCCTCGAAGTTGCAGATGGGGTGAAGTTGCGGATCTTACGTTCGCAAATTTCTGGACCGGTGAGTGAGGAAGCAAAATGATTGAAAGTATCAAAGCCCGCATTGTGATTATGGTCCTGGCGATCCTCGTGGGATTGGCTTGGATCATGCCCAACTTTGTCAACTTCGGCGAAAACGACTGGTGGTTCTCCAAAAAGAAAATGGTGCTGGGCCTTGATATTCAGGGTGGATTGCATTTGGTGATGGGCGTAGACACTGATGGTGTGATCGCCGAGAAAACCTTGCGTCTTTCCAAAAGTCTCGTTGGCGAGCTCACTGACAAAAAAATTGGTTATGACTCCATCAAGGTTGCCGACTCCGATAAAACACACCTCGAAGTCCAGCTCAAGTCACCGGAAAATTTCAAGGCTCTAGAGAGTTATATTACGGAGTTTTACCCGGCCACCTTGCAAATTATTGAGGCGGACGGGGTGCGAGTGGTGCTTCGCTATTACGATAATGTGATTCGTGAATACAAGAAGCAGGTGATTAACCAAGCCATCGAAGTGATTCGTAATCGTATTGACGAGTTCGGTGTGGCTGAACCAAATATTTCTGCCCAAGGCGATAGTCGGATTCTGGTGCAGCTGCCGGGCATTAAAGATGCTCAGCGAGCCAAGGAGTTGATTAATCGAGCTGCGCGCCTGGATTTTCGCATCGTCAACACGGAGCTGGACCCGGAGAAGTTAGGTAAGTTGATTACTGATGCCGAGACGGCCGGCAACTATGCTCTTGGCAAAGACAACTTGGGCTACTCCGCTTATGTGAAGCGGCTCAATCAGGATCTCGTCGGCAAAATCCCTGAGAACACCGTCGTGGTCTTCCAAAAGCCCGACAGCGCCGTCAATCTTGAAGCCGGTAAGATTCCCTATGTGGTATCAAAAGACACGGACCTTGGCGGTAACGAACTCGAAGATGCCAACGTTCGTCCGGGCGAATACGGTGAGCCGGAGGTTATTTTTTCTTTCAATCCCGACGGGCGTCGCAAATTTAGCGAAATCACTGAGAAGAACGTGAACAAGCCAATGGCGATTGTGCTTGATGAAGTGGTGCAAAGTGCCCCGGTGATCCAAGGCAAGATTGCGTCGGCCACGGCGCGAATCACCTTAGGTGGTCGCGACTACCAAGAAACCATGAATGAAGCCAACTTTATTGCGACGGCCTTGCGGGCGGGCGCTTTGCCGGCGGCTCTTGAGCAACTAGAAGAGCGCACGGTGGGCCCATCGCTTGGGCAAGATGCAATTGATGATGGCAAACTTGCGACCTTAGTGGGTGCAGTTTTGGTTTTCATATTCATGCTGATTTACTATCGGGGCCTTGGTGTTGTTGCGAATGTTACCTTGGGTCTGAACGTCCTCTTCCTATTGGCTATTCTTACATCCTTGGGTGCAACTTTGACTCTTCCCGGAGTTGCCGGGATCGCCTTGACCGTAGGTATGGCGGTCGATTCAAACATCATTATTTTTGAGCGAATCAAAGAGGAGCTACGCAAAGGGTCTAGCAACCAAGCTGCTATTAAAGACGGGTTTTCTAACGCCTTGAGCGCAATTCTCGATTCCAACATAACAACAATCGGGACGAGTGTTATATTAATTTACTTCGGGACGGGCTCGGTTCGAGGTTTTGCCGTGAGTCTCATTGTGGGTCTGGTTACGTCAATGTTCACTGCAGTTTTTATCTGCAAGCTCATCCTTGATGTCATGGTCAATTGGATGAAGGTCAAAACATTAGCTCGTGTTTAAGGAATAGGTGAGAATTTTCATGGGAAATCGAACTACAAAACAAAATCCTACAAAACCGACTTCAAAGAACGACCCTGGCCGCTTTGATTTTTTGAAGTGGGGGGCCGTTTGCACTGTTGCGTCGACTATCGCGGTGCTTGCATCATTGGCGGTCATTGCGATTAAAGGTTTCAATTACGGGATTGATTTTGCCGGTGGAACAGAGGTTCAGGTTCAATTTAACCAAAATGTTGAGACTGGACAGGTGCGGGCTTTTACCGACGATCTAGGTCTCAACAATGCTTCGGTCCAAAGGTTTGGTGAGAACAATGAGTATTTGATTCGTTTAGAAACGGTCGAAGGAAAGACCGACAAGGAAACCAACGAGTTGGTGCAGGGTTTGGTGAGTAAACTCACCCAAGGGTTATCGCAAACTTTTGCTGGACAAGGCCCGGAGGTTCGCAGAGTTGATTCGGTTGGACCGCAAGTGGGATCAGACCTCAAGCGCAGTAGTATTTTGGCTGGTTTTTACTGCATTATTCTCATGTTGATCTATATCGGACTGCGCTTTGACTATAAATATGCACCGGGAGCGGTGATTTGTTTATTCCATGACGCGATCGTGACCCTTGGGGTTTATGCTGTGTTTGGGCTTGAAGTGAATGTTCAAACAATGGCAGCAATTTTGACGATTGTTGGTTATTCAATTAACGATACGATTGTGACCTTCGATCGGGTTCGTGAGAACGAGGGAATCTTTCGGGACGAAACTTTTCCGTGGATTATTAATCGGTCGGTAAACGATGTATTGAGTCGAACTATTCTGACTTCTTTCGCCACATTTATTGCTGTTGCCTGCCTTTATATTTTTGGGAGCGGGGTCATTAAGGATTTTGCCCTTACTATGGGTATTGGTATTTTTATCGGTGCATATTCCACAGTTTATGTTGCCAGCCCGCTGGTAGTTGTCATGGATGGCATCTTGGCTAAAAAACAAGCCGTGTAGTAGGTGTCGTGGAAATAGGCCAATGGCAGCGTCGTGCGGAATTCCAAGCTCAAGTTGCTCCGGTGTCGATGCCGGAGCTAATTTGGAAAATCCTCCAGGCTCGGGGAGTCACTTCCGCCAGCGACGTTGATCGGTGTTTTTCTCCTAAGCTGCAAAATCTCACGAATCCTTTTGCTTTGGACGGGATGGCCGCCGCCGTTGAGCGGCTGTTGAGGGCTTTCGAAAGGCAAGAGTTGGTCGTACTTTATGGCGACTTTGACCTCGATGGCACCTCAGGTCTTGCCCTCTTACTCAAAGGTCTTCAGGAACTGGGCTATTCGCGGCTCAAAACCTATCAGCCGAAGCGGTTGAGCGAAGGTTACGGTCTTCATGCCGCCGCGATTGAGTCCTTTCACCGCGAAGGGGCGCAGTTGGTGGTCACCGTCGACGTCGGGATTACGGCCAACGAAGCGGTTGCGCGGGCCAATGAGTTAGGTCTGGAAGTGATCATTACCGATCATCATCAACCGGCGGAAGTGTTGCCGGCGGCAGTGGCCGTCGTCAATCCGAACAAAGGCCATTGTCCCTCTCAACTGGGGCATTTGTGCGGAACGGGTGTGGCTTTTTACCTGGTGCTCGCCCTCCGAATGAAATTTCGCGAACTTGGGCTTTTGACCAAGGACTTTGATCCCAAGAGTCTGCTTGATTGCTTCGTCATCGGCACCCTGACTGACTTGGTTCCGCTCGTGGGCGAAAATCGGGTGTTGGTAAAACATGGGCTTAAAGAGTTGGCCGTTACTCAACGGCCCGGTCTGCGGGTGCTCCTCGACGAGCTCGGTTTGGGCGGTCGCGAGCTGACTTCCCAAGAGGTCGCTATTCGATTTGCGCCGAAATTAAATGCGCTCTCAAGGATGGAGACGGGAATTTCGCCGCTTGATATTTACTTGGTCGAAACGGCTGAAGAGGCGCGGCGCCTCGTCGACGAGGTCATGGCCAACAATGAAATGCGCCTGAAGCTTCAAAGCGAGGCCGAAGCCGACGCTCTCGAGCGGGCGCTCCCCATGGCGGACCTTGGGTTTGTGTGGGTTTGGTCGCACACCTATCACAAGGGTGTGGTGGGCCTCGTCGCCACTAAGCTAGCGCAGACCCTCGGGGTGCCAGCCTTTGTTGGTTCCTTGAGCGAAACGAGCAACACCATTACCGGCAGCGCCCGCTTGCCCCAAGCCGACGGCAAAAGTGTCTTGGCGGCCCTTGAAAGCGCTGCGGATCACTTGATCAAGTTTGGGGGACACGCTCCGGCGGCGGGGTTTGAACTCGAGCCAACCAAGGCCGAGCAGTTGGGCCAAGCTCTGGCGAGTTTTTTCTCTCCCCAGGAGTCATCCACGGCTATTGGCAGCTCGGCCGTGATTTATGATGCCGAAGGATCGCTGGGGGATGTCACCCCCCAGTTCATGAATTGGTTCCAGCAAATGGGTCCGTTTGGGGTGGGATGGGATCCGGTGGTTTTGCGCCTTCGCGACCTTGAGATCAAATCCTTGCGGGAGTTGCGGGGCGGGCACGTGGCCTTGGAAGTCGCCGATCGCCTGAGTCCTCAGCGTCTTGATGCCCTTTGGTTTTCACCGCCGAAGGGAGCCCTACTTGAGCGCCTTTCTAACTCCATTGGTGCAGTGGTGGATCTGTTGGTCGAACCGCAATGGAACTACTTTGCGGGTCGACAGCGCATTCAACTGATCATCCGCGATCTCCAGTTTGTGTCCTGAAAGTTTTACTTGAGGCCAATGCTGTCCTGTGTTAGCAATGGCCACAATTTCGAGGTAATCTTTGGACGAACTGCGGAACAAGCTGACCGAAAAGGCGACCCAAGCGCGGGCCCGGGCGGCAAAGGCGAAGAAGGAAATGGACCAGAAAATTCTGGATCTGACCTCTTCACGCTTTGAAAAGGTGCGCCGGATTCTGGCTGAAAAGCGCCAAAAGTGGGAAGCCGAGGGCGACGTGGCTTACAAGGTCGCCGAAAAAGTATTGGCCAAGGCCAAAGCCATTCGTGAAACCTTGGCCGCCACGACCAAAAAGGACGAACCCTCCTCGAAAAAGAAGTAGAGGCAAGCGCCATGAACAAATCCAAGGCCATTGTGCTCCTGTCAGGTGGATTGGATTCGGCGGTGAACCTCTACCAAGCTCACCAATCCAACTTGATTCTGGGCGCGCTCACTTTTGCCTATGGGCAACGGGCGGCCTCGCGCGAAATCGCCAGTGCTCAAGCCTTGTGCGAGCGCTTGCAGGTTAACCACCAAGTGGTTGGTCTCTCCTGGCTTGGAGCGATTTCCAAGAGTGCCCTCAACGACACCGAGCAGGCCGTGCCGAGCGGTCATGAAGTGAGCATCGACAGTCTCGAAATTTCCCAGCGAACCGCCCAGCGAGTTTGGGTGCCCAATCGCAACGGAGTTTTTCTCAATATTGGGGCGGCCTATGCCGAGAGCTTGGGCGCTTCGGTGGTGATTCCCGGTTTTAATGCCGAAGAGGCCAAAACTTTTCCTGATAACACCCCCGAATTCATGACTGCCCTCGATCAGAGTTTTTCTTACTCGACAGCGACCCAAGTTAAGACCTTGTGCTACACCGCTCGCCTGAGTAAGACAGAAATTGTGCGCGTCGGGCGCAAATTGAAGGTTCCTTTTGAACTGTTGTGGCCCTGCTATCAAGCGGGACCCCATTGGTGTGAGAGCTGCGAATCCTGCCAACGCTTTTTGCGCGCCATGAAGGAGGCTTAAGTGAAGATTCAGTGGCTCGACTCAAGTGAGCTGTATGACGGGACCCAACTGCGCTCGCTGTTTGCCTATATGAAATTGGGTGTGCAAGGCGATTCGGCCGTGGCTTGGCGGGGACCTTGTGAGGTCGCCTGGGACCACATGGTCGACGGTGAAGACCTTCGAGCGCGAAGCCCGATCGCTGGGGCGGACATGGTTCATTTTATTGTTGAAATTTTTGATTGTCGCCTGGTTACGGCGGTGGCCCTGCAGCGCTTACTGGCGAGTTTGACCCTGGAGTTGCTCCGGGAAAAGGCGGGCAACCAAGAACTCGCGCAAAAGCTCACTCGCAGCGGCGACGATTTGTTTGCCGACTCTCGAAAACTCAGCATTAGCATTGCGACGGTGAGTCCGGTTTCGGCGTTGATTCATTTTGCGGTGAATGTGACCAACGAGGGCACTCCGGTGCCGACCTTGGCGCTCAGGGATTTGCAAAT
>JADZEO010000079.1 GCA_020850475.1 Bdellovibrionales bacterium | reverse complement strand
TAAGACTTGTTGCCGAAATGGGTGCGTCAGACCGGACGCCAAAGCCAACGCCAACGCCAACGCCACCGTCGGCGTCATCACTGGCTGAGACGACAGCGCGGGCACGATCGAGGATTGGGCGGCGCGGGCGAGAGAACAGGCGACCACTGCCTGCGGCGATCAAGCATCGGGTGTATTTGAAATTTCAAGCCCGTTGCAGTCATGTTGATCCGCGAGGGGAGCGGTGTCGTGAAACCAAGTTTTTGGAAATTCACCACCTCAAACCCATTCGCTTGGGCGGGAGTGATCGCTTCGAGAATCTCACTTTGCTTTGTTCGGGACACCACCAAGGGATTCACATTTAACGCAACTAATTCGCGGCATCACCATGGGATTTGCTATGGGCATAACTATCGGTATTGCGATGGGCATTGCCATAAAGGTGCAGCGTGATCATCAGCCTCAGATATGGGGCCGTCGCTAAAAGGGTAAGGAGGGTAAGAAGAGCACGGAGCTAACCATTCACAGTCGAGAGGAGGGTGCGCAGGGCGGAGGGTAGGGCTGGAAACTGAAAGCGAAAGCCGCTCTTGATGGCGACTTCTGGCGCGACTCGCTGACTGGCCAAAATTGCCGACGCAAATTCACCTTGCACCAACTCCAGCGCAAAACGAGGAACCGGAGGCCCCACTCGGACCTTGAGCGCCTCAGCGAATTTCTCGGTGAAGTCACGATTGGTGACGGGATTCAAGCTCACGCCATTAATTGGTCCAGATAAGTTGGCATCTTCGATCGCCCAATGAATCATGCGGACCAAGTCTTCGACATGAATCCAGCTCATCCACTGCTCGCCACTGCCGAGGCGACCGCCCAGGCCCAGTCGAAAAATTGGCTTTAACTTAGCCACCAGACCGCCCGCTCCTAAAACCAGGCCGGTGCGCAATTTGATCGCTCGACATCCGAGCAAATCTTGGGCGAGATCAGCCGTGCCCTCCCACTCTTGACAAAGCTGTCCCAAAAAATCTTGCGCGAGAGGCGACTGCTCCGTCAGATGCTCGTCACCGCGGTCGCCATAAATACCAATAGCCGAGCCGCCGATCCAAAACTTAAGTCGAACATTGGCGCGTTTTGCAGAGGCGACGAGATTCATGCCGCTCAAAATTCGCGAGTCACGCAATACTTGTTTTTGTTTGGCGTTCCAACGGCGGGCGTCCAGCGACTCACCCATCAAATGCACGACCCCATCGACATCGTTAAAAACGTCAGCTCCGGGTGGTTGAGTAAAATCACTCCACTGGTAGACTTCGCAAGGGACCGGAAGGGCAGCTCCGGTCGGTGGGGCCTTACGAGTCAGGATCGCCAAGCTGTGGCCGGCCCGATGCAACTGGCGGCACAGCTCGCGACCAATAAATCCCGTGGCTCCCGTGACCAGAATCTTCATCACCGCTCCTGCCGTTCGGGCGAACCCTGGTCGCCCGCGGCCGGTGCTTCGACCTTAGGTGGTGTGCACTCAACCTCATAGGTCGCAATAGGGGCCGTTGAAGCGCGGGTCTTGAGTTGCAACTCGCCCTTGTTGTCATCTTGATTTAAGCGAAACTTAATCAGCTCGAGAGGCAAATAAGTGTCCACATCCAAATCAATGTTTTGCCACCACATCCAGGCACCACGATTGGGGCGGTAGATATCTTGCAATGAATATCCTTCCAAGAACGATGAGGTTCGCATCAACGAACTTCGTCCTTCCCACTCTTCAAAGACCATTTCAATCCCTTCGACCTCACGCTGACGAAGATGATCCTGCCGTTTTGAGTTATACAAGTAGAATGAGCCGGCCTCGGTGCCATCAAGTTTAAACCGACAAACTGAGGTTTGATCGCTCTCGGTCGGAACCCCGTCTTTGACTGGACGCAGTCCTTTTGACGACAGCAGATGCCCGATAAATTTGCGAACCGGAATCGAGGTCTTAGCTCCTTCCAGACGTTTAAAGTAATAAGCCCACTCGTGAGCATAAAAACTGATTCGATTCACCACATCCATTTGTTCCCAAAGCGTGGGGTCTACCAACAGCACACTCTCGTCATAGTAGACGGCAATTTGCACCACTTCACAATTAGTTTCCCTGATGGGCTCATGGGCATCGTTGGTGGCTTTGAGTTTTTGATTGCGGCTAATGTAACGAGTGCGGTCCATTACGGACAACTTGATGTGTTTCAAAATGGCGTCGCGAAACAACTGCAGGAGAGATCGTCCGCGGGCCTCTTCCTCAGTGACCGAAGCATCGGTCCTAAGGATGCGCTCGAGTTCCCCTTCGGGTTGAGACTGCAAAGGTCCACCGTGAGAAAAAAAGTGGAACACTAAAATGTTAATGAGTTTATCCAAGGCCTGTCGCTCGTCGTTAGGCATTTGAACTGGTTTAAGGCCGTAGAGCACGCGCGCTTCGTATAAATCCAAAGTCTCGACGGTGGTCTTGCCTTCTCGGCGGCACATCACACCCTTGCCGCCACCGCCGTTGATGGTGCCCTCGATGGTCGAGGAGTTGGCCGTCGGGGCCGCGGAGCCAGGGTTCGGCTCTCGCCCACCGCTGCCGCCACCCGGGCCGCCACCACCACTACCGTTGCCGTTTTGGGTGCCGCCCACGGCCGGAGCCGCAACATATTTTGTCACTTCCTTGGTGCAGGAAGACAGGCCACAGGCCAATAGTAAAATGAGGGTGAGATAAAACCGTATTTTCATATTTTTTCGTTCGCTCTCGCGCAGAGAGTGCAATTTGCGATCCGATTTGGGGTTCGATTTGGGGTTCAATTTGGGGCTTAATTGGGGTTGCGATTTTGAGTTCATTTTAGGCTCCTAGTTAATGGTTGCGGCCGCCCCTCACGAGGCGACCTTCGAAGCCCAAAATAGGCTAATTGACGCGGTGAATCTAGATTGAAATAGTAAATTACTCTAGCTTAAATAGAGTTTTACTATACAATATATAAATAACTGAAAGATCTAATGAAATGAGAATCTGGGAGCACTCCAATTACCGCAATTATCTGTCGGAACGCCTCGGTGGCGAGGGTGCCCGCACGGGTTTGCGCAAAGCTCTGGCCGAAGCCATTCCGGTCCACACCACCTTTGTTTCGCAGGTTCTTAAAGGCCGAGCCGAACTGTCGCTTGAGCAGGCCGAGAGTGTGAACACTTTCTTGGGCCATACCGACGACGAAGGCGAGTACTTTTTGTTGTTGCTCCTATGGGAGCGCGCCGCTCATCCTCATCTCAAAAAGCGGTTTGCGCAAAAGATGCAAACAATGCGCGCGGCTCATTTGGAAATCAAAAACCGCCTCGAGGGTCACGAAGAAATCAGCACTCAAGATCAGGAGCGCTTTTACTCGAGTCATCTTTACGGTGCCATTCACGTGCTCTCGGGAATTCCTGAATTTCAGACAGTCGAACGCCTCGCCGAGGCGCTCAAGTTGTCGCGCCCTCGCACTCAAGAGTTAGTCGATTTTTTGTTGCGCCTCAAAGTTTTGACCGAGGACAACGGCCGGCTCAAACCCGGCTCGCAGCATCTGCATCTACCCGGTGGTTCCCCTCTGACTTTGCGCCACCACATTAATTGGCGGCTTCACACCGTCGCAAGTTTGCAGTTTGTAAACCCCGATGACTTGCACTACTCTGGCTGCGTCAGTCTCTCGCAGCAGGACGTGATTAAAGTAAAAGAGATTATCCTCGAAGCCCTTCAACGAAGTGTCGCCGTCATCACCGCTTCCCCCGAAGAAACGGCCTACGTCCTCGCCTTCGATTTTTACCCGCTTAAATCCTAGATTTATCCCGCCATCGACAGCCGTGGTTATCCCGCCAAATCCAACTCCCGAAGCCGCTCGGCGGCTTTCTGGTAGTCGACATCATGAGGATTTAGAGCAAGCAAGAGGTCGAGCTTTCGCTGCGCCGACTCCTTCATGCCCCGTCGCGCCTCTTCGAGGCACACGTGAGCGAGCAAACTCCAGGGCACACGGCCCAGCTCAAGCAGAATCGGATAAATCTCAACCAAATTAACTTTAAGGTTGTCCGCCTGAATCTGCTTTTCAAGCTCAGAGCAGAAATACTCGAGCTCAACCTCCATGGAGCGGCGAAAGTTCAAATTGCAGGGGTCCATCTCCACCAAGGTTCTAAAAAGTATCAGCGCCTCAAAGTAGTTGCCTTTTCGCTCCTCCATGATTGCCTGCATGTAGTAGTAGTCTTTGAGTTCGGTATTCAACACCGTCTCTTTGTCTAAATTCCCGATCACCTCGCGCAACATTTTTTCGATAACATGGACCGGAGTGGCCTTGTCGCTGATCGCCTCGCGGATCAAGGGGTACTTAAGCTTCATTTGCTCAAACATCTCTTCCGTCACCTCTCTCGTTTCAAAGGGCCGCCCGAGTCGCACCGACGAGGCCCGCAAGTAGTCACCAAACTCCGTCCGAGGAACCTTCTGCGCGATCACCTCAATGTTTTCACGCAGACCAAATACATTTGGATAGAGCACGACCAGCGGGACCGCCAAGCGAGCCGCCTCCGCAAAGCGCTCGTGGCCCACCAAATGCTCCAGGTACGCGACTTGGTTATCAATACTTAGCACCGAATTCTCGGCCAGAATTTTATAGAGAACCTCAACAACAGGATTAAGCGGGTCCTGATGGAGAACCTCGGTCAACTTCTCGGCGATATGACCCAAAAAATACCCCCGCTCATTGGCCAGACCGAGCGAGTGCGGAAACTGTCGCAGCCCCTCGCTCAGCACCTTGTAAGCTTGGCCGTATTTGCCCGACGAACAAAAAGCCCGGGTTCGCAAGGCCACCAAACTGTCGCCACAGACCGCGCGTTCGGCTGGAGTCAGTTGAGCTTCGAGCTCCGCCACCTCTTTAAGGTTAAACTCCTTGTTTTGCCTAAAATCCGCCATCAGCTGTCCGACCAATCTTTCACGTTCAAATTCAGTCAAATCGCTTCGCATAGGCACCCCACCCTTGGTTAAGTTCACTTTCCACCGCCTTGAATTTTCCTCAAACGACCTCGTCGCCGGCCCAACATTTCACCGACTTCGCGAGAAATTTAGGCTTTCTTATTCGACGCTGGACTTTGTGTTCCGTCTCCCCTTCTTGGACTTCGGCTTTTGTCCTTTGCCATCAATTGGGTCGGGCACCAGCCGGCAAGCCATGACCATGTTTGAAATCTCAGCAATTCCACTGTCCATCTTCGCATTGTCTCTCAATTGAACCGTGAAACCAGCGTCGATACCAAGAAGGCCACCTTCTGCAAAGGCGTCGATGTTGGCGCCCAAAAAGAGAAAGGACCAGTCCTTTTGACCCTCGATGAGTTTTCGAACCTGTCCCAAGTTGAACTCCACCGATGCGTTTTCTTGTCCATCCGTAATAATCACAAAAATCACCTTGCGGTACGGATCCATTTTAAGTCCAGCTTCGACCTGATGGATAGTTCTCCCGATGGCGTCTAGTAGAGCGGTACTGCCTCGCGGAACCAGCTCAAGCGGTGGCACCTCGGTGATCTTTTTGCGTCCATAGACCATCTCGTGTTGGTCATCAAACTGCACCAGCGTGACCAAACAGTCTTCACCTAGCTTTTCTTGCTCCTCAATCATCGTGGCGAAGCCCCCTTTGGCGTCGGTCACCATATTGGACATACTCCCGCTGCGGTCGAGCACCACCACAATTTCTGTTGGTAGCACTTTCGGAGGCGGCGGTGCCTCGTTGTCGTTTGGCCTGACAATTCGGATTTTATTCGAACTCTTCTTACTTGCCTTCTTTTTAGTCGCCCCAGTCATGACATCACTCCTATTATTAAAAGTTAAAGATTGCTTCCCTCGCTTTTAATTTCCCACACCACTCTGTCACCAAAGGTCCGCTCGAACCTCCGTCTCGATTTGAGACCTAGCCGACCGCGAGGACTGTGACCTCACCCGTCCGCGAGTTTGTTTACCTTGAGGATGGTTGCAAACTAATGGGTGGGAGAAAAACATGTCACGGATTAAGCTGAGATTAATGGCGCCAGGGACGACTGAGGCGGAAAATTATTCAGATTCAGCGGCTCTGCGAGAATTCAATCAAACGATCCAATCTGCAATGAATCAATTATTAGTCGACTCACGACCCAATCGGCTGCGTCGACACCAGCTGAGTAAAATTCTTTTACGTGAGGGTTCAGACCGTCCTGAACTCGTTGAACGGATAGATGAGTTTTACCAAATTCCGCCTCGCCAGCGTTCCGATCGAGAATTCGCTCGACTGTTTGGAATTAAGCCCTACCCTTGGCTGCGCAACCAATTTGATCTCAATTTCGGCCAGGCCGAAGTGCCTGAGGTCCTCTTATACAAATTAAGTCTCAAGGTTCGGGATTTTATAAAGTCCCGATTTACTTTTCCAGGCGAGATCTCGAATGCTCAGATGTTTCACTTGGTCCTCTACTCCTTGACCCGCCCGCGGTGGGACGAACCTCGCAGCTCGATTGACCTCAATGATTTTGTTCGAGTATGGCGCCGCGCTTGCCTTAAGTGGTTTGGTGATCGCTATCAAATTTTTTTCAAGATTCTCTTAGATCGGGTCAACAACGTCGAGTTCGAAGTCGACATCCTCAATCCGTCGTCCTTGGCCGACCTCACGTCCAACCCCAGTGCCGGTGATCAAAGTCTGACGCAAACGGAGCTCGACTGGCTCAAACGGGTTTTGACCAGCATCCAGCTCGACTGGAGTCCTCCGGCATTTCCGCTCAGTTCTGGTCCCCAGAACAAGGTTACAAGGGAAATCGAGAAGGTCTGCCGCATTCTACATCTGCAAAGCCAAACGCAAATTTTGCCAGCAACGGACGAGGCGCGCCTCAAAGAGCACCTCTCCCTGCGCTGCCGAGAGTGGCTGAGTCATTACAATCAGTACCAACCCTTAACCAAAGCCGAGTTGCGGACCGTATTGCGCGAAATCAAGGCCAAAAAAGAAAAGACGAGGAGTAACCATGTCTGACGACCGTAACGACCGTAACACCCGCGAGGACCATAACAACCGCGAGGACCATAACAACCGCGAGGACCGTAACACCCGCGAGGACCGTGAGGAACGTGACGACACTAACGAAAATATTTCCCTTGGCAATGGCAGCAACAGCGACCCCGACGGTGAGTCATCGCCAACGCATTTGTCCGACGGTGAATCATCGCCGACGCGTTTGCCCGACGAAAGCTCATCGCCGACGCGTTTGGGCGCCGAGGGCCAACCGCCGGCCGATCGCCGCTTGCCCGGCGAGGGTCCCCTGTCCCAGTTGTTCGACCACGACTTTGATACCCTCCAAAATTTGTTGTCGCTCTTTGAAGAGGGCGACAACCTCTACAGCGACAAAGTTCGTTTGGCGCTCTGTTGCGGCTATTTTCGGCACGTCTCATTAATGTTTGAACACGACTTCGCCACGCCCGAAGAGGCATTCGACTTGTTGGCCAATCATGAGGATGGGATTTTTGTGACTCGTCTTTGTAAATGGAATCGCCCCAAAACCATGTTGTTAGTTTATCTTAAGGATCCTCACCCATCCCGTCCCGCCGCCCTCGCGTTTAAGGTCGAAGCCGGCAAACTCGCCGTCCCTGGCCGTTTCGGAAAGTTTTAATTGTTCACAAGACAGGCGTCTATCCTAGGCGGTCAGTTTGCCCGCCCATTTGGGGCGCCTGTCTATCCTCGCCCATCTCATCGCGCTCACACCATCGCGCCTGTTTACCCTCGCCCACCTAACCGCGCTTACACCATCGCGTCCATCTCATCGCGCTTATCTCACCGCGCTTATCTCACCGCGCTCTCATTTAGCGACCGTCCAAATGTCGACCTCGGTGGTGGCCAGCACAGAGTAGGGTCAAATTCTCCAAGTCGTCACTTCCACCTAAGCGAAGCGGCTTAACATGGTGAATCTCCAAAAATCTGGTGGACGGACACCTATTTCCATTTTGATCGACATGACTGCAGCGGCCCGCGAACTTCAACATCAAGCGGTGCCTCTCCTTAGCGCAGATTGGTTTGCGCTTTGACGCGCCCTCTTCGAAAACTTGTCGCAAGAATTGTTCGTCCCCCCCTCGGCCCTTTGTTTTGCAATTGCCAACCCGCTCTTCGCGCCTATCACCTTCGCGCCTATCACCTTCGCGCTCCTCACCTTCGCACCCTTTCACCATTTGTTTCTCCTGTCTCCCGGCGGTGTGCCTTCCGGCTGCGCGTTTGTGCCCGCCCGAAGCCACTTCGTCTGCCGTGGCACTCAACTTTCCGCGCACCAGTTGCCGTTTGGCCTTCTCGACTGGATCATGCTTCTCTAAGAACTCACCAATTAGGGCTTCCAGGGTATCTTCAAGAGTGGCGCCCTTGCGGGACTTCTGGCTGACCAAGTCTTGAGCGCGGCGCAATTTAATGATGAGCTTCTCAGAAATTCCCACCTGCAGTTGAACGCGCGCGGGCGCTGGAGCCTGATTCGACTCGCGAGGCGCAGTCCTGGGTATCACGACCTTCTCTTTGATTTCGTTGAGTGGATGAACATAGTTCGCCCGACCCCGCGCCGCTTCGAGGGGATTCACCTTTGCCACCTCGCGCTCGACCACCGCTTGGCTCGAGGTTTTGGCCAGGGCAATCCAGTGATCCTTGTTTTCCTGAGTCAAAACTGAAGTGATCTTTCTCGCCTTTGAAACACTTAGGTTTCCCAGTTTGATTTCTTCCTTGAGCGCCGGGACCTCGCGGGCTTTGCGAGCGACATTGATAAACGTGTAGGCGACGTTCTCCGACAGCCCCAAACCCTGCACCGCATATTGAAACACCGAATTGAATCCATAATGTAAAAAAACGCGGTGCTTTTCGACCGCCTCAAGAATATTGATCAAATCAATTTCCGCCGCTCGATAGCGCGACGTCGCTGCAAGTGCTTCCTGGTGGATCTTTTGCAACCTAAGCGGAATCAACGACGACGAATTCAATTGAGCGAGAGAATCACTTGGCAGACCTGTCATACGTTTTCCTCCTAAGATGCGTGACACAAAATCAATCAGTGAGATTAGTTTTCCTGACCTGCGCATTTCTATATCACAGGTTTTTCTGCAGACATTTGGTTGTCCCGCCGACCGCCAGATTAATTGCCCACACAACGACTTATAAGGCGCGCCGGTCATCTTCCTGCGGAAGAATGCAAAAAAAAATGAAATCCAAAAATCTAACCAAGCAGAGCGCATCTAAAGAGACCAAAATTTGTGTCAAATGTTATTTTGATTTCTGCAGCAGGATAAGTGCCACCGTCCGAACGCAGCGGAACAAAAGAAGGGGCGCAACAGAGGGCGCGCCAAACGCAAGATTGTCCAGCGCGCGCCAGCCACGCACGCAACTGACGGGACACGCTCTGGCCGCTAACTCGCGCAACGCACGCCAATCGCCCAACGCACGCTCGCCGCGAACCCAACGCGCGCTAGCTTGCGCGTCTGAGCTTTTCGTATTCTTCGATGAGCGCGCGGCTGCGAGCCACGACTTGGTCGACCAATGCCTTAGGTGACAGCACCCGCGCATCGGGACCAAACCCGAGAACCCATTGCACGAGTTCGGGGTTTACCGAGACCTCGAGTTTCATTAAAACTTTTCCGTCGGACTTGGTTACGAATTCTTGACTGCGATGCCAGCCGCGCTCGCGTACATAAGGGCCGACGACGGCTGAGAACTCAATCTCCACTTTCTCTGGGCCCGCATCGCCCCTAAAAATTCCAAAGGCATCTCGGAAGTGCTCTTCGGGATCGACCACCTCGCCGTCATAGGGCTCATCGGTCATTGTGGCCTGCGAAATCCGCGGCACGGCAAAGGTCTTTACCTTGCCATCACCCAGGTCCTTGGCAACGAAGTAAAGGGCACCCTGCTTAAAATAAAGAAACATCGGACCCAGACGTCGATAACTTCGTTCGCCGCCGCGATGAGCACTAGAATACTCGACCTCGACAATTTGTCGTTCGGTGCAGCCCGAGCGCAGAGTATCCATCACATCGACCGACACTCCACCGAGGCCCCAGCGCGGTCCAGGTTCAAAGTGAATCTCGCCCGCCAACTCGTCTAGATAGTCCACTTGCTTGTCGCCAAGAAAGGCCTCGATGCGTTTAAAAAAGGCCTCGAGATCCTGGTAAAACGGCGACTGACTCAGAGGCTTTAAAACTCCACGCACCAAATAGAGCGCCAGGAGTTCGCGAGGATTAAGCACCAAATAATTATCGACCTTTTGTTGAGAATTTAGCTTAAAGCGCTGACCCCCGGACTCGTCTTTGTTGCCCTCGTCGGCGAACAATAGAAACCCGGCTCTTTCCAGAGCCTCGACATCGCGACGAACCGTGCGCTCTTGAACCACTATGTCGAGGTTTTCGAGGCGCGCGTGCAACTCCTTGACGGAAAGGCCAGTTCGAGTGTTTTCCAGAAAATTCAAAACCCGAAATATCCTGGCGACTTGTTCGTTGCGCTCCGACACGGATAACTCCCTCGTTGAGTCTTCATCGACTTTTTTGGCGCTCGTCTTTAGTATTGCGACGTCAGACGTAATAATTGCCCCGCCTTTCTTAGGTGTTGCTGCACCGCTCATGATCTCCTCCTTTGTCTCACTTCGAGATTCTCCTTTTAAGCCAACTCACTGACTGATTCAAAAGTGAGTCACATCGAGTAAGAAGAACTTTACTCGATCATAAAATTGGTACCCTTCGGTAAATAACAAAATTCGATTGGGCGACGAGCGCGCCAAGCCGGCCACATAATACAAATCAAAATAGGAGCTGCCCGGCAGATCGGCATAGTTAGGAGTTCCCCACGAACTGTCAAAGCGCCATATCCGAGCCGACGAACCCAACCAAATATCCCCAACTTCTTGGTCAACCAAGAGACCGTTCATGGAGTTGAAGGAGACGCTCGCCGTCCCATACTGCAGACTTTGAATCGTGGCGCGCGCCGTGGCTGTCGCCAAATCGAGAAATGCCCATCGATCACCATGTAGCCACACGAGTTCGCTCGAACCCGCGCTCGGGCCACGGGCAATTTGGAGATGATACCCATAGCTCGTGCTACTTGTTAGGCCCACCGCGATCAAAGATTCCTCTGCGCAGGTGTCGCGGCGATGCCGGCGAAAGCGGGCCGAAGATTCTGAGGTCCTAAAATAGTAATAAGTCTCGTCGATGGCGAGGCCGTTTCGCCGTGGAGTGTCCTCGATCCAGCTGCAAAGCAAAACCAACTCTTGCGCCTGAAGTGTCCACTCGTAAATTCGATTGTAATTGATGTTAGTGGCGTGAGCATACCTGAGGTGAAAAAAAATACGCCCCGCCTTTGAGGTGACCGCCTCAAAGGTGTGAAAGGCCGGAAAGTAAATCGTACCTTGACTCTCGAGCGTGTAAGTCCCTCGCGCTGATGGGTAGCGGTTTGCCAGTCGTGGCGAGCCGCCGGGGTTTGATGGGTCAGGCAAGTACTCATCGCACTGGCCGCGCGAATCACAAGTCTTTATTGAAGTCTCCTCCGGTTGACATGCACACACGACGAGCAAAACAAAAATCGTCCCCAATCCTCTCATACCTCACCTCTCCCCGGAGCCTATGGTAAAACCCACTTGCAACGACAGCCCATTGTGACTGCCCCAGGCACCCATGTCATAGCGATAGGCCGTCAGACTCAAATTGCCACCATTTGGTACTCCAATCACCCCGATCCCAAGACCTGCTCGACGCTGTGACACTTCAGCGACGGTAATGCTGTCTTTATCGTAGTCCTGTCGAGTCCCACCGATTTCATAAATGATGTAGTACGATGATGCGGAATCCTCTAAGTAGAGTGGAATCCCTAGTGACCAGTTTTCGCCCCTCATTTCGTATTCCAAATCAGGGTCGTCACCCGAGATTATCTCGAACCCCCCACGCAGTCCCAAACGATACAAGAATCTTTGTTCGAGAAAAAAGCCGAAGCCAAAGGAGTTGGCGGCCCAATCCGCATCCAAAGAGCGATCGTTGTAGGAAACAAAAAAACTAAAGACCACGCTCTTCTGGTACCACTCGGCATCCGGCCACAGCTGTGACGAACTCGACCACGAGGAGTCTGAATCGCTGCTACTGCCGACCGACCGCGCGTAACTCGGGTTCTCCTCGGGCTGACGCTCGAGTTCGATGTGCCCTAAGTCGTAAACTTGCCCTGGTCGCAAGCGCAGCGACTTAAACGTCGGTCGGTGGTTGATTGCTTCAATTCGCAGTTCAATCTCCTCGTCTGGCTCCACTTCAAACTGAGTCGGTTTGCGCTCAATGTAGCTGCGAAAATTCCGGTTAACATAGACCATGGTCAAATCCTGACCGGCGGTGGCGCGCACAAAGGCCATGCGCTTGCGCAACTCCGCTCTCCAGTAGCGGATCTCGCCTTTGGCCAAAGTGATCTCCTGACTTTGTGACTCAGCATCTTTGTGCTCAACCAAAACCACGTGGGGTCGACCGGCGTCTAAGCGCAAGGGGCCGACGCTGGCCTTACCTTTTAATTTTCCGTCCACGTAAATCTTGGCTGAATTCAAATTGCTCGTAACAGTCAACTCACCTTGCGCCGACTTGAGCACATGGTGTACCTCACGCGAATCGTGCTCCACCAAGTTAACCTCGCTGCGCGCATCTTCAAACTCAGGATCAGTGAGCCACAATCGATGCTTCCCCGCAGGCAAGACCCCTTTCAATGTCAGCGGCGTCACTCCCCAGCGGACTTCATCAATGTAAATCTCAATTCCCTCGGGCACGGACGTTACGACCAGCAAAGTATTATGTTTCAGTCTGGCAGAGCCGGTGCGCACACCGATACCGCCGGGCGGTGGTTGGGCCCCCTCGAGACGTATTTTCTCGCGCTCGATCTCCTTAAGCGGGTAACGAAACAACACCCACACCACGAAGCCGCCGCGACGGCTTTGTGCCACACTCACTTGGCGACGCTCAAATTCGAGGAGTTGAATCGGTGAGGAGGCCTCACTCAGGCGTTGATTAAAGCTCGTCTCTTTCAGCGTTCGGTAGTTGTCGACGTCAATTTTGGTGACAACTCCAAAGTTTTCGCGAATGGCCGACTCTTGGGCATCGCGAATGGCGAGCTCTTGCGCCGTCGCTTGGCTCTGATGGTCCCAACCGACTCCCACATAGTATTTGTACATGATGTCCGCAGCGGGAGGCACCCGCGCCCAGGCGGGTGCCTCATCTTCGCTACCCCAGGCGGACTGAGGTCCTGCGACCACCGCCGCGAGAAGCAAAGCCAAGATCAGGGTCAAATACTGACTGTGGCTCATTGCGCTTCCTGTTGGTCAGCGCTCTCAAGAACTGCCGGCTCGCGAGTAACTGCCGCGGTGGCACCGCCTTCGGCATTGGCCGGCCCACGCTTGGCCGGCAATGCAGCCGGTCTCGCTGGTGCGCCGACGACGGTTTGCTCTTCGCCCTCGTCAAAAAACTGAATCTGCCTCTTCATCATGGCCTCGCGCACGCGTGAATCGACGGCCGCAACACCGGTCAAAACGCGACGACGAACTTTGTTGTAGTCGGAGCGCTTGATGGCACCCAACACAAAGCACTCGATCCTTTCGTCATCCTTAATCACGTAGCGCTCGTAGTATTCCTCGGTAAAGCGCAGCCCACTCAGGTTGCCCTGGTACTTGGTACTGCGCGAGAGATTGAGCACATTCTCGGCTTCTTCAGACAAACCCTGAGTCGCGTGGTCCACTGCACCCTTGACCTCTTCGGAAATTTCGCTCAGCAGAGCCTCTTTGGCATTGAGCTTGGCGAGCTGATAACAGCCATCCAGCCGCTCGTCTCCCCACAGTGTCGAAGTCCCACGGTACATCACGGTCGTGCCATCCTCCCAGTTGGATCGAGAACTATGCACCCACTCGGGCGGACCGCCGTTGCCCGATTGATCGACCACGACTCGCCTTGGCCCCGCCGTTTCACAGGCTGCTAAAGCTACTACCACCATTAACCACCAAAACCACTTGTTCATAAAAGTACCTCCTATGATTTAAGTTTTGCGCTGTGCCTGGACAGCCAAGGACATTGTTCGCTAATGAGACAACTCAACTGGGGCGGGGATGAAAAACAAAAAGGTAAATGAGGATTCCCAAAATGATCAGCCCCCAACGCGTTCCCAATAAAAGCCGAGCCAGTTGAAATCCAATCCCGAGTCCCAGCCCCCTCACTAACGCGCTAAAGAATCGCTCCATGACTAGCCCCCTCCCTTTGTACCAAGAACTTACTTAGATTAGTTTGCCTAAGGGCTTGGTCACCAGGGGTCACCGCTAACCCTTCATTTAGCGCTTGGAGGAATCCTTAAGGAGCTTCAGATTGCGTTTGATTATTTTTAGGTGAGCTTGCATTAAGTCACCCAAAAACTTAGCATTCCCATATTGTGCTTTGAACTGTTCAATCGAGTCATTGAGTACCGATGGCAATGTTTCTGCCATCTGACGGGCCGCTGCTAAGTAAGCACTCGGGCTGACCTTCGCACTGGTGAAAAGTTTTTTCCAGTGATTTGGCAGTACAGTCCCCGAGTCGAACTGATCGCCCACTGACATTGCCAAATTGTGCGTGAGATCGGTATAAAATCTGGTATTTACCAAATCATAAAAGGGCGCGAGGCCCCACGTTCCATCGGAGTGCCTTAGCAAGGAGAGATTTTTCCCGTGCCCGTCACAGTTACCGGTTAAGACATTTAAGATCTGCCACTTCAATAACGAATCAATATCGCTCGCTACATCATCTGATCGATCTTCAATTGTCTTGCAGCAACTTAACAACGTTGGGCCACCTTCATTTTCATATTTCTTCTTATAGGAAACTGCTAGAGCTTGGCAGAAGTCCTCTTGATGGAGCCTCTTCCATCGGCCATTTTCGTATACCCGATCATAGCGTTCCACGAGTAATACCAGCTTTTTTCCGATTTGGATGAGCTGTGAATTTGCCGTCGGAAGGCCCATCGCCGCATAGATCTTGCCATGGAGCCATTCATTTTGTGGAAGATTCCCAAAGCTCTTTGGCGGTGGTTTCAAAATATGGGTCGTTGGCTGGGAGCCTACGGGCTTAAAGAATTTGTGGTCCTTAAAAATGAGCGGAAGTTTATTTTGTGCGCCAGCCAATGACAATCTCAACTTCCCTTTCACTTGAAGATCTATAATCCCGGCGGAATCTCCTTTAAGCCACTTCGCCAAATCGTCTATCGGAATTTCTTCCATGCCGCCCTTGTCCTCAGGCGGCGTGTCTTGATCGGACAAAACGAGTGCTCCCGCACACTCTTGTCCAATTCGCAAAAGCAGCTCAAAGTCATTGTCGATCGAAATGCCCAGTTTGCGACACAGTGTTGCTCGGGCATGCCCCTCTGGGAGTAAGTTACCAAAAAAATTTTCCGCTTCCGTTTTGTACACCTTCGAATCTCTTTTTAGAGATGCCGAAAGCCCAAAGGCACTATCCCAATTCAACCATTCCTCTGAGTACCGAAAGCTCAGCCCGTCCTCAGTATCGTCGATGGTGCCGATAAGATAGGGTGGAAACCAGACCCATAATCGCCGCATACTACTCGACGACCCTGTGAATAATTTGAATCTCAAGATTAAGTCGTCGGATGACTTGCAAGACCTTTCCCAGAGGAAAGGAGTCTCGCGACCCATTTTCCAACTGGTAAATGAAACGCCGACTAACACCAGCACGCGCCGCGAGTTCGGCTTGGCTGAAATTTCGTTTGCGCCGTTCTGCTCTGATTTGCACGCCCAAATCATTGACTGTGCGGATGCGCTCACCAGGTGAGGTCTTTAATGGCTTTTTAGGCTTTTGATCCATATCTAGATCATTTTGCAACAGTTTGAGGGCATCTGTCAAATTGATCCATATCCAGATCAAAATTGGCCCCAAAGTCTGGTTTTGCTGAATTTGATCTCAAAATAGAACATTGGCGTCCCAAGCCCCACCCCTGACCTAAATTGACCAAGGCTCATGGGACACTCGACACCATGACAATGAACACTGCGATCATTGGGGGTAAATGGTGATTCTTGAATTTACATTCTCAGCTTGTGTATTGCTGGGTGGAGCGCTGGGCGACAGCCAGAACGCGACTCCCAAGCCGCTCGGCGACCTCACCGTCAGTTGCAACCAGGTGTCTCAGTCAGCGGTTTATCAATGTGAGTTCACCCTCCACCCGGCAAGCCCCACTGCCGCCGCGTTATCAAAGGGGCTCCTTCCCGTCGGAAGTTTACCTATGATTCGAATCGACGACGGGACTAAATTTGGAACGGTATTGGCGAAGGTCGATGAGGTCACCTTTGCGCACTACAACCAACAAGGATCAACGTTTTCTCGTCGCACCTTTGTCAGCTCGGCCTCCTTCAGTCTATTTTGCAGTGGCCCTGCCCCCACCCAGAGGAATTAGATGATCAATCCGTTAGAGTTGCTATTTAGGAGAACAGTTCGAGAAAGATGGTGCACCGGAATTCAGTGTACGACCTGTGGTTCATTCATGTTTCGGGATGCGCTGGCAAGGTACTTAAAACGATATGGGCCCGCCGAGTGGCCCTTCTCTAACTATCAAATCAAAAGGATGTATCGGGATTTGGCGGAGATCGATCCCCCACCTGGACAAGGTTCCAAGTATGAGGAAATTCTGAAAGGACTGTTTAAGGTCGTTAGCCCATCGCCACACCTAGATGACGAGTTAGGGGACTCTTGGGCAAGAGATGTATTGAGCTCAATGCGCGACCGCTACCAACGTCGCCTTGAGGCCAGACGAATCCATGATCTTGCAAACGACCCCAATGAAGTTGCCAAGCGCCGGGCCGAGAAAAAGGCCAAACGAACCGAAGAACACAAAAAACGCATGGAACTTCAACGACTCAAAGCACTCGAGTGGCACAAACGAAACAAGGTGAATCCATGAGCAAACATTCTGATAGTCGCATTTGCGTATTGTTATTGACGATAATCCTCATCGTGCTTTCCGAGAACCCAATGACGCGCGCATTCTCCCAACTGTTCTTAAGAACAGTTGCGACTGGCGCTTCCGCAAACATAGTTTACAATTGAGCCAAACAAAAACCCAGAACAGAGGATCGAATGCCGAGGTCACGACCTAAATTTGACAAGATCGAGAGGCTCATCAGGCTGCTTAAGCTTCAGACCACCCACACCCAGGATCAAATTATGGACGAACTTGGGGTCGAAAATAAGAACACCTTCCAAGACGACGCCTCCTCCCTTAGAGAGGGTTTTCGTTTTTTGGGGTGGGAAATCACCAACACGGGTCGAAGACCCCGCGAGAGCGACTACGGCTCATCTGTTTCCCTTGCCGACTCTAGGTTCCACCCTCTCTTTTTGTGTTTAAATACAACCGAGGTTCTTAAGCTCTTTGATGCTCTGTTATCCGCCAATGATCCCATCGCCGAAGACTTGGCTAACTTTGTGTGGCACCAGCTTTCCGAACCCGCAAGGGCAATTCTTAAAAAGCGAAAATCCCAGTTTAAACCCAATTCCAAAATCAAACTCAAAAATCGACAGGAGCGAGAAATCTATACGGCCAAAAATCTCGACCTCTTTTTCGTAAAGCCCGGTCTGCAGAAGGTTCAAGTCGAACTCCGGGGCGGTCACGTCCTAACGGGAACCCTCAGCAAAGACGGCGATGACTATTTCATTAAGAGAATCGATGGGACGTCCGTTCCGCTTAACGCCGATGATATCGTAATCATTGATAGGATTTGATTTGTTTTTGAACACCTAGTTCACTGGGTGTTCCGTCTTCGGCACCGGCGCTAAAATCTCCCTATGGCAATTACGCCAAAATTTCAAAGGGAGGTCCTATGAAATCGGTCAATTCACTAATATCTCTGCTGAAGAAAAAGCGAGAGTTCAAACCTGAGCTAACAGAGTTCTGGAGAGGTGCCCGAATCCTCATCCGCACTCCAGACCCCAACTATAAGGCCGAAGAACGCGGCTTTTTTTCGATGGTCCCGGATGACACCGTTATCTTTCACGATAAGGCCTTAGAAATCGGAAAGACACTGAGCGAAGTGATCCGCATCATCGCCCGAGACGAAGTCATTGGGTATAACGGTGGTTCAAAATTCCCAATCATAGATCATTTGGTCACAGACCTGCCGAGCGAGTTACCATCGGAAGCCCTCATCCAAAGGGCAATCAAAATCGCGCTTAAGGCCTACAAAGTCGAGCTCTACTTTGCGTACGGCTCAAATATGTCACTTAAGCAAATGCGACATCGGTGTCCCAATGCTACCTTCCTGACGACGGACACGGTCTCAGGATATGAATTCATTCTCAACCGGCAAGAAGTCGCAACGATTGTCCCAACCCCCGAAGGAAGTGTCGAAGGGGCCGTCTTTGCAGTAAGCCCAGATTGCGTGGATTCGTTGGACCGGTACGAAGGCGTCGCCTTAGGACTTTATACGCGAGAGCAAATCGTGTCACAAAACCACCTACAAATGTTCGTTTACATGGCGACCGACCGCACGCCCTCAAAGCCGGTAAGATCAAGTTACCTCAATGGAATCATGGGAGCCGCCGAAGAACTGGGCCTTTCACCTCAGCACTTGAACAAACTCAAAAATTTTTGGTGCCCCAACTAAACTTGGATGCCAAGAGCGGATCAGTCTACCAATTGTGCGTAATTGCCAGCGCTGCCTCATTTCGGTCCGCTCTTGGCGCTCCAACTTGCAAAATCAATCCTCTTTAGGTAAAGTGGTGTCTTATGACTTAAGACCTTTCTCTTTTTTTACCCATCTCAAACGAAAAAGCCACAGGTGCGCCCAAGCACTGGCTAAAGGAGATGGGTATGAAAGGTCGAAACGCACAGGTTTCCCGTATAGTTTGTTTGATTGCCGTCTTAGATCGGCACCCAGCCGGGATGACTGTGAAGGAAATGTACAGCTCCCTCGAATCCCGAGGGTTTAGGGTGTCTAAGAGAACAATATATAGAGACTTAGAAGCCCTGGCCCAAGCGGGGCTCCCGCTTTTTATGGATGAAGATACTACGGCCGAGGGAACAACGCGGTGGAAGTTCCCCCACAAAATAAAAGCCATCTAGGAGTACTTGAAAGTCATGTTTTTGATTACTCTAACCGGTGTGGGTGGTGAATCCGAGCCACCTACCAAACTCGACTGTCACAACGTGACACGCCAAAAAAAATTCTCGCGCCTAGTCCTCAAACGACACTTGATTGAGTAATATTTATTTTATGAAGAAATTGGACCGCGCAACAGGTGCCCTCTTAGGATTAGCAATAGGTGATGCACTAGGCACTACCGGAGAATTCCAAAGGCCCGGCGAGTTTCCGGAGATTTCAGAGGTCGCCGGTGGAGGGGTGTTTCGCCTTGAGCCAGGGATGTGGACCGACGACACTTCGATGGCGCTTTGCCTTGCGGACTCACTGCTCGAAGTCCGCGATTTTGATCCCATCGACCAACTTGAAAAATATGTAAGCTGGCTTCGCAGCGGCTATCGCTCATCGACGGGAGTCGCCTTTGACATCGGCTCAATCACGCGCCGAGCGCTGACGACCTTCTTGGGAGAATCGTGTCCCTTCCCTGGGCCGAGTGGCGAGCACGATGCGGGCAACGGTTCGATTATGCGCCTTGCCCCGATCCCGATTTTTTATGCGAGCGACACCGACTATCGCAAAAAGGTCCTGGAGTTCTCGGCGTTGAGTTCGAGGACGACTCACGGGGCGCCCGCCTGTGTTGAGGCTTGCCAATTCATGGGTCTGTGGATTGCCGACGCAATCCGTGGTCAAAGCAAAGCCCAACTCTTTGCAAGCGTCGATGAATTTGTGCAACTGATCGAACTCAACAATCAGCGACCGCTCAACCCCGACCTTGGGGCGGTCTTGTCCGGTCGCTACACCGCTGTCGGTGCCGAGATCATTTCGTCAGGGTATGTCGTTCACACTCTCGAAGTGGCCCTGTGGGCGCTCCGATCGACCGACGACTTTCGCACCGGAATGCTCAAGGTTGTTAACCTCGGGGGAGATTCCGACACCGCGGGCGCGGTCTTTGGGCAATTGGCCGGCGCTGTTTACGGACTCGCCAAAATCCCATCCACCTGGAATAAGGCGGTCCACTTGTCAGGCGAAATCCAGGACCTCGCCTCGCAACTACTTTTTGCAAAACTGAAAGCAAAGGACGAAACAATTCTTTTAAAAGGAGTAAAAAGTGAATAACCTTGAGATGAATAAATACATTGATGAATTAGCCAGTCAATATGATGAACAATCATATCGAATCATTGATGGCATCATTGATAAGTATTGTGTAAATCAGTCTGAAGAGTTTTATCGAGGAATGTTAGCCGGCATATTGATGCCGTTAGAAAGCGTCAAAGGTGTCCACGATGCATTGAGCCCCGATCAAATTTCTTTTGTTTCAATGATTATGCGCGGGATCGCACACAGAATCAAAACGGGACTCTAGCGATGGCACCAGTAACTCTAGACTAATTCAGTTTTGTCGGCGAACGTCAGATCTCAATTTACCCAGGAGAAATGGCGAATCCTCGAACAATTGGAATTTAGAGTTGAGATTGAATGCATCGAACAGGGAAAGGGACTTGGAGTAGCTGATGCCAAGACCTCTCGACTGAGGCCCAACTTAATCACGTTAGCAAAATTGAGAGGTTGCCCATAAATCAGTTGACCAAATTCGTCTCTTGTCATCCTATTAGGGAAAGATTCAATTCTTTCAATTTGTCCGCCTCGTTGACTAATAGGTGGGGCGCTCAGACCCCACCTCACCTGACACTCACTGGTTCGCGGCTTGAGTCTCAATTGGGAGCAGCTGATAGAGATCTATCCGCCACGGATGCCGTTCCAGAATCGCCCGCACTCGCGACGTGATGAGTTCGTTCCAATCGTTGTCTTGAAGTTGCATCGCGATTTCGCGGTTGAGCTCAAGGATCATCAGGTCATTGGGATAGAGCTCAAAGGCATTGAGCGCTCGCTGTTTGGCATCAGCGACTTTTCCCATTTCGATGAGGGTCACGATTGCCATTTTTTGCAGGGGAATTGGAACATAGTGATTTTCCTCCAACCACTGTATCGAGCGCATCAGCTCAACCGGCTCTGGCTTGGCTTCGCTTGTATAATGTTGGTACATGCGCCTTACGATGACGTCTCCGCACCTAAGTAGACTCACCGTGTAGGTTGGGAAGGCCGGAAACCGCTCCGCCAACTCCTTAAAGATCGCAAACGCCTCCATGTGCCGACCATCGTAGTCGTAGGCGACTCCTAAGAGATATTTGATCTCGCGATTGGCCAGCGTTGCCGGCTCACTCACTTTTACACGCGACTCGGCCAAAGCGATCGCACTCTTGTAATCTTCTCTGCTAATCTCCGCAGAAATGCGAGGCAGCAGAAGTGAGTCACGAAACAGTCTCATCATGTTTTCAGCCGGCCTTTGCAAGGACATTTTTCCCCTCCTTGTGAGCGTAGTTCATTTGATAGGCGCGAATTTCTCGGTGCCCTGGATAGAGGAGCGACATTCTCGCTAGCAAACTTTCGAATTCCGACCTCATCTGTTGGGCTTCCAATGTCGCCAACCACACCAGGTTCGTTTCAAGGTTTGATTGGCCAAGTTCTTCCAACACTTGGCAGATTGTCAAAACCTGGGGCGCCAGCGGACTCGACGGCAGATTGGAGTCATCGGTGATCATCGCTTCCATCTTGGACGTCAACATCAGAAGCTGGCTAAAGACGGCCCCCTCAAGAAGTGCGTACTGAGCAAAGTCCGGGAGCAGCCGTACGGCCTCGCCCACCCGCCACTCATTGAGCAATCCATGAATCCTTGTTTTCAGCAAGAAGGCCCTTTCGCCACCCCCTGGTTGTTTGCGATTAAAGCGTTCCATCTCCTTTAAAACCTCAACCGAAACCCCCTTGTCCTTGTGCTCCGCCGACTTGCGGTGGAGCACTACTGGGTTAATCCCTCTCTCAATCTTCATAACCGACCTCCCTTAAGTGTTCTTGGCAACTAGCTCACTTCCCAATCTCTACCAACTTAAGATAGCTTAGGGTTGTGACATCAAAGGACGCGCGCTAGGCAACCCAGCAAGGTTTAATGTTAAAATGCAACTTTTCTGTGACGGCGTTCCTTGGCAGAGGAACGCTGGGTAGCTTGACCTCAAGCGACAGTGGTGTGTGAGATCCTTGGTTCAAGAAGATATTTGAAAAGGAGCCGCTGATGTCAGGGTTAAGGACCCCCAAGTCGCTGATGGAAATACTTGAAACTATTTTGCTCACTCTTGACGGAGCCGAGTCCACGAGCTGTGTGCAATTTGAATCCCTAATGGACTATCGAACCCACGCGACCTTACAGATTCACTATGATGCGACGGATTTGGTCGAAGGCTTTAATGCCCTCATGGCACTGCCGGGCTTTCTTGACGCCCTCCACGAGTGGTGCCACCCCACGACCTCACTGAGGATACTCATGCGCCCCGTGGATTTGTCCGCCCCCGCCACATTAGTGGCGTGGGTTGTTAACTGCAAAGTCGAGTTCACCGAATCCATCAAGACCGCCATCAACTTTTAGATTGAGAAACTGCGATTAGAAGAGGACTTGCCTATCTGCGGTGAAAATATTCCCTCAATTCAGTTGGGATACTCGCTTGCTTAAAATCTAGATGTTTTTGCCAGTTAAGGTCGTCCATCTTCCCTCTAATAAATTGTCTTGCAATATTATTTGGTATCACATACACGCCCGACGGATGGACTTTTTTGCCTTTCCCTCCTTGCACCGTAATGACCAATTGCTTCGTAGGACTGGCAACAAGTTCATCATAGTCCACCTGCTTAACCCAAAACCGAGTCGCCGTTCGCTGGACAGCTCCAGCATGCCCAACGCCATTTATAGGGTTAACCTTGTTGGCGGTTTTAACCTCTCCAAACTCAATCCAAAGCTTAGTTTCTAGTTCACTATCTTGATTAAATCGCTGAGACAGCTTGACCAGAAAACTGTCGACATCAACGCCGACCCGCTTCACAAATTCCTCCCATAGCGTACTATAGTAGGCGCCAACTTTGAAAATTATGTAGCTATTGAACTCATCAGCTTCCGCAAATTCATCTCCCCTACACTTGCCCTCAAAATCAACCCATCGGAAATCATTCCGTTTCGGTTTTGGCGACAGGTAAAAGTTCATAGGGCAGAGATTCCGATAAAATCTGGCGCTAGGAGAAAGAGTGGTAAATGTAGTCCCGCTCGGACTCGCCCGAAATAAATGGGCCAACTTCCATCCAGCTTCCTGAGCCGGAAAGGTAAGCCTTAGGCTGAAGGTGGTCTGACTGAAGTCTCTAAGCTCACCAGCAATAGATTTCCTCGCAACTGGTATGGCTCTTTCCTGAATGCTTTTGGTAAGACATCCTTTATCATAGCCTTCCTTACACAGCTCATACAGCCAGAAGGAAGCTTCGTTGTCGCAACAAACAAAGGGGAAGCCATTCCACTCGCCGAGATTGCCGCGCAGTCGGGTATTGAGTTCACTATCTTTGGCGGGAGCAAACTTTCGGATCGCAAGTGGAATACGCTGTTGGACTATTTCATCCATTTCCTTAAGAACAACCCGACAAACTTCTGGGTTGACTAAATTGGGTTCAACAACCTCTTCAAAGTAGGATTTAAATGTATATGTTGGCATGAACTCGTTTCGGCCCTTCTTTTAAAAAGAACAACTATATCGACCTTAAGAACTTTACCAATTGTTTAAACTTATCTTTCTTACCCTTCTTTTCCGATGGATTGCCCCAGAATCGCCCGTTTTCACCATTGCGTGGATCCGGATGGTACCAACTGAATGTCTTCCCATCGTGAGTCAGGTCTCCGAACTCTGCTTTCTTGCCAAACAAGGCCTCGCGCGGCGCCTTACCCAAAACAAGAATTGGTATCTCGTGTTTTTCGGTTGGAAGGATCCGTTCCCGAAATGTAGCGATCCCTTTGAAATCTTTGCCAAGCACCGGGTCACCCTGATCAATCTTAGTCACACTTTCGTTCTTTTTATTCACTTTTGTAACTTCGCGACCTTTATGCCAATTAAATATTGCTATCTTGGATTCGAACACGCTCTGCCAAAACCCAGGCCCTAGCGCCGACTGCCCTTCAAAAAAAGGGTGGTTTTCTACTTTTACCCAGTCGTTCCTAAGAATACTCAACAACAGAAAGAGATTTTTCCCCGCTGGTCCAATGAATGGTTCTTTGGCTGCTACCTCGTCGGCTCCTGGGTAGTTTCCAATGATTAACAGTTGGGCCGAAGGCTTTAACATTGGCTTGCGTTCGACAACTTTGACCTCCGAATGGATCTCATATTCTGTATTACTCAGGACGACACCTTACCTCTGTTTCTCGCGCTATTCCCAATCATCTATAAACAAATCAAATTCTCGCCGAAGGCAGCCGTCAAAATCAAGCTCGAGCTATCGGCTGGACCAATCAAGGTCCGGCCGGACGTAAATCTCGACCAGGATCAATCGATTCAGGATTCTTCTAATCACGGGTTCAAGGGACCGGAGTTGCCAAACCGTCCCCCGCGCTTTAGCTCTTCGATGGCCCCACGAAACAGAGGGATGTCAGCGTCGTCGGGATATTGTTCAGTCCAGACCTTCAGATTCTTGGCCGCTTCAGTTGCCGAGTTGGCTTTGATCGATATGAGCGTAGCATTTCTCAAAACTTGTCGATTTGTGGGATACAGCTTGAGTGCCTGCAAATTCACCTCGAGCGCCTTCTTAAATTGCCCCAACTTTTCCAAAATGTACCCTTTGCGTAACCACAATTCGACATCCTTAGACCACTTGAGGCTCTCGTTAGTAGATTCCAACGCCTTGCTAAAGTCGCTTTTTTCGACCTGAATTTGGCTCAGATTGTGCCAAGACACCCAGTCCGTTGGCTCAATCGCCAGCGCGCGCTTCAGTAGCCGCTCGGCTTCATCCTGTTTACCTTCGCTGAGCAGAATATTGCCGAGGTTACACATCGCCTGATAAAGCTGATCGTTGAGCTCAATGGCTCTTCGGTAGAGTGCCTTAGCTTCTTCCGTTTCGCCTAACTCACCAATTCGGACGGCGAGATTGTATAAATATGTCGCAACTTCGTTGGCATCATTCGGATCATTAGCCGGCCAGTTGAATTCACCACTTTTGCTCGCCGCAAAACTTATTGAGGACCAGGCGACCAAAACAGGAATTGCGATCGCAAAAAGTTTGCCCCTTATCCTATTCACTTTAACCTCATCAAACATTTGTTTAGACTCGAACTAGGCAGCACTCCTCACTTTGTTAAAAAGTGAGACTGGCGTCGCCGAGTTGCGAGGCAACGAAACCACGCGACGCGAGGGCCTAATTATCTGCCCCCCGCGGGCGACGTAAGACTGAAGTGTCTCGAATTCGAGTTCGCGTCGACTGGTTCCAGAAAGCCCTACTACTTTTACGACTCGTTTAACAAAGCTCTTCTTTTTCATCAACACCCCCTCATTAATACTAATATTCCAAATTTATTGGTCAGCTGAGGTCAGCTCCTCACCGCATTTCATTTTGTGCAAGCATAGGATTGGGCCTTGGACTAACGAGAGATAAATTCGGCTATGACCCCAAGTGACAATCGAGTGAGTTATATTCAAGACATGACAAAGGACAAAGGTCTCAAAGTGAGTTTTAAGAAACTCACCAACTTTGACTTCCCCCTCAACCTGGAGGACGACGAATTTCGGGTGGTTAACCGCAGGCCAATTGCATTTGGCGATGCGGCCGAGGGTGACTCGAAATTTCGGGCCACCCCCCGACTATTTTACCTAGAGGGTCCAAGGCAATATCGACTTTTCACTTTTTGGGGATATGGCTCCAACTCTTACGCGTTTTATCACGCTCGTGTCGCCGAGGCTGGCGAAATGTATCTCCGAATCCCCTACGGGGGCGCCTACATGGATCCACAGGTGTTCGGCCCTCTGCTGGTGCGAAAGCTCGAGTTTTACGATAACTTGTTCAACCGCCTTGCGCTCACGGGCCGCTACTTTCACATTGCCGAAAATATGGGGGATGTGCGAATTTGCATTTGGCCCAGCCGAGAACCCCCTTCTGGAACCCCATTGGTATCCGTCGGGAACCTACCTCCAGACGTAATCCACTTACACACTATGACCAACTTGGATGCTGCACAAGGCGAGCTTGAGCAGGAACTGGAGGGTCGCGGGCTCGCCCACAGAATCAAACCGGGACAGGAGTGATGTCGCTTTTGTAACTATACTTATTTAGTTTTGTCGACGAACGTCCGATCTCTTTTTAGTAGGAGAAACTATGGAACTTGGAGTCGGTATCCTCATTGGTCTCGCAGTTGGATTCTTACGCAGAAGCGCTAAAAAAATTGAGTTCCGGCAGAGGAAACCTCGTCAGTCAGGCCAAGAAGCTCAAAGCACTCAATGTCAAAGTTTCGCCCATAAGAAACAGAGCAGTCGCGCAGATGCTCGATGGCAACGACGAACTCGACGAACCCAGTGACGAAGCACCAGCAGAAATAGCAGCCCATGACGATGGAGGAGAAGGTGCCGCCTAATTCTTTGCGCCAACAATTTCTATCAGGGCCCCTTGGGATATCTCTTGCGAAATTTACTAGCAAAGATGAATTCCCTTTGCGTTTGATTTCCGCCTCCATCGAACAGACTTATCGTTACTCGGGCTTGCTCTTCGGGACGCCAACCGACGAATTGCGTACAGAGTCGCTCAAGTTCATTCTCAACTTTAGACTCTGCTAAGAAAGATTCGTTAGAACTTAGGGTGTCACCGGCCCATTAGTCATTTGATTTACGATTGCCAAAGGTCTCGGCTGGCCACGATTCAAACTCGATAGGCATCAGGTCAACTTGGATTCCGTGGGGAGTCAGGACCTCTCGTACCACGTTTACTCCCATGCGCTCAGAGAGTGTGTGTCCAATTTCAATGTAAAACTTAAAACCAGCCTTTGCTGCCACGCCGGCCGCTTCGCCAACAATGTAGCAATCGGCACGAGTTTTGAGAGCGAGACTGTTGACGAGACCACCTAAGCCAGAACAAACGGCGACCGATTTGATAAACTCATTCTTGGGTCCAAAAGTTTGGCCCTGAATTTCATCGCCCAATGCCGCCTCGATCCTTCCCACAAGTTGGCCTAGGGTTAGCGGCTCAATCTTGCCATACCAACCCAAATTCTTATCAAAATGCCTCGCATTCTTGATCTGCAGAATATCTCGCCATTGATCGTTAAGACCGCCACGGCAACAATCGAGTGCGGTATGAAAAACCATTGTCGGCAAATGTGGGTTGAGATTTATGGGGTGATGAGCCACGAGCAAATCAAATCCGCTTTCGCGAAAAAATCGGACGCCCTCTTGGTTTGGACTGGTAACACAATATACGACCTTGTTAACCGGCCCTGCCAATCCATCTGGGGTGCCAATCCACCCGTACGGTTCACCCTGAGTCCATGCGTCTTCGACGGGGATCCGTTCATACAGAAGTCGACCTACTTCACCAATCGTCACTGACGCTACTCCGACGCAACCATCAACCGCAATCCTTGACCGCAATCACGATCAAATGTTCCCTGGCCCTGCTAAAGGTTACATACTTAAGTGCAGCATCGCGCTCCGATAACCTCTTGTCGATCAACGCGATAACCACGGATTGTTCGCAACCCTTAAAACGCTTTGCAGTCTCCAATTGAATGGCGTAAGGTTCTTCCTTGCCACCCGCCTTTTCGCGAAGGATAAAACGGCCAACCTTCTTGCCCCAAAAGACATTGTGCCCAGCGAGGGCCGGGCTGTTCAGGTCATCCTTTGACCGAAACGACAAGATCGCGATGGATGCGACTGGAATTTTCTCCTGGATCACAACCCGCTCGAGAACACCCTCCAAATTCTTCATTAGACCATTTGAGGTGCATTCAATAAACTCGACGTCTCGCCCCTCGGGGCATCCCGCTAAGGGCTCGCAGGCTGGCATTCCTTGACGTACTTCATCAGGTATTTTTTGAAACTCGCTCTTGACGTACTCAGCAATTTTCTTAGAGTTGCGAAAATTCTTCCGCATTGGCAACATTGCCCACCGCCGCCGCTCTTCAACTCTCTCCCTAGACGATCGCAGATTTTGCGCAAAATCAACACACCCAACTAAGTGGGTCCGAGTTCCTTCGGTCGTCAGAAGCGCTTCAACACTATCCAACCAACCGTCTTGGAAGTCCTGAATTTCATCTATTAAGATCGCCTCAAACTTCGTTGGATTATAGCCAGGCTCAGTGTTTACTTCGAGTAACTTCCCAGGCAAATAATCTTCGAAGTAGTGTCGCTTTTCTTCGTTTGGAAAGCTCTGCTCCCATCCGCGGAAGATCTCACTCTTATCCGCTTTGCCCGTTGCGTGTAAGATCTGTTCAATCACTAGATTGTGGAAGTTTGCAACTGTAACATGGGAACGATAGTCACTGAGTTGCTGCTGAAGCTGCTTCTCTAGCAAATCATTGTAACAGGTTACCAAAACCTTGTCGCCATTTCCCGCAAGTCGTTTCGCGAGTTCAATCAAGAGGTAGGTCTTGCCCGCACCAGCACCGCCTTTAATCAAGACTTCACGATTTTCAAGAACCATTTCGAGAGGATCTTCAGTGACCCGGTTAGCCACCCTCTCCAGCTCGCGCGCAACATCGTCGACAATTACTCTTAGGACATTCCCCGGCGCACTTGAAACGACCCGGCCCAAATGAGCCTTAATTTTACTGAACCGTTCCTTGCCAATTGAATTTTTGCAAGGCAGCGCTCTTATTCGCATCATTAACTTATCGCGGCTGACGAGATCCCCTGAGAAGAAAACCCGATCCTTAAGATCTTCGAGGATGGTTCCGGAAAAGCTCTGGGTTACTGGCACCACCAGTGCGACTTCGAAGTCAAATTCCTTTAACTCCAGGTCAAGACTAGCCCTGAACTCGTCGATTAGCTGATCCCTACGTCTCTTCAAGTCAACTATAGGGTTAATAAGCTTTCTGCCTTCGACACCAGTTAGTTGGTAAAGGCACCCTTCTCGAATTTCAAATCTTCCGCTCTTTACCTCTAGTAAGATAATTGGAAAATCAGGATTAAGGCAGATAAAATCGATTTCGCTATTTCTTGTCCGGTGACTCCAAACGACAAACCAGGGATCGTCCAGCTTTGAGAGCATTCGATAAACCAATCTCTCTGCCTCAAAGCCAGCCCGTTGGGCGGGCCCGAATTCTGGATCGTCCGGAGGAGAAGGAAACTCTATGGGGGACATGACAGCCATGTGGAAATCCTAAAACAACGAAGCCCTGGCGACAAATCAAAAGGGAACACGGCACACTGTTAAGTCAACCTTGGTGTAGGAGCTGTAGTGGTCACCGACCAAAGGGTCGTCGCGACCACCACTGGTGAAACCGCAACACTTGCCGAGTCATCAAATTAGAGTGGCCGGTGGCATTATGGTGGGCCACAGCGGCTTGAACAATGGCCACAAAATACCCAAGCACGGCAACTGGTACCTGAAACCAAATTCCAGCTGTGAATGCCCCGAAGTAGGTCACGCCGATGATGCCAATGGCGAGCGCCCCGACAACAAAAAGTCCCGGCAACAACCCTATCTTTGCAAAAAGCCACCGCCCTAATGGATTGGTTTCTGATTTCTCCGTTACCATTTTATAAGTTGTCCAAAGATCGGCAATCTTGGTAATCACCAGACTAAGGGCCGAGAGCCAGAATATGATCTCAATTGATTCTGTCACCATACCTCTACCCTTATTCCAGAAAGGCTTTTAGATTCTTAAGGTACTTCGAAAAATCATCGCAAGATAATTCAATTCCCATGGTATTGCCCGGCTTGCGGCCTGGGGCACTTAGTAATCTGCCACGAAATCGCGGACTAAAATGCAACTCAAGCTTAACCGAACCATTCGGCTGGCTATCCGGCATGAAGTAAAATCCGGCGAGCTCGTACTCACAGTCGACAATGATCACTCTGCGACCGCGAATTTTCAGTGGAGATCCATGCGCGAACGTCAGGGCCCTGGGATCGGCCTCCCAGTTAATGCAATCAGGTTCAAAATGGTTATTCCACCCAGCACCCTTTCCAATATACAGTGATCGAACACCACCGGTGTTGGCTCTGTTCATCTCAGCAAAGAACTCCTCATAGCACATTTGGTCCCTCGTTTTTTAGCGGTGTTGTTTAGTGAGCATATCAAAATGCAGTTTAAACTCTACCTATTTGTATTGGACATCCATCTCATCAAGACGAAGGATCAGAGTATGCAAATCACTCAGACAAATTCTCTGTCTCTAAAATCTGAAACGCTCGACAAAGGTCGTTTGCATTTTATTGGCGCCCGACGTCCTTGCAAAGCGATTCATAGGAATGTAACATTTGTTTACAAAATTGGAGGGTGATGTATGCTTAGCAGGTCTTGGACCTATGGTATAGTTCTTTTAGGACTCACGTCATGTGCAATCGCACCAACCCCATACCATAAGTATGACGGTAAGGAAGGGTATATTGACGTCAAAAATCATGACGGGACTTTTGTGACGACCTTTGCTGCAAATCAGGTTACCCCTCCAGACAAGGTGACTGACTACGTTTTGGTTAGGGCCATGGAGAATTGCTTGAGTGTGAACCCGAAGAGCTTTCCGGGATTCTTGTCCTCCCAATTGGGTGCGGATGTTGGAGTCCAGGGCGAGTCTGTAGGAAGCAATGTCAACTTCGGTGGATCTGGAGTAGTTTCCAATCTTGGTGCACAAACTGGAGCGATTGAGACTCGAACCACGACTTTGCCAAAAGCTGTCGGCCACTATCGGTGTGTTTCGACCTGGAGAGATCCACAGGTGTCAGTTCGTGATCTTGATCAAAGCGTTGTTAGTAGGTACTTGGCAGATGGTTTGGGAGGAATTGTAGTGACTGCCGTCCAAAGTGGCTCGATAAATTTTAAAAATCTATACAAGGGCGACATCATACTAAAAGTTGGAGAAGAACGAGTTGATTCCACGACTACTTTCCATGAACACCTCCAGGACGACACATCACGGAAGTGGGCATTGATAAGGCGAGGAGGACAGGTGCTGGTCGACGTCCGCGCTGCTGAGGTTAAGCGACAAGTACCAAGCGGTTTGGTCGACTATTGTACTTCCGGAATTCACAACCATGAGGGCATTTGCCGAGCGTTGAAAACAGTCGCTAATGCGTACAAAAAACCGTGAGGCTAAGGAAGGGGGCCCGGAAAACTAAACAGAACCTAAGCCTTAGCCCAGTCGGAACAACTATTTTCCAGCGGACGCCCATTTTACAATTTCGCGAACGCAGGACGATAGGTCTTCGTTGAGGCGATACACCCAAAATCTTTTGACCTGCCACCCTAGCTCAATTAGAGACTGGTTACGGATTGTATCTGCCCTCACTGTTTGGCCCGTCCAAGTCTTATGATACAATTCGCCGTCAACCTCAATATCAAGCTTTGCGCCATCCTTTCGGAAGACAGCAAAATCAAGTGCGTATTTGTCCACGCCGTATTGAGGAATCGGCTGCAGGCCCGCCTCTCGTAAAGCCTTGTAGAATACTACTTCCCAGTGTGATACTCGAGGATCAGTCGCAAACGGATGGGCATCTGTGAGCGTCGCCGGGTCAAGCAACGCTAGGGGCCGCGCCCTCTCCAGCTCCTCATAGTAGCTAACAAAGGACGATAAGTACTTAACTCCCGACTTTCGGCAGAAGTCGATGTCGCCAATAACCACCAAATGGGCTCTCGCTCGAGTGATCGCTACATTGAAGAGATTTCCCTGAGACTTAAGAAAGTTTAAGCCACTCAGGCTAATATTAAGTGAAATTACCGGAGAAAAAATAATTATGTCCCGTTCATCTCCTTGGAAGCGATGAACAGTGTCGACCAACAGGTTGGACCGACTCATTACATTGCGTAGATCACTGTCACGTTCAACCGCGTCGCGAATTCGATTAGCATGCTTACGAAAAGGGGTCACGACACCAACAGTACCGTCATACGCTCGTTCTACGAGAAGATCTTTAAGGTATGTTACTACGGCTTCGACTTCTGCCTGATTGAGAGCACCGGAGCCTCCTGGCGAGGTTACTTGCCCAGCGACATCAACCCAGTCGATGGTGGGAGTATCCGTCCTCCTCTTGAGGTTCCGTTGGCGAGTTGCAATAACGAGATCTCCTCCGTAGAATTGCCGATTTGAGAAATTGATAATGGCATCGGCAGACCGGTGGTGCTCGATTAGAGTAAAGCGATTCGCAATTGAACTAGCCGCCATGACATCATAGAGAGAATTGG
>JADZEO010000078.1 GCA_020850475.1 Bdellovibrionales bacterium | reverse complement strand
GTGAATTTGCCGATGCTGCCGGTCGGGCTTCAGTGACCAATCCCATGCAAGAGGCGTTTTTGAACATTCTCCGACAGCAGGGCTTGGAATTCGCCAACCGCGATGAAGCATTACGCGAGGCCGATCGTTTAGTTGATCAACAGCGCCGCTTCTGCCAATAAGAGCGCTTGAGACTTTTACGCCTTAAATCGGCGCTATTATTTCGTGCTTGGTAATTCTCAAAGCTCGCGAACGATGACGATCCGTTTGAGTACCACTGGCTCCAGTGGTTTATCAAATGGATCGCGGGCCACTGAGGAAATCGCCGTTACCACGTCCATGCCCTCGAGCACTTCACCAAAGATCGTGTTGCCACCCTTATTCATTATATTTCTTGAGCTCGTGTAATCGAGATCAGGGATCGGCTTGAGGGTGATGAAGAACTGACTACCATTGCGATTAGGCCCCGAGTTGGCCATCGACACAATCCCAGGCTTGTTGTGCTTAAGCGCCGAATGAAATTCATCGGGGAAAGCATATCCGGGACCGCCTCGGCCATTCTCCAGAGGGTCTCCGGTTTGAACGATATAGTTCGGGATCACCCGATGAAACACTAAGTTGTCATAGAACGGGCGCGTGACCTGCTTCTTCGTGGCAACATCAGTAAAGGCGCGAGTGCCTTCGGCCAGTCCAATAAAATTTGCCACGGTTTTGGGTGTTTGCCGATGAAACAAGCGAATCTTAATCGTTCCTTTGTTGGTTTCGAGAAAGGCAAAAATCTTCGACCAAGGTTTTTTGCCACGGCCTTCTGCTGCCGAATCTTCCGCCGGGGGCTTTGCTCCCGCGTTGTCCTTTGCCAGAGAGGGAGTCGAACTGCCGAGAGCGCCGACCAAAGCGAGACTCAAAAATATCGAAGCGAGGAATTTCATAGCCTTCAAGGATCTCCCACATTAAGGCTAAGGCGCCTTCCTCACCGGGTCAAGATCTTTAAGGATTTCAGTATTTTGATTCAGTAAATGGGCAACGCGATCACTTGTCGTCTCCGGCGTTGAGCCCAGAAGTTGCGAGAGGCGCAGCCCTTCCGCAGAGGAGTATTCCAGATTGCTACCACTGTGATTGGCCGCCAGTTGGTACATCTGTTCGATTGTCCGAAGGTCCGTGTAATTCCGGGCCAAGGTCTTCAGTCGAGGGGACGCAGTTGGCTGAAGATTGATGAGTGCCTTAATCATGTCATCAATCGCCGGACCCTCGGGACTGAGTCGGTTGTAAAGCACCATAGTTTGCACGCCGAGCTCGACGTCGACGAGGCCACCGACCTGGTGCTTTAGGTTGACGACCGCACTCGATGTGGCGGGCACAATGAGCTTGTTACGAATATCCCTAAGCTCGGTGAGCTCTGGCGATGACAACCCCCTTTGACTCACTAAAGACCGGATCGAAAACTCAAGTTCACCAAAGGGGCGCGCCTTTAAATAGGCTTGTCGCTCCCAAGCTTGTGCGCGCTCACGCAAAAACTCTCGAAGCGATTCAAAACTCACAATCATAGGGCCGGCCGAACCAGAGGGTCGCAACCGCAAATCAATGTTGTAGATCCGTCCGCCCTTGTGGACGTCTGATAAGCGATTGATGAACCGCTTGGCAATTTTGTGATCTTCTTGATTCGGCGTCTGCGGTGATACAAAGACCACGTCGAGATCGCTTCTAAAACCCAACTCCCGCCCCCCCCATTTGCCGAGGGCAATCAGACTCAAGGCTTGGTTCGGTGCCCGGGTGTCAAGGCTCTTGAGTAATTCGTGAGTTAAGTAATCGGCGCACCGAGAGAGATTGTCACTCAAGCGGGCCGGATTTCGATCATTGAGAAACTGGTTGGCCGCGATGATTTCCGTCAACAACCGATATTCCGCCATTTGTTCGAGTTGGAGTTCCAGGTCCGCAGAAAACCCTTCATGAGATTTAAAGACAAAGCTGTCAATTAGCTCCGGGCGGAGAGCGAGAATTGAGCCAAGATAGGGCGAGGTTGAAAACAAGCGGGCAAGATCACGTACGATTCTTGGCTCCCGGGCCAGGAGAGTGAAAAAGGTGGCTTTCGCGCGAATGGACTGGGTGAAATTGCTCAGGAGAGATAAGCCCAGGTTCTTATCTAATCCCGATTTGGCTGTTTCAATTACGAAGTTATGCAGAAACTTGCGGCGCGAAGTTTCGTCGCGCTCGAGTCGAGTCGACTTGGCGGTTTGGTTGATGAGCTCAGGCCATACCCGCGTCACTGAATCTTCGCTAAAGCCGAGATCGCGAAGCCAGCACTCTTGGTCTTCGGGTGTGCTGGGGAGCGAGGACTCTTGGGAAATCGCAGAGCCGAGCAGAGAAGTCACAATGGTGTCGACGCCGGACCTCAAGTGTTCAATGGTATCCCGATCACAGGAGCGATGGCTGCGGGGTAATTGAGTGAGATTCAGCAGATGGGTTTGTCGATCTTCCGGGATTTGCACCAGGTGTTCAAGGTGGCGAAATTGCCAGTAGGTTGTTTCTAAGTGACTGAGGTCATTTTCGGGCAGGATCCTACGGTCACGAAGGGCCATGAGGGCTTTCGAGGTCGAATGGGTTCTTAATCCGCGATCCTTTCCTCCATGTAACACCTGAAGGGCGTGCACAAAGAGCTCGATGTCGCGGAGCCCGCCGATCCCGGCTTTAACATGAAACTCATCTTGATTGGGCGTTTGGTAGTGTTGGTGAATTCGTGAGCGCAGTTGCCTTAGATCATCAAGCAAAGTGTAATCCAAGAAACGCCGGTAGGTGAAAGCGCTTAAAGTCTGTTGAACCGCAGCGCAAAGATCAGTTGGTCCCAGAAGCGTCCGGGCGCGAACCATCGCCAGTCGCTCCCAGGTTTCGCCCTGAGACCAGTAGTAATCTTCAAGTTGGGGAAGGGTGGAAACCAGCGGGGCAAAGCGACCTCCGGGGCGAAGATCAAAATCGAGGCGGATTACAAAACCGTTTTCAGTGGGATCCGCCAGTAGAGCCCGAAACCGTTTAAGCGCCCGGTCAATCTCGGGAGTGATTCCGATCTGAGAGACAAAAAACATATCGATGTCAGAGCTCAAGTTGAGCTCTTGCGAACCCATCTTGCCCACGACCGTCATACAAATCGGCAAATCGTTTAAGCCGCAAGCTCGCCAAGCCTGATCCAGCAGATCTTCGCAAAGCAAACTCCAGGTCAAGCAGATGTCACTGGTCGAAGCGCGGTCGAAGTACGTTGCCAAAGCTGCCTGCAGCCACCCTCGGTGGCGTACCCATCTTAGTAAAGCCGCAGGATCTTGTGGCTTTGGGGTGTCGATCCAGGACTTATATTTTTTTACAACCGGAAGCCACTGGAAGGCTTCGGTCCATTCCTCAGGCCGATAGGATTCAATCTCGGGTAACAGAAGTCCACTCATTCACTTAAAGAGCCCGACCATTTGGGCTTGAAGTAAGCATTGCTATCGACGGTGATGCGTCTTTCATTGGTGCCGTCAGGGCTTGAGATGTAGATCTGATTTTTGCCGGTGCGATTGGAGACGTACATCACGTGGCGCCCGTCAGGTGAAAAAGTAGGATCTTCGTTGTCCGCCATTTTGCCATTGGCTTTTTGCGCCGATGTTAGCCGAGTGAGTTGTTTGCTCGCAATATCGAGGACAAAAATGTCAAAGTGACTTTTGTCAAATCCAGCGAAAGCGAGCTTTTTACCGTCGGGAGACCAACTCGGGCTGGCATTATAGCGACCGGCAAAGGTATAGCGCTGAACATTGCCGCCATCGACGTCCATCGTGTAAATCATTGGTTGCCCGCTGCGATCGGAGGAAAAAGCAATTTTGCTGCCGTCGGGCGAGGGAGCCGGCTCCACGTTCATTGCATTGTTGGGGCCATTTGTAATGCGTTTCAAATCCTTGCCATCAATGCTCACCCTGAAGATATCCGGATTGCCACCCTGGGAAATCGTCAGCAGCAGAGACTTTCCGTCTGGCATGAAGGCCGCCCCAGAGTTGATCCCTTGGCGGTAGGAAATCAACCACCGTTTACCGGTTGCCAGTTCGTAAAGAAACATGTCGGCGTTACGCGTTTTAGCTTGGGTGTGATAGGCAAAGGCAGTGTAGGCAACCTTCGACGCGTCTGGTGCCCACGCCGGAGAAATCGCAACCGATTTATGAGTGGAGATTTTCTGAAGATTCGCGCCATCCCAATCCATGACATAAATTTCTTTGAAGCTCGAGTTGCGTTCGGTGGCGGCCACCACGACTTTGGAAACAAACATTCCACTCTTGCCAGTGAGAGCTTGCAGAACATCATTACTAAAAGTGTGGGCAATGCGGCGGGCCGAGTTGAGGGGGCCTTCGTAGGTCTTTCCCAACACCAACTTGGCTTGGGGTACGTGATAAAGAAAGGCCTCTAAGTTGATTTTGCCGCCGATGACTTTGTAACCTGCCCGAACCAAAAACTCGGTGCCAATCGAGCGCCAGTTTTGAAAGTTAAAGCCCTTGGGATCTCCAGGTGCAGGTTTAAGACCGACTTTGCTGGTGTCTTCAAGAAAGGCATCCTGGCGGATAAACGTAAAATAGTTTGAAACGAGCAGGTCGTTGTAGGTGACATTGAACAACTCTTGTCCGACGTCGATATTTTTTTTGTCGCTGGCCGAGGTGCCAAAATATTGAAAAGCCGGAAGAGCAATGAGGCTGCGCTTAACGGTTGCAGCACCCACATCAATATAGATATTGCCTTGGGCTTGGGCCGGAGCCGGCGGAAGGGCGGCCAGGAGCAAAAGGATAACGACTCCAGAAAACAATTTACTCATCATCGCGAACCTCGACTTCAGTCGGGAAAATTAAAAACCATGCCCTTTAACGCTACCACATTTTTCAAGCGTTCAGGAGGAGGAGGAAGTGGTGACGCGTTGTCTATCGCTTCTAAGACTTTACTATCAAAGGTGGGGTCGCCCGAGGACTGGGTCAACTCTCGACTTATGACAAATCCGCGCTCATCGATTTTGACCATCGCCTTGGCCTTGAATGAAGAGTCGGCCAGCCATTGCGGCAGAACAAAATTTTGCTGTACGTGTTTGCGGACCGTCGAGAAATATTGATTATGATCTAGGCGATCAAGTCCCGTCAGGCTGTCTCCTGCATTCAAGACGTTTCCTTTGTACTCTTTCGTCGGCTCCACTTTGGTTTTTTCTTTGAGGTCCTTTTCCAGGGCGTCAATGGCTTGCAGAGCTTTGAGTCGATCAAGGGCCTTGTTTTGGTCGGCCTTGGCTTTCTTGAGATCGGGCTTGGGGTCAGGCTTGGGCGCCGGCTTCGGTTCTGGCTTGGCTTCCGCTTTCGGCTTCGCCTCAGGTGTTGCTTCGGCCGGAGGCGGTGGGGCCGGAGCGGGCGCCGGAGGTTCGGGAGCGGCCTCGACCGCTTTAGGAGGTTCAACTTTGTCGGGGAGACCCACCAGATCAACGCGAATAGCATCGGCGATAATCAGTTCTTCAGTAGGAAAAACCAAAGCCTTGATAGTGAAAAGCAGCACGACACTAAAATGAAAAGCGAGTGACACGCCAATGAACTTGGCAAAGGGATCGTTAATTGGGCGGCTCAATGAATTGGCGCTCAAGTCTACTTCACCTTTGGTGCGGTAATCAGTCCAATATTAAAAATTCCAGCGGCGCGAATTTCGCCCATGGCTTCGGCGACAAACCCATAGTCCACTTGCCGATCGGCCTGAATGTAGATTTGTTTGTTCTTCCGCGTTTCCATAATGGCCTGTAGCTTCTTGCTGAGGCCGTCCATCGCGACCGAGGCTTCGCCGATAAAAAGCTTTCGATCTTTGCGAATGACTAAGGTCATGGGTTCGTCAGTCGTTTCAACACCACTCGAAGCAGTTTCGGGGAGGTCGACATCCAAACCCTGGTTCATCATGGGAGCCGTCACCATAAAGATCACCAAAAGAACGAGCATGACGTCGACCAGGGGGGTGACGTTGATTTCGCTTAAGACCGTACGGCTGCCTTTCGCGGGAGTCGACATTGCCATCGGCGATCATCCTTGGAAGAAGTTGCGTTTGGCGATATTGAGGAAGTCAGCGCCAAAGCTGGTCAGTTCAATCTCCATTTTGCGAATGCGCGAAACGAAATGGTTGTAAGCAACTGTGGCGGGAATTGCGGCGGCCAAACCCACTGCGGTCGCGATCAGGGCTTCGGAAATGCCGGGTGCAACCACGGCCAGGCTGGCGACCTTAGTGGCACCAATTTTTTGAAAGGCGCCCATGATTCCCCAGACGGTACCAAACAGACCAATAAAGGGCCCCGTGCTACCGGTGGTAGCGAGAACATTGAGTCTCGACTCCAGACCCGCCAACTCTTCATCGGTGGTCTTACGGAGTGCGCGATCTAAGTTGTCCAAACCGGTGAGCATTGTTGTGGGACCGGCACCCTCTTTGTGCGACGCTAAATTGGAGTCGGCAATCTTGCGCAGCTCTAAGTAGCCAGCCTTAAATAGGCGAGCCAGACTGCTGTTGGGGTGGTCTTTGATGGCGTCAAAAATGTCATCAAGCGAGTTGGCCTTCCAAAACAGATCTGAAAAGGGGCCGTTGGCGGCATTTAACAAATCAATTTGTTTTTTCTTGGCGAAAATGACCGCCCAACAAGTCACAGACATCACCACTAAACAGAAGAGCGTCAACTGAACAATGGGACTCGCCGACCAAATGGCGTCCCATGCGTTCAAATTAACTCCAACTGAAACACCCTCTTTGGCGGCCGCAAAAGCTTGATTCATAGACAATTAGGCTAGCGAGATATGGTCTGGCGAGCAACCCTCAATCCAACTTGCGCACTATGGCGGTACGGCTCGAAATTGCCGAGCGGCCCATTCGGCGCGATTGGTCAACACCCCATCGAGAGAGGACAGTATCCACTTGGGGATAGTTGGAGTGTAATCGTCCACAATGAGGATCAGCTTTTTGTTTTGTCGTTTGATTTCTTTCACTAGTTCAGGAGTTAAAACGCTGGACCCCATTCTAGTTAGGTTGCCAATTATCACATCAGACGGCAGGCTCGCGAGGGGCTCGAGGTGGAGGTTGGTCAGGAGCACGGCCCGGTCAAGAGTGGGACTGTCGTTTCCATACACCCAAAGAGGCTCAACCTTTTTGAGTTCTCGAACAAATTTTGAGAAGGGGCTATGAATAACCGCTCGCTGACCAAGGTCGAGACGATTTATGAGGGTGGCCGCCTCTTGCACGAAAGATCCCTTGGGGTCGAAGAAACTTAGAACAAATCGAGTCTTCGGAAACAGCGAGGCGACCTCTTCCAGAGTGACGAGTTTATGTCCCTTACCGCGAAAGGGAAACTCGCCATTACTATCTTGAAACTGATACGCGCCATCGAGGGTGGCGAGTTCGTCCCAGGTCAGCCTTTCGGGGAACCCATTTTGTTCAGTCAAATCACTCAGCTGATAGGAGGGATACACAAACCAAACTCCATCAGCGCTGCGATGTAGGGGCAGTTCAAACATCATCTGCGGGTCGATTGCGAGAGCGGCAGTATAGGCGGCCGCGGTGTAAGGGGGGGCGACTTCCGTAAAGTTCTTAGAAGCCACAATCCAAAAGGTTCGGTCCTTAAGGAGGGGGTGGTCGAAGGCCTGAAACTGCCTCTGGAGCCCGACCTGCCGTAGCCCAATAAGGACTAAAAAGAACACAATTAAGGTCCCAACACCCAATAGCAGAAGTCTTGAAAAAGCCGAGTACATAAGCCTAACTATCTAGAATTACTATCATTTGATTGTTTATAAAGCCTATGGTAACCTAATACATGTACGCTAAAAGTAGACGTATTTGCCGTTGATTTTCATTGGCATTTCGTTTAGTTTTCAGCGAGACGATGTTTAATACCGCCTCTTTTGGAAGTATTCAAGGCGGCGTTGGTGAGGATGCTATGAATCGACTAAATCGCAAAGTTGAGTACGCCCTGATGGCGCTTCGCTATATGTGCGGAAAGGTTCCCGGCGAGCTGACAACCGCCAAAGAAGTTGTTGAAGCAACCAGTTGTCCATTTGATGCAACGGCCAGGGTGATGCAGCTGATGGCGCAAAAAGGAATCCTAAAGTCTGAGCAAGGGTCACACGGAGGATATACGATCGTACGCGATCTTTCGAAGACCTCCTTTTACGATCTCATCGAGATGATTTTGGGTCCCCTGGGGATTGTTAAGTGTGTCCACGCCTTTAATAACTGCGACATGGAGGGAACGTGTAACATTCGTTCCCCCATTGCCGAACTCAATGCCCGGCTCATTGATTTTTACAAAGATCTAACGATTCTCGAGATTCTTAAAGTTAAAGAGCGCCCCAACCAGGAGCCGCGCGAAGTTTTGGTGCCCGGAATCGCGGGTCCCGTTTTCAATCGAAACCAATAGCGGCCGACAAGGGAGACTGGCGAGTGACCAGCCACAAAGATCTGCTCGATCGCGACTACAAGTATGGATTTGTGACGAGCATCGAAACCGACACTGTACCGAAGGGTCTTACCGAAGAGACCATTCGGGCGATTTCGGCTAAAAAAAATGAGCCCGAGTGGTTGCTCGAGTATCGCCTCAAGGCCTTTCGTCACTGGCTGACTTTGACGGAGCCGCATTGGGGGAACTTTAAATACCCCGCCATTAATTACCAAGATGTTTGCTACTATTCTGCCCCTAAGCCCAAACAGGATAAGCCCCAGACCCTTGATGAGATCGATCCCGAACTTCTAAAGACCTTTGAGCGGCTGGGGATTCCCCTGCGCGAGCAAAAGCGGATTTCGGGAGTGGCAGTGGACGCGGTTTTTGATTCGGTTTCGGTCGGTACGACCCACAAGGAGATTTTGGAAAAGCACGGCGTGGTGTTTTGTTCGATCTCCGAAGCTGTTCACACCCACTCGGAGTTGGTCAAAAAATATCTCGGATCGATCGTTCCCCACACCGACAACTTCTTTGCCGCACTCAATGCGGCGGTCTTTACCGACGGTTCCTTTTGCTACATTCCAAAGGGCGTTCGTTGTCCGATGGATCTGTCGACTTATTTTCGTATCAACGCACAAGACACGGGGCAATTTGAGCGCACGCTCATCGTCGCCGAAGAGGGCAGTTACGTAAACTATCTCGAGGGCTGCACGGCACCGATGCGCGACACCAACCAGCTGCACGCCGCCGTGGTGGAATTGGTCGCGTTAGCTGACGCTGAAATCAAATATTCCACGGTACAAAACTGGTATACCGGTGACAAAGAAGGTAAGGGCGGAATTTACAATTTTGTTACCAAACGCGGCAAGTGTGTGGGTCGCAACTCCAAAATCAGTTGGACCCAGGTTGAGGCGGGCTCAGCAATCACTTGGAAGTATCCAAGTGTTATTCTCCAGGGCGATAACTCCGTCGGTGCGTTTTATTCCGTTGCCCTCACCCATGATTATATGACGGCCGACACGGGTACTAAAATGATCCACGTTGGTAAAAACACCAAGAGCACCATTGTCTCCAAGGGGATCTCGACGGATCGCTCTTCGAACAGCTACCGAGGTTTGGTGAAAGTCCTCCCTTCGGCCGAAGGGGCCCGCAACTACTCCCAATGTGATTCGATGTTGGTGGGAGATCAGTGTTCGGCAAATACCTTCCCCTACCTCGAAATCAAGAATAAATCGGCTGTGGTCGAGCACGAAGCTTCCACTTCGCGAATTTCTGAAGATCAGCTTTTCTACTTGCGTTCGCGAGGCTTGGATTTGGAAGGGGCCGTTTCTCTGCTGGTGAATGGATTTTGTAAAGACGTATTTAAGCAATTGCCGCTCGAGTTTTCGGTCGAGGCGGTCAAACTTATTGAGATGAAACTCGAAAACAGTGTCGGTTAGGAGAACCCGGTGTTACGAATTAACGACCTACATGCACAAATCGACGGAAAACAGGTGTTGCAAGGGCTCAACTTGGAAATCAAGGCCGGCGAAGTGCATGCGATCATGGGCCCCAACGGTTCGGGCAAGAGTACGCTTTCCAAAGTAATCGCCGGGCACCCCGCGTATGAGGTGACCCAGGGTTCAGTTGAATTTGAAGTGAACATGAAGTGGCGCAACCTTCTCGACCTGGAGCCTGACGAGCGGGCCCGTGAAGGAATCTTCTTGGCCTTTCAGTATCCCGTCGAGGTTCACGGCGTCTCCAACATGGTTTTTTTGCGAACGGCCTTTAATGCTGTTTGCAAACACCAAGGTATTGCGGAGATGAATGAGGCCGACTTCGAAAAGTTCGTCAGTGAGAGGGCGAAGTTGGTTGAGATGAACCCCTCCTTTTTGCATCGCTCAGTGAACGAAGGTTTTTCGGGCGGCGAAAAAAAGCGCAATGAAATTTTGCAGATGGCGGTACTATCGCCTCGCCTTGCGGTTCTCGACGAGACAGATTCTGGCCTTGATATTGATTCGCTTCGAGTCGTCGCCGGCGGGGTTAATAAACTTAAGAAACGATCCAATGCGATCTTGATGATTACTCATTATCAACGACTGCTCGATTACATTGTGCCCGACTTTGTACACGTTCTCATGGGGGGCAAGATTGTTCACTCTGGCGGCAAGGAGTTGGCGCTCGAGTTAGAAAAACGAGGGTACGATTGGCTTGAGACTCATCACTAGGAGCGGTTGTGCGAACCTCTGCGGAAACGGTAAACAAATTCAAACAAGCCTATGAGGAGCTGAAGGGCAAAAATCTCCTTCGTGGTTCCGCGCGTCTCGCCGAGGTGCGGGAGAGTGCCCTGCTTCGGCTTGAAGGCGAGGGATTTCCCTCGCGCAAAAACGAAGATTGGCGCTACACCAATCCTGGAACCCTGCTCCAGCATGATCAGCTGAGCGGGCTAGAGTCCCCGCGACAGGGACTGAAGCCGGACGATTTAGCAAAGAGAAATCCACTCGCTCTTGCCACTTCCTATCGAGTGGTTCTAGTCAATGGTTGGGTGCAGAAGGAGTTGTGTCGCTTACCTGGGGGAGAGGGGCTTCATCTTTATTCTCTGGCGTCGCTGATAGCGGGGCAAGGTCCGGCTGAAATCCTAGATCGGGTCGAGGCCACCTGGAAAGCTCAAGAGGAGGCCTACGGACAAGCGTTTTCTTGGCTCAATAGCGCGATGAGTTTAGATGGCTGTGTGCTGGTGGTCGATGCGAATCAAGTTGTTGATCGACCCATTGAAGTTGTCCATCTAGGCGACGGCGATTCGGCTTCTCGCCGAATAAGCATGGCCAGAAATTTTTATTTTGTCGGGTCCCGCTCAAAGGTAACAATTATTGAGGGCTTTTATAGTTCGGCAGCGACCACCAATCTCACCAATTCTGTGAGTGACCTATGGCTAGGAGCTGGAGCTCGAGCGCACTTCCTGAAGCCTCAGTTTGAAAGTACCAAGGGTTGCCACGTCAGTGTTCTTCGAGCAGTTCTTGAGACCGAAGCGGAGCTGCGATTTTTGCAAATGGCCTCAGGGTCAAGTGTGGCGCGCCAAGAGTTTCGTTGCGACCTGAGGGGCGAGAATGCCATGGTTCGGTCGGATGCGGTGTTTTTGGTCGAGGGCGCGGAACACTTGGATCTGCGTACCGAGATTCGCCATCAGGCCCCTCGAGGCCAGAGTCATCAACTCTTTAAAGGCATTGCCGGTGACTCGGGGCGGGCCGTGTTCAACGGCAAGATCGTTATTGAGAAAGGTGCACAAAAGGTGGACTCCAGCCAGCTCTGCCGAACGCTGCTGTTGAGCAACAGTGCCGAGGTTGACGCCAAGCCGGAGTTGGAGATTTTTGCCGACGACGTGAAAGCCACTCATGGAGCAACCGTTGGGCAGTTGGACGAAGAACAAATTTTTTATCTTTTGTCACGAGGTGTACCTCGAGCCCAAGCCGAAACTCTCTTGGCTCAGGGGTTTTTGGCTGAAGTGCTCGAACATTATCAAGACGCCGGAAGCGCAATTGCGCAAATGAACGAGTTGATCTCGGGTTGGATCGCCAGGGCGCGTACACCCAAGCAAAGTTCAAACGCTGGCGCAGGGGGGCGGGCCTAATGGCAGCTCGAATTAATCCCGAGCAGATCCGGCGCCACTTTCCTGAGCTCGAGCAACGGGTTCACGGCAAGCCGCTTTGTTATCTGGATAATGCCGCCACGACCTTGAAGCCTCGGGTGGTGATTGATCGGATGAGTGAATTTTACCTCCACGAAGCGGCCAATGTTCATCGGGGGTCGCACTTTTTGAGTGATCGAGCGACCGGCATTTACGAAGCCGCTCGGCACACCATTGCGCAATTTATCGGTGTCAAAGACGCAGATGAAATCATCTTTACGCGCGGAACGACCGAGGGCGTGAATCTGCTGGCCTTCAGCTTAGGTGAAACCTTGCAGGCCGGTGATGAAATTGTACTCACCCAAATGGAGCACCACTCCAACCTCGTTCCATGGCAATTGCTGGCGGAACGCCGTCAACTCAAGCTTCATTACGTGCCGGTGAATTCGCATGGCGAGTTAGACCTCGCGGCTTTTAAAGGAATGCTTTCGCCGCGGACGAAAGTTGTGTCCTTTGTGCATTGCTCGAATGCCCTGGGCACCATCAATCCCGTGAAAGAAATCGTGGCGGCGGCTCGCGCGGTTGGAGCGCTCACCATCTTGGACGCAGCTCAGTCGATCTCGCTGATGCCAATTGACGTCCACGATCTCGGTTGTGATTTTCTGGTCTATTCAGGGCATAAATTGTTTGGCCCGTTTGGCATCGGTGTGCTTTGGGGTAAAAAGGACCTCTTGAATCGTTTGCCGCCGTATCAGTCCGGCGGTTCGATGATTGATCGTGTTCGCCTCGACAAAACGACATTTTTGTCGGCACCCCACCGATTTGAAGCGGGTACACCTCACGTGGCGGGCTCGATTGGCTTAGCGAAGGCCATCGAATTTGTGTCGGCCATCGGTTTGAATGAGATTTTTTCCCACGAGTGCGAACTCAGTGAGTTGGCTCGCCAACAACTTCGAGCCATCGACGGAGTTCGTTTGATTGGTGAAGCTAAAAGCCGCGGGAATATTGTCTCCTTTCTGATTGCCGGAGCTCATCCGTCGGATGTTGGCCAGATTTTGGATCAAGAGGGAGTCGCGGTGCGCACGGGGCACCATTGCACTTTGCCGCTGATGGATTTGTTTGGTATCCCCGGCACCGTAAGGGCCTCGTTTTCAATTTATAACAATGAGGAAGACGTGCGACGTTTGGTCGCTGCAACTCGTAAGGCGCGGGAGTTTTTTATATGAGTGCACCGCAATTTTCTCCTGAGGATGTATTAGTTCGGCCACAGGACACCCCGAACCCGATGGCGATCAAGTTCGTCATTAACCACGCCGTGAAGAATCAAGGTAAAGCGACGTTTTCTTCCCTGGAAGAGTGTCAGAGCCTGCCGTTGGCGCACTCATTGTTCGCCATCAAAGGGGTAAAGCAGATTTACTTTTTTGAAAACACCATTACGCTCACCCACGACGGTTCTCAAGATCTGGGACAACTTGAAGATCAAGTTTGCTCCGTCATTAAGACCCGACTTCCGATTCACGATGCGGATTTTCGCGCAGCTGATGAAGAACCGGTCAAGCGTGGACCGGTCGATCGTTCGCACCTCAGCCCCGAGCTTCAGGAGATTGAAGATGCATTGGATCGCACAATTCGACCGGGGTTGCAGGCCGATGGTGGTGATGTTGAAATTCTTGAATTCAAAGACAATGAGCTCAAGATTCTCTATCAAGGAGCCTGTGGCGGCTGTCCCAGCTCAATGATGGGAACTCTCGATGCGATCCAAAGCATTTTGCGCCACGAGCTCAACAACCCCGACCTCTTGGTCTTCCCTGTCTAAGCGTCCTCAAGTTAGTCGGCGGTCCAAACTTCCTTAAACTTCCCGTTACTCCAAATATAGGCGACTGATGAACTTTCTGGTTTGATCAGCTCCAGGTAGGCTCCCGGAGTCTTATGGGTTTTGCCGGTGCCAGAGCCGGCCACAGTTTCTTTGACTTCGGTCCCAAACTTGCAATTCAGGAACATATGATTCTTGCCGGTGGAGATGACAAAGGTATCGTAGCCAGTTTTCTTGGCGATTAAGGCAATCAACTCTCTTCCAGCCAAGCCCTCAAGGAGGATAGCCTTATCTGACTGACTGTCGCCATTTAAATCCATTTCACAACTCGAAATATACTTAAAGGGCATTCCATCACCTGAAAAACTCCATGCCGAAACGCTCCAAATAGCAATAAAAAGCGCAACCAGAATTTTCACCGCCAACTCCTATAGCTTTAAATAACTGACCAGCCGGATTGTTGCTAAAGCCTACGCTGCTCAGTGATGAGTGGCAAGTTCTCAAAGAACCCTTAAGTGATTTGCCGCCATCGCTGGTCAGAGCGAGGAAATATTGAATGAGCGTTAGTGGAAGACCTTTTGTTGTTGGGTGGCCATGTCCTCTTTTGATCGCTCGAGGAGTTCGGCTTTTTGGAGCTCGAGGTATTCCTGATCGGTGGTGTTGAACTGTGCTGACTCACCAAAGGTCATGCCCCGCAAAGTGGCTGAGACTTGCAGGTGAATCTGTTGGTTTTCTTCACTCTCGCTCACGAGAGTCACAACCACCGTTTGGGGTTCGTCACGCAAGACATTGGCGAGCGTAGTTTCGGCTTGGCCAGAAGAAACCTTCACGCCCTCGGGCAAAATCCATTTGAGATTAACCGCGTCCAGATTTTCGCTCGCCACGACTTGGGCCTCGAGGGTAAACGGTCGCCCAGCGACAATGGCTGATTCTGAATTCACCGGGGAGAGCGTCACGCTGAGTGGCCCCCTAAGTTTGCTCGTGTGACGCAATAGGGGCGC
>JADZEO010000077.1 GCA_020850475.1 Bdellovibrionales bacterium | reverse complement strand
GTCGAGCCAACACCAAGTCGAGCGCGAGGTTTCACTGGCCAACCCACGCGAGTCGGGTCGCGGGCGAATGAATTTTGTGCGTTTAGAAAATGAAATTGCCGAGAAAGTGGTGGTCCACACGCCTTCCGGGGCTCGAGTGGCGGCTGAGTCGCGAGTGGGAGTTACGGCTGAGGCTCGCAAGGCGGCTGGAGCGCCGGTGGCGGTTGCGGCGCGAGTGCAGCTCGAAGTCGGCATTTCGGAAAAACTCATGATTAAGATTCGCCGGGCTCAAGGACTGGTGGGACAAAAGTTGCGACGGGGAGCCACACTCGAGGAAACTCTCGAGGCGATGGTGGAGGTTTATTTGTCCAAGCACGATCCCAACGAGCGGGCAAAACGACAATTGATGAGAGGAAAGTTAGGGGCAGCACCGGGGAAGAATTCGCGAGCTGCCCAAAAAACAGGCAGGTTACAATTCTCAAGAACTGCTGCCGAAATGGGTGCGTCAAAGACAGGCGAGAGTACGGCGAGACGCCCGCTGCCGGCTGCGACCAAACATCGGGTGTATTTGAAGTTTCAAGCCAGATGCGGTCACGTCGACGGTCGGGGCGAGAGATGTCAGGAGACTAAGTTTTTGGAGATTCACCACTTAAGACCGCTTCACGCGGGAGGGGATGATCGATTGGAGAATTTGGCTCTGCTGTGTTCGGGACACCACCAGGGGATCCACCTAGGGTAAGGGCTGCGAGTAAATTGCATCGCACTTGAATTCGTGGGCAACCCGCCACTGGGCGGCCTTCGGGTCATCAAGCAGTTGGGCCGATGGCCCTCGGGCTGTGCGCTGTGCGCTGTGCGCGAGAGGCAAACCTGCGCGAGAGGCAAACCAACCTAGGCGTCAATATGTTCAAACGCGGACTCCGACTCCGACTCGGACTCGGACGCCGACTCCGACTCCGACGCGGACTCCGACGGCCGACTCCGACGAGAAAGCAACATTAGCCTTTGGGCTGAACCAGGTGCCAGGCTTTGGGTTGCAAAAAGCTGCGGATTCCGAGCATCGAGAGAGTGGAGCCGATTCCAGAACCGCGACGGCCGGTCCAGGGCAAGCGAGGGCTTACGCGGTCGCAGCAGTTCCAGTATACCGTCCCAGCATTCACGCGATCCAAGAGAACTTCTGCTTCTTCTTGGTCGGAAGTGTAAACTCCGGCGGTCAAGCCATACTCGGTGTCGTTCATAAGCTCAATGGCTTCATCGTCACTGCGGACCGGCTGAATGCCGATGATTGGGCCAAAACTTTCTTCGCGCATCACTTCCATGGTGTGATCGGCATTGGTAAGGACGGTGGGTTCAAAAAAGCCATCGTGTTCTTTCCATACTCCGCCGCCGACTTCAAGCCGGGCGCCTTTGGCAACCGCATCTTTGACTTGCGCTTTGAGCACGTCAATTTGCTGCTTACGGGTGAGGGGACCGATATAGGTTTGAGCGTCCGAAGGATCGCCAATCTTAAAACCTTTAACGGTGTTAACAAAGTGCTGAACAAAATCCTTGTAAATCATGTCGTGAACGTAAATCCGCTCCACCGAGCAGCAGCTTTGTCCGGTGTTGTAAAAGGCCCCATCGGCCAACGATTCAGCGGCGATTCTCACATTGGCATCATCACGGACATAAACGGGATCTTTGCCGCCCAGTTCAAGTTGCACCTTACAAAGCTGGCCCGCAACGGCCCGATTGATACTCAAACCGGTGTTGCGACTGCCAGTAAAGAACACTCCATTTAAGGGACGCTCAAGCAGCTGCTCGGCCTGAGCGCGAGCGCCCAAGATCAAACTAAAAACTCCTTCGGGGAGACCGGCCTGAGTGAGAAGTTTGCTGAATTCAATTCCGGTGAGGGTGCTGTATTCAGAGGGTTTGTAGAGCACGGTATTGCCGGTCAGAATGGCGGGAATAAACACGTTGGTGCCGACAAAGTACGGGTAGTTCCAAGCCGAGATATTTGCAATCACACCGAGCGGATCCCAGGAAATTCTTTCTTCATTGCCTTTGTCTGAGAGAACCGTGTCGGTCTTAAGCGCCGATTCGATATTTTGGAGAAAGAAATCCAAGCGACCTTGCGTGCCCCGCAGCTCGTTCTGCGCTTGGGAAATGGGCTTTCCCACTTCACTCATCAAAAGCTGCGCGAGCCGGTCCAGGTTGTCCTGCAACAACACGCGGAAACGGGCGATGATTTCCATCCTTCGCATAAGAGGGGTTTGGCGCCAATGAGTTTGCGCGATGCGAGCGGTCTCCCACTTCTTATGAATGGTCTCAGCCGTGTCGGTGGGAATTTCTTTGATGAGCTGCCGGGTATAGGGATTGATCACCTTGAGCATGGAATTCATTTCCTTTCGAACTTAAGTCTCTTTGACAATTTTAAGAAAGGCCTGCATCAGGCGGGCCTCGTCGAGGGTTTCGGGACGGTTGAGCGTGTACTCGGGATGCCATTGGACACCCAGGACAAAATCTTTTTTGGGACCTTGCCAGCTGGTTGGCTTCAGGCGAACGGCTTCAATGATCTCGTCGTTAGGGCAAAAAGCCTCGGCGACCAAAGTGGGAGCGAGATTTTTTATGGCCTGGTGATGGACGGTGTTGACCGTGCCTCGAGTGGCGCCGTAAACCGCCGCCAAACAAGTTCCGGCTTCGATTTGAACTTGATGAAAGAGTTCGTCATAAATTTCGGCGTCGCGGTGTTTGAGGGCACCAGGCTTTTGTGTCGGGATGTCTTGGTAGAGTGAACCACCCTCAGCGACGTTGATGACTTGAAGCCCGCGGCAAATACCCAACACCGGTAGACCTCGGCGCCGGGCCTCGCGATACAAGGCAATTTCATATTGATCGCGAATGGCGTCGCCGCTCCAGCGCGGATCCAAGGGAGTTTCGCCATAGGTCGACGGCGCCACATCGGCCCCGCCGTGAAGAATCAGGCCGTCGACAAAATCAAGTATCTGCGAAACATCAGCGTAAGGCGAAAGAGTTGGGAGCAAAACCGGAAAAGCGCCGTGTTTGAGCACCCAATGCGCCATGGATTGTTCATAGTAGAGCAAGGTCTTCTTGCCAAACGTGGCGCGCTTGGGGTCGGGGTGAAAAAAGCAGGCGCTAATTCCGATCTTGAGCATCAAACCTTGCCTTCGAACGCGGCCTTGTAGATCTGACGAAAATCCTCTTCACTTACGGGACAGGGATTGCATTGGTGACAACCGTCTTGGAGAGCAACTTCAACCAAATTGGGAAGCTGAGACTCTTGCACGCCGATGTCTTTGAGGGTGTGAGGGATTCCAGTTTGCTTGCGCAGTTCGATCGTCCATTTGATGAAGGCTTCGGGAGTGGCCGGCGAGAGCCCCGCGGCTTGCGCCATTCGTACAAAGCGCTCGGGCACCGCTTTGGCATTAAACTTCATGGTGTAGGGGAGTAAAACGGCGTTGGCCATGCCATGGTGAGTATCACAAACCGTACTTAGGGCGTGAGCACAAGAATGGGTAACGCCGAGGCCCTTTTGAAAACTGACGGCGCCCATATAAGCCGCATTCATCATCATGCCACGGACATGGAGAAACTCCTCACGGTCACGGGGCGGATTTTTTGCCATGGCGACACAGCGAGCGAGGTTTTCGGCACACAAGCGAATGCCCTCGAGCGCAATTCCGTCGGCCATGGGGTGAAAGCCCACGGCCAAGAATGACTCGATCAAATGAGTGAGCGCATCCATCCCGGTAGTGGCGGTCACCTCAGCTGGTAGATTAAGAGTGAGCTCGGGATCAACGAAAACCTGAGCGGGCAAGAGTTTAGGGTCAAAGATGATTTTTTTAACCTTGGTGACATCATCGCTCACGACGGCCGACCGACCGACTTCTGAACCAGTTCCAGCCGTCGTCGGCAGAGCAAAAATGGGCGGAATTGCTTTGTTGATCGGCAGGGCTCCGGGCTTGCCGTCTTCGTAATCAAACAAATCTCCAGGATGATTGATCATCAAGGCAATCGCCTTGGCCACGTCGAGTGCGGCCCCGCCACCGACGGCAATGATGAGTTCGGCCCGGCTGGTTTTGTAGGCATTGACCCCGGCCATGACTTGAGACTTCACGGGGTTGCCCCAGATCTCAGAAAAAATATCAGCTTTAAGGCCTGATTGTTCGAGGTTCCCCTTAAACTCAGTCATAAACGGCAGCTTGACCACGCCACGATCAGTAACAATCAGCGCGTGCTTCCATTTGTTTTCTTGCATGGCGGAGGCGACGAGTCGGCGGGCGCCAGAGCCATAGTGAATCCGGGTGGGGTAATTGAATCGAGTCATCGTAGCAGTTGCAGTCATGGGCTAAATCCTTGTTTAAATGATTTCAAAATAACGGCGCATTTCCCAGTCTGTCACGGCAATTTGAAATTGCCGCCATTCCCAGTGGCGGGTGGCTGAAAAATGTTCCACAAATTCGTCACCAAAAAGTTCGCGGGCAATTTCTGAGCGGGCCATTTTGTCGGTGGCGCGGTAGAGGTTGTTGGGAAGGCGCTTGGCGTCCTCGTCTTCATAGGCGTTCCCGTGCACTTCCGGCTGTAATGGCAGCTCGTGCTTGATGCCATAGAGTCCCGAAGCAATGGTCGCCGCCAGAGCCAAGTAGGGGTTGACGTCAGAACCCGCCACTCGAGTTTCTAGTCGCGTTGATTTAGGTGAACCCGGAATGGCCCGAAAGCTCGCGGTGCGGTTGTCGACAGCCCAATTGATACGAGTGGGGGCCCACATCCCTTCAACCAGACGTTTGTAGGAATTTACCGTTGGTGCCAACATCGGCAGGATCTCGGGTAGACAGTGCATTTGACCCGCTAAGTAGTGCTTAAAGACCTTAGACATTTTTAAGCGGTCATTGGGATCGTAAAAGAGATTCTTCTTTTCACTTACGTCCCACAGGCTCTGGTGAACGTGACCGCTACAGCCGGGGAGTTGGGGATTCCACTTGGCCATAAAGGATGGAATGATGCCAAAGCGGCTGGCGATTTCCTTGGTGCCGGCCTTAAAGAGCACGGCGCGGTCGGCGGCGGTGAGCGCATCGGCCACGGCAATCGCTCCTTCATAGACGCCGGGGCCGGTCTCGGTGTGGAGGCCCTCGAGCGGAACACGAAACTGCTCCATCTCGTCCATTAGGGCATTAAAGTACTCCCGCTCAAATCCCGCGCGCAAAATTGAGTAACCAAACATTCCGGGAGTGATCGGCTCAGGGCGCACGTGCCCTTTGCTCTCCATGCTGTGGGGCGACTCGCGAAAGTTAAACCACTCAAACTCCATGCCCGCCATGGGCATAAAGCCCTCGGACTCGGCCCGCTTGATCACCGAACGCAGAAGTTGGCGAGGGCAAATCATCAGTGGCTGGCCTTCGCCCGCCATAAATTGGCCAAGAAAAATGGGAGTCTTGTTGTCCCACGGAATTTCGCGGTAGGTGTTCAGGTCCAGTCGTACTTCGGCGTCAGGATAACCCGTGTGCCAACCCGTGTAGGTGGCGTTGTCGTAGACCACGTCCGCCATATCCCAACCGAAAACGACATTACAAAACCCAAAGCCCCCTTCGACCGCCGAGAAGAACTTATCCTTGTGAATGTATTTGCCTCTCAAGATTCCATCGATGTCGGTGACGGCGACTTTCACTTTATGGGCAGATGATTGGCGGACTTTTTCGAGAATTTGTTTTTCTTGGGGTGATTCCACTCAAGGACCTCCACGGGCCGGGTGTGTTCTCAATTTGATGCGTTGGCAGTCTTGATAATATAGACTAGTTAAGCTGTCTGCCATTGTACGCTCGCTTATAGGTATTGGGCAGTCTCGCTGGGTCTAGGGCTGGGCTAAAGGCGGGAGTGCAACGAGGCGTTGGGTCGCCCGCCCGGCGCCAAACCGGGTTGGCGCGCGATCTAGGTCAAGGATTGGTTGTGGCGCAAAAAAGTTTTTCTTTAGATGAATCATTACAAGACACTGGACTTCATTGAGTCTCCCAAAATGACGATAGATTTTAAGAATCCTTAACAATTGTTCGCTGATCCCGTGTGGGTAGGTGAGGATGAATCAGGCTGCAAAGAAAAAGGAATCTTCCTTGGACCGACAAAGTGTTTTGTCGGCGCTCGTCAGTTTTGATTTCTTCAAGCACTTCCCTCAGAGATTGTTAGAGCAAGTGGTCGATCACGTTGAGTACTTTTCGTATCCCCAAGGGGCTTCGGTTCTCATCCAAGGTCAGATCAACCATGATCTTTACTTTCTGCTTTCCGGCAAGGTGGGCGTTTACGTTGATGGTGGAGTGGTTGCAACCTTAGACAAAAAGGGTTCCTTAGTCGGTGAGATGAGTGTGATCTCTCGTCAGGCTGTGGCGGCGACTATTAAAGCTGAAACTCCGGCCGAAATGTTGGTGATTAACGCCAATAAGTTCACCTCTCTGGAAGGTGCCAATTCCGATAGCTTTCAGCACGCACTCTACCGAGTGTACGCTCATGATCTGACTGAAAAATTGCGGGTTACCAATCAGAAGGCCAAGTACTTTGAGGATCTCACCAACAAACTGACCAAAGCTCAGGAAGAACTCAAAGAGATCAACCGCGATTTGGAATTGAAAGTTCGGGAACGCACCTCGGATTTGCAAAAGCGCACCGAAGACTTGGTGAAGTCATACGCCAAACTCGAGCAGCAAAATGCGGAGTTAGTTGCGAGTCACAAAAAATTAGAAGAGTTGTACTCGACCCGCACGCTCACCTTTAAAAAATTAGAAGACCTTTACAAGAATTTCCTGGTGCCACTGCAGATGACTCTTTTGCACTTGGAAGAGCAAACCCATGATGGACCTCAAAAGAATATGGTTCGCTCGGCCATTGGCGAGGTCAACGATGTCTTAGGCTTGTTGGAACCCGTGACTTCACTTTACTCGACTGAGCAAGCGATGAAGAGCAAGCGCGTGTTGCTGGCCGAACCCAATAAGAAGCAGCAGATCACGGCCAAAATGGCGTTGGGCGGAACCGGTGTTGAATTGGAAATTGTCTCAGACTTGGAAGAGGGTAAGAAACTCGTTGCCGAGCACCCCTTTGATATTGCCTTTATTCCCGCCGAAATGCTCGAACTGGCTGATTTGGCCCAGAGGTCGAATCCGGAGTGCCACTTTGTTTTTATGACCTCGGCTTACATCCCGGAGTACTTACCGCAACTCAAGGCGCACAGCTTTTTGCCGCATATTATCTCACGAGATGAAAACGATCGGACCTTTACGATTAAGAATATTGTGACCTCGGTCGCAAAACTTGCCAGCGGTGACATTTTTGGTTTGGCAAAATATTTGGCCTGGGGAGTGGATATCAAGTCTGCCAAGGTGACTCGCAGTGATGAGCGCCCCCATTTGATTGAACAAATGGATCAGTACTTTGCTGGTCTGGGAATTCGCGGCACCATTCGGGAGCGGATGAGGGCGGTGTCAGAAGAGCTGTTGATGAACGCCATCTACGATGCCCCCGTCGACAAGAATCGTAAGTCACTCTACAATCACGTCCCTCGCACCGAGCTGGTGGTGCTCGACTCGCAACACCACAGCCGTCTGGAGTACGCCACCGATGGCATGCTCATGGCGGTTTCGGTTTCCGACCCGAATGGAGCGCTGTCGGGCTTGACGATATTGAATTATCTGGAGAAGTGTTACGGAGGCGCCGAGACCGGCCACGAAGAGGGCATGGTCAAAGGCGGTGGCGGTCGCGGTATTCACCAAATTATTGAAAACGCCGACCTCGTCGTCTTCAACATCCGCCCCAATGTTCGCACCGAAGTCATTGCACTCTTTAATGTCGATCCCAAAGCCCAAGGCGACAAGCACCCCAGTTTCCACCTGTTCCAAGAATAATCTTTGGTCTCTCCCTCAAACTAACGACCCCGCCCCTCGCACTCTCGCCCTCGCCCTGTCGAGTTTTCATAGTCCTAAAGTCTCACGCCCCTCGCACTCGCCCCGTCGAGTTTTCATAGTCCTAAAGTCTCACGCCACATGGGTCTCATCTCTCTGAGATCTCATGGCTTGATGTCTTAGGGCGCCGCAGTCACTAGGTTTTGGCGTCTTAGGGCGCCGCAGTCACTAGGTTTTGGCGTCTTAGGGCGCCGCAGTCACTAGGTTTTGGTGACTTAGGGTGCCGCAGTCACTAGGTTTTGGCGTCTTAGAGCGCCGCCTCTGGGGGTGAGGCTATCCTGTTCCCTGGAATGGAAAATAGTCAAAACCTTCTACTCGATTGAGCGCCTGCCAGCGATTTTTGTCAAAGTAGCGGCGAATGATTTGGAAGGTCCTACGCCCTGAGGCCATGATTTTAGTGAAGGGGCGAGCGTCCCAAAATTTTTCTGTGGTTGCCAGCGGATTTCCTCTTTGGCATCCCAAGATCCGCCTGGGAATCAGGCCAGAGATCGTCCTAAGAAAGCGCGCAAGTTGCCGCCGATGCCGACACTTCACCAATAAGTGCAGGTGATTTCCCACGTTCACATAATTCTGGAGTTGAATTCCATTGTCGATTGCAAACCGGCGCACCAGCCGATTAACGTGGTCCACATTTTTGGGGTGCAACATCGAGTGTACGCCCTTTGCCAGCGAAGATTTTAAAATCAGATGGATCTGGTGTTTGCTCGAAAAGGGTCGCTTGACCTTCGGGTGACTTTTCAGATTCGACCCACCAAAGGGCTTTCCAATCATCGATTTTTCGTTTTGAAGAGTAAGTTCTTGCTGGATTTTACGCGACATGAAGGCAAATTAACTAGAGTTGGTAGCGATGTCAATAGAGAGCAATGCGGCAAAGAGATTTGGGAGTACCAAACGAAAGTGGGAGGGTCCTCGTAAAGCGAACTACCGAAATCGGTCGTTGGTCAGGAGAGCGGGAAAGACGAACAGTGGTCAGAGCCCAGGATTCAGATGGCAGAAGACAGGCCACAGGCCGCAGGTCGCGGGTCACAGGCCGCGGGTTGTAGGTGGAAGGTGGAAGGTAGCGGGTTGCAGGTGGAAGGTGGAAGGTAGCGGGTTGCAGGTGGAAGGTGGAAGGTAGCGGGTTGTAGGCCACAGGCCACAGGCCGCGGGCCACGGGTCGCAGGTCACAGGCCACAGGTCACAGGCCGCAGGTCACAGGCCGCAGGGCACAGGCCGCAGGTCACAGGCCGCGGGTTGTAGGTGGAAGGTAGCGGGTAGAATGGCAAGTGGTGATGGCTGGCTACCAGGGAGGAAGGTAGCCTCAACCGAAAAATTAATCCTGGACGACGACCAATTGGGAGGCGCCTTCGCGGGATTGGATGAGTCGACCCGAGGGACCGTGGAGTTCGAGCCGCGAGTTCAACCAGCGAGTCAAGATCTCGGCATCGAGTCCCGTTGCCGGCGGGGCGAGGGGAATTGGCAGAGAACTCATTTTGACTCGGCTTAAATAGGTGTTGTAGCAGCTTGGTGAACTTTCTCCGGGTTTTTTACAGTTAAATTGATTATTAAAAACCGTGAACTTGAGCTCCAGCTCATCGCTGCCGCGTGAGGCCTTCCATTCTTGCAGCATGTGCTGCTCGCCGCGGCCCAGGGGAGGAGTGGTGATCGCGAGAGGGTAAGTCACCTTTTCGCGTTTGATGTACACATCAAAACTATGATCCATAATAAACGAGCGCAGCACGGTCGCCGTGGTTTCCCAGCCGTAGGTGATCGCCTGAGCGCAATGGTTTCCCTGCGGAGTATTGAGAATCACCAAACGCGATTTATCGGCGTTTGGAAATTGCTGAGTGAGGACTTCGCCATTGAGGGAATAGTCGACGACCGAATCATCTTGAGCAGACCACACCAGGGTGGGAGTGGTAATTCCTTTGGCTTGATTAGTAAATTTGTTGAGCGACCACAAATCCCCAAGGTTGCGGATCGGTTTGTCGCGAAACGGAAACAAGGCCGTTCCCGCGGGAATACGGCTCGAAAACCGTGTGGCGGCCGTGCCAATAATTTGCATCATTTCCGGATTGGAGGGGCGCTGGCCTTTGACCATGAGATCGTGGAGGTCAGGCACTTGATCGTAAACATCCTGCAGGGTGGTCCAAAATGAATCGCGCATAAACCCGTCGGTGATTCCGCCACCGTCAAAGAGTGAGCGCATGGTGTCCTCGAGGTTGACGACCGGGCAGTAAGCCACCACTGAGTTAAAAACTTTGAGGTCGTCGCTGATCGGATTGTAGTCATTGTAAAGCGCGGTGTAGAGAGCCGCATGACCTCCGAGACTGATGCCGGCGGCGTGAACGCTGCTCACCAAATGACGAAAGGGGGCAGCAAAGCGCACCCACTTGCCCACTTCATACATTTCCTGAGCTTCGTAGTGTCCGCCAAAAGCCAGTCGATGATTCTCTTGCGCATTGGGGGTGGAAGTGTGACTTGCGAGAAACAAAATATTAAACGGACTCTCGTCAAAAAGATGGGAAGTAAGATTGCGGACACTCGCTGAATTGTCGGCCTGGCAAGTGACACCACAACGGACCACCACGAACGGATGGGGTCGGTTGTCGGGCTTAAGCCCGAGAAACCCAGTGACGGTTTCACCATTGGCAAAGTGCAGGCGAATGGGTTGAATATGAGGATTGGCAAAAATATCGTAGCGGGCTTTGTCGAGCCTCAGCATCGCAGTGAAACGCCGAGGAGCATCGCGCGACAAGAACTTTCCGCAGCGATTAAAGTAATCCGTCAAAATCTGCCGCTTGTCTGACTCGGTTCCGTTTGAGCTGAGGTAGGTGTCTTCAAATTGGCGAGGGTGGCAATCGGGACTGACGGGTGTCTGCAAAGCGCCCGTGGGGGTCCATTTAGAAAGCACATTCTGGGTCCCGATGCGACCCGAGCGGTAATCCGACAGACCGGGTTGCGGAGTTCCGGCGGGTTCGCTCAGGACCTCCAAGCGAGACACGGGATTGCGATTTTGCGCGGAGGCCGACGCCATCAAGAAGAAGGTGAGGGCACAAGCTGCGATCAATGGACGTAACATGGTGTAAACTCCTCGTAAGCTGTGGCGCCAAGTCGTGGGCTGTGGCGCCAAGTCGAGCTCGACTTTGGAACCTCAGACCGTCCAATAGTCTGATCGTCCAAAGTCGCGGCTAGTCTGAGGGACTTGGGGCGAGTCGAGTTGAGTTCTGGTCTAAAGAGCTAAGACTTGAGTCGGGGATTGTTGCGGAATTTGCGATGGTTTGCCGAGATATGTCTAAGTATTTGTAATTAGGCAATTTTTGCTAGATTTGATGGTTCCCAAAAGGAGCGTTGCGCTGGCCGACAAAGTTTGCTAAATTGCCGAGATTCTTAAAGAACACCTAGTGTGCAGAGTGAAGGCAGGAGCCATGAAAAAGGATTTACATCCAGAAATTCGGGAAGTGATTTTCAAAGACGTTTCTTGTGATTTTGCGTTCAAGACTTTGTCGACCGCAAGAGCCAAAGAAACGATCAAGTGGGAAGATGGCCAAGAGTATCCCTTGATTAAAGTCGATATTTCCAGTGCTTCACATCCGTTTTACACCGGCAAACAACGCTTGATCGATACTGAAGGTCGCGCCGAGAAGTTTGCTAAAAAATACGGCCGCAAATCGTCGACCGGAGCTAACTAATCATCAAAAATTGGAGCCCAGGGCAAAGAGCAATGGCTTGGGCCGTGCTCTATTTTTCGCTCGTTCATGCGGGAGTCAAAGCCCTTTCGCATGTGCCATTTTATGAATTGGTATTTTTTCGAGCGCTGATCACCGCGGTGATTTGTCTCGTGCTCTTGCGCTTAAAGGGCATTTCACCTATCGGCAAAAACCGCAAGTTGCTGTTAGCCCGAGGGCTCGCCGGAACCGGAGCCTTAACCGGTTACTTTTATACTTTGCAAGCCATGCCGCTGGCCTCGGCGGTCACCGTTCAATACTTAGCTCCGATCTTTACCGTTCTCCTTGCGGGGTGGATGCTAAAAGAGGGTGCGCGGCTTGGTCAGTGGGTGTTCTTTCTGTTGGCCTTTCTTGGAGTTCTCCTCGTCAAAGGCTTTGATCCACGGGTGGCGGGATTTGACTTAGTCGTCGGTGTGGCCGCAGCCCTCTTTTCGGCCTTGGCTTACAACATCGTGAGACTGCTCAAATCCACTGATCATGAGTTGGTCGTGGTTTTTTATTTTCCCATCATCACTCTTCCGCTCGTCGGGCCCGTCGCAATTTACCACTGGGTATGGCCCCAGGGGTTTAAGGATTGGCTGATCATTCTGGGAATTGGCGTGGGAACTCAGATTGCTCAGGTGTACATGACTCGGGCCTATCAGGCCGAGCCGGCCCACCGGGTGAGCTTGATTAACTACCTCGGACTTTTGTTGGCTCTGGCGATGGGCTGGTTCGGATTCAGCGAAACGATTCCTTGGCTGAGCATTTTGGGGATGGTGATTATTCTCGCCAGTGTGTGGATGGGAACCTCAACCCGCCCGGCGGCCTCAGCTCGCAACTGAGGCCAAAGTTCACGGTCACTTGAGGGCGCAGGCCCGAGCCGGCGAAGTGCGCAAGGGATAGCGTGGTGAAACACTGCACTTGAGTTGCGTCGTCAAGGGCAGCCAGTCGCGTTTGAAGGTGGGGTCGTCGCTCGGGTCGGCGGCGCACAGAGATTTTGCCTCAAGAGATTTTGCGGTCGAGAGCAAAAATGCGACCTTCACCCACAGCGGAGTGAGGGAACGACGGATTTTCAAAACCACCTGATTCAGGGGTTTCTGAGGATTGCCGGCTTCATAGCCATTCCAGCAGAGCTGCTTTTCAAAGAGTTCTTCTAAGGTCCCCTGATCCCACCAAAACTTGAGTAAGCCCGCCAAGTATCCGGTGCGGTCCTCCCCGACGGTACAATGGAAAAACACCTTGTGCCCCGCGAGCCGGGCCTTTTCTATCCACGCCATGGCGGCAAGAGTTTGTTGGCAAGCGGAAGTAAAATCAGGATGGTCCTTCCACAAAAACGGAATTTGCTTGATTTGGTTTGGCCTCCAGCCCTGACTCAGGAGCTGGGCGATTTCCTGATCCACTTCGGTTTTAGTCTGATTCTTGAAAATGAGAATCCGCTCGACGCCGACCTCGTTGAGGCTAAGTACATCCGCCTCACTTCGAGGCGCCATTCCTCGCAAAACCAACCCATCCTCGTCGAGAGTGTGGGAGTTGGGGATGACCGTGCCCTTCACACAAGAAGGAAATGGCGACGTCAGTTCCGCACCGCTGGCACCAAGAGACGTCGTCAGCGCAACAAAAGTGAACCAATATCTCCAAGACCGATGACTCGACTTATTTCCCATAAGCCCCCCTTTCCTCGTCGCCGTGTTGGCGTGCCTATCCATAGGCGGGTGGGGGGAGAGGGGCAATGAAATTTCTCAATTGGGAACTTTTGCAAAAAAATCCAAACGAGTGAGAGCGCGAGGAGTGAGAAAGAAAGGGCCGGCGTCAATGCCGACCCTTTCGTGCCTGAAAATTTGATTGGCTCGAATGATCTGACGAGGAACTTGTAAGTCTAACCCAACCCCGCCTGAGACAGACGGGTCAATAATTTTGACCACTGAACAGGCCGTCTCGGTGCCCCAAGCAACCTCAACCGAGCCGTACAATGGCCGCGCTTTATTTAGCGGGCTTCAAATAATCCACTTCAACTTTGGTTCCAGATGAGGGCGGGCGATCAAAAATGATTTTGCGGCCCTCTACCCGCCACCCAATTGCTTGAGTGGGGGTCAAAGTGACTTTGACAGTCGCAGGATCTACATCTGCAGTCAGGGTGAACGAGTTGAGCAAATTGCGCACGCGCTGACCAATGGATGAGAGCGAAGCACCGTAGTCGTTGTCGCAAATGCTGCCCGAAATTCCTCCGGTCGCCTTGGCAAACTCGTAAACATAGGTCCCGTAGTTGCCGCCGTTTTCGGCATTGACGTCAAAACAGTTCTGATCGCCCGGTAAGATAAGGATGCCGTAAACGGTGAGAGACTTTGAGGTACCCCAGACGGACTTGAATTTTTGAATCACTTCACCGGGTTTGGTTGCGCCAATGGGGCCCGTGCTGAGCTCGTCTTCATCAGAAATCACCACCATCACCAGATCCGTGTTGTCCCTAAAAAATCCATGATTGGCGCCGTCCCGTTTGTCGATGGCCATAATTGAGGCCTGCAAAGGTTGCTCATCTCCCGAGGCGCACTCGCTCCAACAGTCGGATTCAGGGCGGCGGACTGAGTTCATAAAAATCTTATTGTGGTCTGGCACGTTCTTGTTGAGGATCCGCAAGTTGGTACCATTAAATGTCATCAGCTCGCCATTGGTGCTAAATTTGCCACCACTAATATCAGTGCTGGTCATTCCCAGCTGCCAATCAACATCATTAAGATGTCCTAGGAAGCTCGAAATGCGTTGGCCAATTTTGGCTTGCTCTTCAACCATGGAGCGAGAGTTATCAATCACCACCAACACGTCGACCTGAGTTTTTTCAACTTGTTGATAGAAAGTGTCTTTAACACTCTCGCGGATCGGTGGATCATCTGGCGGATCAATAGGTGGATCGATGGGTGGGCGCACCGGATCGCCTGGATTCTCCAGACTCCCTACGGGTTCGGAACTAAATTTGACTTCCGAACACCCCGTGACCAAACCCATCATTAATGTAAAACCCAAGAAAACCCTAATCTGTTTTTTCATATATTTTCCCCGACGACATTTCCCTACTCAGGTCTTGAGCAAAGCCAGTGCCGGATGATGGGCGGGTCTAGGTCCAGAAACAAATTGGTCTAAGGACTGGAAGTGTCGAGGGATTCTCTTCTTGAAACGCTGGCCGAACGTAGAAAAATTTGTCGATCGATTTTGAGTGTCGACAGTTGCGGCGAAAACGCGAAGAATTTGCGCGCTTCAGTAAGACCAAAGGCGGAGCCGGGAATTGGCAATTTAACCGCGTCCCGACCTACAACCAGAGAGAAACTGCGCAATTTATAGTCGCTCATCTCTCGCGGTCGTTCGTTGAAGCAGATGCTCTCTCCTCTTTACCTCGACGAAGGTGGGTGTCCAAAGGTTTCAATCTTAAGAAAACTGTCTGCTGGGTAGTCAATTCCCCTCTGAAGGAATTGCGTCAAGACCATAGGCACTTCAAATTTCGTGACGGAATTTACTTCTTGATGAGATCTCCGGCGAACTTGCCAAAGGAAATTCCGGTGTCCCAGGAGAGGGTGAGCATGGTCAGGGAGTCAGAATAAGGCGAGTCCTTCGAGAGTTCTGACTCTTTTTTCCCGACCGCTCCGCTGGTCAAGATGTACGAGAGTCCGAAGGACAGAGAGCCCAACGAAAATCCCATGCCGAGATAGTAACTCAAGGGAGAAAAACTGTAGGAGACTTCGTTGGAAACTCCACCAAAGGAGTAATGTCGAGATTGAATCACAAAATAATCAGCACCCAGATGAATTCGACCCACGCTGAGGCGCAAACCCAGTCCCGGCCCCAATTGGCTGGCGAATTCTTTTTGGCTGCCGCTATTGGCGGTATTTTTGAGATCCAAATAGCGCAGATTAGCGGTGAGGGAGGTGGCAAAGGCATCTCGAACGAACACCGGGGCGATGATTCTACCGAGCATGGTCAGTCCATCGTAGTAAGCGGTGGTGCCGTTGGGGTTTTCAATCGCCACATTGGGAGTGCCGATATTGCCTTCAAAATGCAGATTGCCGCTCTTGCCTCCGCCCGCGGCCCAAGCCGATGGCAGGGCGGTCGTGGTGGCGAAGGCGAAAGTTAGAAGCCAGCGAAACGCCCGACGAGCGACCACGTTCATTATTGACCTCCTAGCACGAGAAGGTCTGAGATGTTGGTCGTGTGAGTGTTGCGAATAAACGGCGACACGAGGAGCGTTCCACTTGGTGAAAAGAGATCAATTTGGTCGCTACCGGTGTCGGCCACGATGAGATTTCCGTCCGGGAGTACCGCAATTGCCGCCGGATTAGCAGTACCCACGCTGTAAGTGTAAATGATGGTGGCGCCGGAGCCGTCTTCGTTCACGCGATAAATCGAATCATTGAGTTGGGTGACGACGTAAAGGTAGCCGTTGGGGTGAGCCACGACATCCCAGGGATCTTGGCCAAAGGCCACGTTCGAGGCACAGCTCGCCGTGGTGGTCGAGATATCATAAACTGAAAGGTTGTCAGTTCCACCGGAATTCACCACCGCCAGGCGTCCCGCACTGGTGATGGTCATGCCGTGAGGAGTGTTGAGGACACAGGAGCCGATGGTGGTATTAATGTAGGGGTTGCCACTGACGGGGAATCGCTCGCCGGTCGAATTGAATCGCTCAATGGTGTTGGATTCGACAACGTAAAAGTTGCCGCTGTTGTCCCGTTCCAAGTCAAATATGTTTCCGGTGAAAGAGGCTGTTGAGGCGAAAGTGGTAACGTTGCCAAAAATGTCTACCTTCTCAAGTCGATCCGCTCCTTCGACGGCAACTAAAATGGAGAATGGATCAAAGTAGGCAAGTCCTCTCCCATATTCGGCGGTGGTTCCGTAGTCGTAGATTTCTTTGATGAAGGTGCCGTCGGTTTCATACATAGTGATGGTGTAGTTATTTGATGCCGCATTGGGCCCGGAAATGTAAATGCGCGCTTCGCCCATACCGAGGGAGCCAAACCAATGCTGACCTTCTTTGACCGCGCAACTGGAAGTTAGAAAAAACAGCGAAGAAAACAAAACGGTAAAAATACCGAACTGGGGAAACCAACGCATGGTTATAGTATAGAACAAATCGCGAGGTTCGCGAACCTCACCAAACCCTTATTGGACTTTGGTTCCCGGCCAAGGGCCTAGTTCCGCCGAGGTGGCAGGGCGAGCTAAAAATGCGCCTGGTGACGGACGCCTTACTTCAGTCGGTAGGACAAATAAATAGACGGGTAGATAAAGCTGCGTTTGACGTCTTTGCTGGAGTAAGAGCTGCCGCCATCGATGGATTCTTCGTTATAAAGTGCGACGTAATAGCTTAAGCGCACGCCGAAGTAAAAGCCGTTAAAGACCAAAGGATTATAGCCAATGTCAAATTTCACGCTGCTCCCGCGCCAGTCGAGTTCGGTAGCGCCTGACTTCCAATTGCCTTCGGCCTTGAGGTTGTACGCCAGACCCAGTCCCCAGGTCTTAACTCGATCAAGAAAGGCGATGAACTTAACGCCGTAATCAAAGGTCGACCATTTGACCTCGGTGCCGCTGGCCTCATCCATTGTGCCCATGGCGCTCACGTTAACTCCTAGATTGAGCATGGCGTCCTGATCAAGTCCCATGGCCAACGACAAATCAAATCCATGACGGGAAAAGGTCTGGTCGGTGATGTCGAGTGAGTCGGAGAGATAAAACAAGTTGGAGTCCAGCATGAGAGCGTTTGCGCGCGGGCTCAGTGAAGTAGCGAAGGCGCTAACCAAAAGGCAAAAGACCAACAGCTTGATGAATTTCATGATGACCTCCGGAGTTGATCCTCAACAGTCTACAAGCCTCGGGCGTTTGTGACCAGTGCAAAACCACAGTCCCTTAGGCCGTGCGCCAGCCGTTGGACTAGTGCTGAGGCCCTAGGACGCGATGATGTCGGCGTACTAGGGAAATGAAAACATCAAGAAGGCGCCCATGGTGTTGAGGTCATAGGTGTGGCCGCCACTGTGTGTAGTTCCGAGCTTTTTGTACTTGCGAGTGATCTTTTCTATTCCAATATCGAATAAAAAACCTGAGTAGGCGACACCTACTTTCATAGTGGTACCTTCCTCAAGGTCGTTTGGGGATTCGACCCCACCCTCGGTAATACCTGCCTTAGTGTTGGGAGCGTAGACCGTCCAAACTTTTACGAGGATTGGAAATTCATAACCAGCATACAACCCGACATCAACGGGCTCGAATTTTTCGTCAACTCCCAAGAACTCACCTTTTACCGCACCCGCACCGTACTCAGCTCCTAGACGGAATCCGAGAAAATCAAATCCCAAACGAAGTCCATAGCTAACTCCAGCTACGTCAAAACTCGGTGCTCCGTTGGGGTCAAATTCACCAGACTCGTAACCGGCGTAAGGCTCAATAAAAAAGGCCTGTGCGGGCGCCGTCGCCAGCACCAGCGCACCAAACAACAGAGCGCCAAACATGAAGTTGATGGTTTGCAAATTTCGTGACATGTCGATCTCCTCAGTTAAAGTTCCTTAAAGCAATTGAGTATTTCAATGAGCTTCGATGTATTGCCGGGCTCTAAAGCGGAATGTCCGGCGTCGGGCGTGATGTGCAGTTTGGCTTCGGGCCAGGCTTGGTGGAGTTCGTAGGCGCTCATGATGGGGCAAACCACATCGTAACGTCCATGAACGATCTCACAGGGGATGTGGCGAATCTTGCGCACATTCTCGATCAGCCAATTGTCACTTTTAAAAAAAGCTCCATGGGTAAAGTAATGGGCTTCGATGCGCGCAAAGGCGGTCGCGAATTCGTCTTCACCAAAGGATTGAATCACGTCGGCATCCTGTTGCAAAAACGATGTCGAAGCTTCCCAAATGCTCCAGGCGCGCGCGGCTTCAAGACGGATTTTGCGATCATCGCCGGTGAGCCGTTTATAATAGCTCTTGACGAGGTCGTGCCGTTCTTCTTTCGGGATGGGTTCGAGATACTTCTCCCAGGCCTCAGGAAAAATCGCGCTTGCCCCTTCTTGGTAGAACCAGTTGATTTCTTTTTTACGGCAAAGAAAAATTCCGCGCAAAATGAGTCCTTTGACTCGCGCGGGATGGGTCTCAGCGTAAGCCAGAGCCAGCGTGCTTCCCCAGCTGCCGCCAAACACCAACCAACGGTCAATGCCGAGGTGCTCGCGCAGAGTTTCAATGTCGCTGACCAAATCCCAAGTTGTGTTTTCTTTAAGTTCGGCGTGGGGAGTGCTGCGACCGGAGCCTCTTTGATCAAACAGCACCACACGAAAAATCTTGGGATCAAAAAACTGCCGGTACACCGGGGCCAAGCCGCCGCCGGGCCCACCATGGAGAAAAACCACGGGTTTGCCTTGGGGATTTCCAACCTCTTCAAAGTAAATTTCGTGGAGATCTGAAACCTTAAGTCGTCCGGATTGGTAGGGTTCAATTGCGGGAAACAGCTGAAAGTGGTCAGCCGATTGGACTGGCGCGGTTTCGGGGTGGGAGAATTTTTCGTATTTCATCAAACGATCCTTGTGAGTTACGGGTGTTCAGTAAAAATCCGGCGCAACACCAAATAGTAGTGATGAGTCCACAGCGAGCCCCACCAGGAGTTGCACATCAATGATTCTTCGAGACAGTCGATTTCACCACTGAGAGTTTTGTATTCATCCGCCAGACCCATCATGTGGCCGACCTCGTGGGCGATGGTGGGCCCTTGCCACGTGCGGCTCCAGTTGGTGTTGTAGGGGCCGCGGGTTGAATCCTGAATGTTCACCGAGAAATGAGCGCGCGAGGAATCGGGCTCAACGCTAAAACGAAATTGGTACGGAAAACTCAATGGCACCTGGTGGCGGTTCCAAATTTCAGAGGCGTTTTTGAGGTGCTCGCCAAAATAATTGAGATCATGACCCACAGGATTTTTAAAGTGGACTCGGACCTCGATGATGAGGCCCCCTTTGCCATCGGGAATCAAATCGTAGTTGTACGACAACCGCACAAAGCCAACGTAAGTAATTTTGCCGGTAATTTTGCGGGAAGACCCTTTGATCGCGGGCAGCGGCGACGTCCACACTTCGCGGGGAGAAGGGAACACTTCCCAAGTGTCGGCAAGGTGGCGGAAGAAAGTCTTTCGGGCCGGCTCGTCCATGGTTCCACTGCGTTTCAGCGGCGGAATGAGTTCCTCATAAAGCCATTGGTAGTCATCCTCCAGGCCCAAGATGTAGTCATCGTAGGCTTGAATGGCCTCAGGTGAGGGCGTTACACCCGCTGAGGGGTCACAAATCGGGGCTGAGTGAGCCCAAGCCGATGTTGAGATTAGGAGAACCAAGAGAGGGAAGAGTTTCATCATTGCCTCCTCATTGTGGTGGATGGATTTGCCTTGGATCAAAGCTTACCGAGAGTTGAGTCATAAAGTCACCCCCTCTGGGACGAAATTGACGAGTTGTTGAGAAATTTGGAGACACTGAGGGCAGATTTGTGGTCCAACAATTGCTCTAATGAGAGGTTTGTCGCGGAACTTGGCCGGGGCGTTTTTGGGGGAAAAGATGAAGCAATTCTTAAGATGCATTGTTCCAATTTTGGTATCGCTCGGCTGTGGATTGGCTCTGGCGCAGGCGCCGTCTCCGTCTCGGAAGTCCTCCCAATCACTCGATGAGTGGCGCCAGAATCCGCGCGCTTATTATCAAAGAATCCCGCAAAAAAGCGATGCCACGGGAGTGTTGCCGCGCAAACTGCAAACTTACTTTCGACCGGCGGATCTTTCTGCTCAGAAATTTGTGGAAAAAAAGCAGGAATGGCGCGAAAGCAAATTTGAGTTGATTGACGGGCGAAGTCCTCTGGCTGCTCTGGGGGCGGCTCAGCGACCCGAAAATTTGGTCGATAAAGAAGTTTTTCCTCTGGTGAAAACCCTGGAAGAGCTGGAAGAGCAGGGACTCAGGCGGGCTCGCCTGAAGGAAGTGCCGTGGTCGGGTGATTATTGGGCGATTTCGCGCGGAATTTTGGGCGCACGCCCCTTTGTGCCGGAGTTCACGCGACTCGAGAGTTGGCAAAAGCGCTTTGATTGGATCTTGGGTAATGGTCTTTGGGAAATTTTTGAGTCGGGCAATGTGGATGAAGTCATGCACCTGTCGGCCGCAGAAAAAATGGATTTGCTCTATGGTGATCGGCAGTCCGCATTCACTACTTACATGTGGAAACAGGGCTCGCTCTACAAAGATGAAAACGGAAATGTCGAAGATTGGATGGGGATTTGTCACGGCTGGGCGCCTGCTGCTTACATGGTGCCGCGGCCGACGAAGGCCATTCAATTGAAAGCATTTGATGGCAAGATGGACATTAAATTGTTTCCCTCCGAGATCAAGGGGCTCGTCACCCAGTTGTGGGCGACCTCGCCTTTTACGACCAAGCACCTTGGCGGGCGCTGTAACAAGAAAGATCCTGCGCGGGATGAAAACGGGCGGCTGACCGATGCTGAGTGTTTTGATGTTAATCCCGCCACCTGGCACCAAGTGGTAACGAACCAGTTGGGACGAGCACAGCGGAGTTTTGTGCTCGACGCCACCTATGATTATGAGGTTTGGAATCAGCCGGTTTATGCTTATGAGTATTTTTATTTTAATCCCGAGACCAAGAAAACCGTCAAAGCGATTGCGGAAGCGGCCGTGACTCCGGAGCAGTTTAAATCAGATCCCTTTCGCAAGTATCGGGGCGAGCAGGTCAACAAGATTGTCGGGATTGTGATGCGCGTGGGTTATATCGTGGAGCTCGGCGCGGCTCCGCGCGAGGAAGAAGGGCAGGATTGGGACCAAATTCATTGGGTCGAATACTTGTATGACCTTGAACTCAGCGAGCGGGGCGAGATCACGGGCGGCGAGTGGTACTCCCAAGCTCATCCGGATTTTCTCTGGGGAGCGGCCGTGGGCGCGCGTCCCCATTCACCCGTGGATCGCTATCTTGCCGACGGTGCATGGTCTCCAGATCAGCCATTGCCGCAGCTGTGGCGTGATGTCTTAATTCAAGTGGCACCCTATGGCCACCAGCCGGCGAAGTTTCTCGAGATGCTGGTGGAGAAGAGCCGCTGAAAGGTGCCTGCTACTTTTTGTTAAAGCGACGCATAAAAAAACCACGCTCAAAGCGTGGATTTTTTTGTGCGTCGCTTTAACAAAAAGTAGCAGGCACCTTTCAGGCACCTTCGATGATAGCGGTAACTCCCATGCCGCCGGCGGTGCAGATCGAGATCAGGCCACGCTTACCGGGTTTGCCGGCGAGAAGTTTCGCCAGTGAAGCGATAATGCGACCACCGGTGGCGGCAAAGGGGTGGCCGAGCGCCACGCTGCCACCTTTTACATTCATCTTGCTGCGGTCAATTGCGCCGAGGGCGGACGACAAACCGAGTTTGTCTCGGCAAAACTCCGCCGACTCCCAGGCTTTTAGTGTGCAGAGAGTTTGAGCCGCAAAGGCCTCATGAATTTCGTAGTACTCAAAATCTTGTAGCTTCAGATTGGCCTGCTTTAAAAGTTTAGGCACAGCATAGGCTGGGGCCATGAGCAAACCTTCACTTTTCACATAATCGACGGCAGCAGTTTGCACAAAAGCCAGATAGCCAAGGATGGGAAGCTTTCTGGCTTTTGCCCATTCTTCGCTGGCCAACAAAACAGCCGAAGCTCCATCGGTGAGGGGAGTGGAGTTGCCGGCGGTGAGAGTTCCCTTGCCACTCTTGCGATCAAAAGCGGGCTTGAGTTTCGCTAAGGCTTCGGTGGTGGTATCGGGACGAAGGTTGTTGTCTTTGGTGACGTTGTTGTAGGGTAAAATGAGATCATTGTAGAAGCCTTCGTCATAGGCTTTGGCGGCGTTTTGATGACTCTTGCAGGCCAATTCATCTTGCGCCTCGCGAGTAATTCCCCATTGCTTGGCCATCACTTCACAACTCTGGCCCATACTCATTTTGGTTCGAGGTTCGAGCACGCCCGGTGCCACGGGAAAGAGCTCCGTGGGGCTCATGGTAAGAAAGGGGCGCAACTTGTCCCAGGTATTGCGGCCGCTCGCACTGCGAACCAAGCGATGGCTGAACTTCTTGCTAAACACCACCGGCAGATCGCTGTTGGTGTCGGTCCCGCCGGCGATGCCAGCCTCAATTTGACCCAGGGCAATTTTGTTGCCGACTAAGATGGCGGCTTCTAGCCCCGTGCCGCAAGCCTGTTGAACATCAAAGGCCGGAGTCTCGGGCGACAAACCACTTCCCATCGTGCACTCTCGCGCCAAATTAAAGTCGGCCGAGTGTTTTAGAACCGCACCCAGCGCCACATCGCCCAGAGCCTGATCGCGGAGGTTGTATTTGTTGACCAAGGCTTGGAGGACAAAGGTCATGAGATCTTGATTGCTGTGTCCCATGTACTTGCCCATACTGCGGGCAAAGGGAATGCGAATACCACCGATGACTGCCACACGACGCGCGTTCATGCTACTTCCTCCTCTGAATCAGTTACAAACGAAACAATCGAGTTGATGACGTGAGGATCTTTGAGAACCTTATGATGTCCCAAGTTTTCCGTGGTTAACAATCTCGAACCGTACCATTTTTGTTGAAGCTGGTCACTTTGTCGATAAGGAACATCGGGGTCCTGAATATCATGGACCAAGAGCAGCGGGACTTTCATCTCCAGCGCAAAGTGTTGGGGAGACAATTCTTCGATTTCGACTCCCACCGTCGATGAAAATTGATCAAGAATCATTCGCCTCAGCGGCGGGGGGACATGGTAATCGCGTAGCCAGGACTCAAACCCCAAAGGCAAATTACTGAGCGGTGCCACGAGGGAGAGGCGGCCCACACTCGCTCCGCGACGTACGGCATTAACCAATGCCGTGGCGCCAAAGGAATGAGCAATCGCTCCGTCGAAGGGTCCCCAATGAGTGCAGGTGGCCTCGATGGCGCGAATCCATTGCCAAAGATGAGTGCGCTCTCCCGCCGAGTCACCGTGCGCCGGGAAATCAATGAGGACCACTCGATACCCTTGGCTCAGCAGCGGAGCGATAAACTGGCGCAGCTGTATTCCGCGCCCTCCCCAGCCATGCAGCAGGAGAATCTGCCGAGGTCCAGTTCCCCAGCTCCATCCGGTGACCTGCTGATCATCAAAGTTAATGCGAAACTCGAGTGCCTGGGCCAAAGCCACGCGCTCCCGCACTCGGGTGGGGTAAGGGCGGGGACGTTGAAGCACATCCACCACTCGGCGCAAGGTGAAATCGGGAGCAATCCACGAGGCGACTTGGAGTCCCAAGCGAATGACTTCTTTGTTCATGAGGACAACTCCTTCTTTTGGCATCGTTGTAACAATTCATCGAAAGCATGTTCGGCAAATTCATCGGCCCGCGGGTGATTCAGCAGGCGCTTGTAGTGATGGTAGCCGAGGATGAGCGAATACCAATACCAGCCCAAGCGCTCGACATCGACATCAGCGTGAAAGTGGCCCTCGTCTTTGGTGAGTTGAGCGGCCTTTTGCAAATTGTGAATCAAGAGCAGCTGTTTTTCTTTGAGATAATCTTTGATAAGTCCGGGCTGATCATCGAGCTCGCTCGCCGCGGCGATGAGGGGACAACCACCGGGAAAATCTTGGCTCCCCTGAATCCACCGAATCCAATTTTGGTGAATGGCCTTTAACCTCGGAAGCCCCCGAGGCTCCTTCATTGCCGGGACAAACACCCGCTTGGCAAATCGGTCGGCCACGGTTTCGAGAATCTCTCGTTGCAAATTCTCTTTCGACTTGAAATGGCCGAAGAGTCCGCTCTTGGACATCCCCACCTTTTCGGCGATGCGACCAATGGAAATCGCCTCAAGGCCCTCGCGACTGGCGAGGCGCATGGCGATTTTTAGAATTTCGGCGCGTGAACGAGCCCCTCTCATAGACTTAAGATTACCGCACGACCGTTCGGTTTGCTAGTCAGAAGATATGAGTCCTCCATAATAATTATAAATAATTAAAATCATTAACTAAAACTGATATCACTTTTGACAAAAAGCAGCCCTCAATGTCAATTGGAATAGTGGATTTAAGGGGTCCGTTGGGGCATAACTCAAGCCACGGGGGTTGGTGGAGGGGAACCAAAACCTGGGGGGAAACGGTTGCCAGTTATAGGGGAAAGGCAACCACAAAAGGCCCGACTCGTCAGATCTTCCTTAGACCGAGTCCGTTAGAGAAGGCGGACTCGGTCATCTTCAAAATCCCACCTACACTCTACCTTTTAATCCTACCACCGAGCTCCGGGCCTTCGCTTTTTTCCTGGTCGCCTAATTACCAGAATTCCCGAGCCCCCGAGTCCGTGTCGGAGTCAGCGTCCGAGTCCGAGTCCGAGTCCGAGTCCGAGTCCGAGTCAGTGTCTGCGCAAGAGTCCAGTATGTACCCGCCGCGGCCCGTGACCATTGGCCCGATTGCCAGAAGGGCCGATGCCGGAACCCTCGGCCTGTCGCCTTCGGCCGGGCTCCCTGATGGGCAAGTCCCGAACCACCGCCCGCATTGGCCCCGCAAATCTTCCGGAGCCGCAAAAACAGAAAAAACCTTGATCCCGATCAATCTTAATTAATCTTTCACCCGACCCGGATGAAGTACGTATTTATTTGCGACGCGTGTCCAGTTTGAGTCGCCTTTTTGGGGGCGCAACCGCGATCGAGCATCATATAGAT
>JADZEO010000076.1 GCA_020850475.1 Bdellovibrionales bacterium | reverse complement strand
CAACCATCAGCGAGCGCAGCTTTTCGACGCCTTCACCGGTCAAGGCACTTAAAAACACCCGTGGGTGTTCTTTCACTTGAAATTGCCGCTCAAAGGGTGCTTTGTCGACTTTGTTAAAAGCGTGAATAATCGGCTTCTTGCCCCAGCCGAATTCTTCGATCAAATTTTGCACGGTTTGCATCTGACTCTGCATTTGGTCAGAACTTAAATCCACCACATGAATCAGCACATCAGAATCGACGGACTCTTCGAGAGTGGCCTTAAAGGCCTCAATCAGCTCCGGCGGCAGTCGGCGGATGAATCCGACGGTGTCGGTGACCACGGCATTGCGCACTTCCGGCAAAAACACCTTTCGCGTCGCCGGGTCAAGGGTCGCAAATGGCTGATCTTTGGTGAGCACCTTGGCATTACAAAGCCGATTCAGCAGTGTGCTCTTGCCGGAGTTGGTATACCCGATCAAGGCAAAGCTCGGAATTTCGTAGCGCTGGCGCGCAGCTCGATACTGAGCGCGGTTTTTAGTGACGGTCTCGAGCTTTTTTTTGAGAATCTTAATGCGATTATGAATGCGGCGGCGATCAATTTCCAGAGCCGATTCACCAGGGCCACGGGTACCGATGCCGCCCCCTTGGCGCGACAAAGAACCTTGCCAAGCGCCCACCATGCGTGGAAGTTGGTCGAGCATTTGCGCCAACTCCACCTGTAGCTTTCCTTCGTGAGTTTTGGCGCGTTGGGCGAAGATATCGAGAATAAGTTGCGTTCGGTCCAGGACCACCGCGCCGATTTCCATTTCTAAGTTGCGGCCCTGAACTCCGGATAAATTGCGGTCGATCACGACTAAGGTGGCGCCGGAGTTTTGCACGAGTTCACGAATTTCTTGAACCTTGCCAGAGCCGATCAGGGTGGCGGGATTGTATTGACTGAGAGTCTGAGCCACCGTTCCCACAACTTCGGCGCCGGCGGCCCACACGAGCTCTTCCAGCTCGGCCAGGCTATCTTTGAGCTCAACAAAGGAGTCGGACTTAAGCCCCACTCCGACCACGATCGCTTTTTCTTGCCTTCGGGTTTGTCTGAGCACCGTTTACTTTTTCTCCTTCAGAACTTGGGCCTCGACGGCGGTCATCACAATGCTGTTGACAATATCGTCGACCGAGCAGGTTCGTTGAAGAACATTGGCGGCACGGCGAAGACCCATAATAAACGGACCCAAAACCTCCCCGCCGCCCAACTGTTGCACCAATTTATAGCCAATGTTACCGGCGTCGAGATTGGGAAAGATCAAAATATTTGCGCCCCCCTTGATGTCCGAGAAGGGAAAGATCCTCTCCATGATCTGGGGATTGACGGCCGTGTCGGCTTGCATTTCACCATCGACCGTTAAGCCGGGGAAGCGCTCGCGTACCATTTCAGTGGCCAAGCGCATTTTTCGCGGACTCTCTTTGGCGGCGGTAAAATTAGTAAATGAGAGCATGGCAATCTTGGGTTCGAGGCGAAAAAACTTGGCGACCTGGGCGGCATGGGCGGCAATGTTGGCGAGTTGCTCAGCCGTTGGGTCGATGTTGATGGTGGTATCTGCAAACAACAAGATTCGCTCTTGCCACAAAACGATGTTGAGGCCCGACGCAGTTTTGCGCCGTCCGGTGCCGATGATTTCAAGCACCGGGCGGACACACTCAGAGTAAGGATGAGTGGCGCCTGACACTTGGCCATCGGCATCCCCTTGAGCGACCGCCATGGCGGCAAAATAGTAAGGATCCGCCATCAGTCGTTCGGCTTCAGCCAGCATCACCCCTTTGCGCTTTCGCTGCTGATAGAATTTTTCGACATACTCGCCAAACTTGGGGTGCTTGTTGGGCTGCCAAATCTCAACGCTCTTGAGGTCTTCGAACTCGAGTTCCGCGATGCGCGCGTGAATGGCGTCTTCATAGCCCAGAAGAACCGGGCGAACCACGCGCTCATTGTGAATGGACTGGAGGGCTTTGAGGATCTTCGAGCTGCGTCCCTCGGGAAAAAGAATTAAGGGAACCGCCTCCTGGCGTTTGCGGGCGTGAGTTTTGACTTTGTTCATGTAGCTGCGAATGAAGCCTCGACGGTAGCTCTGCATTCCTTCGAGTTGTTCAATGTACTTTTTAAAATCCTTAATGGGCTTTTGCGCGACACCTGTATCCATCGCCGCTTTGGCCACGGCCGGAGCGACGTTGATCAAGACCCGAGAGTCAAAGGGTTTCGGAATGATATAATCGGGTCCGTAATGAAAGTGACGATTGGCATAAGCAGCCGAAACACTCTCCGGTACATCCTGGCGCGCCAGATTGGCCAGCGCCTGGACCGCCGCCACTTTCATTTCTTCGTTGATGGTGGTGGCTTGTACATCGAGGGCGCCGCGAAAAATCGAGGGAAAGCCGAGGACGTTATTCACCTGGTTCGGATAGTCACTCCGGCCCGTCGCAACGATCACATCCGGTCGCACCTCCTTGGCCTTGTGAGGGTCAATTTCGGGAATCGGATTGGCCATGGCGAAAACCAGCGGGCGTTTGGCCATGGTGGCCACCATTTCCGGGGTGACGGCTCCCGCCACACTCAAGCCAATAAAACAATCAGCTCCTTCGAGGGCGTCGGCGAGCGTTTTGCGCTCGGTATCGGCCGCAAACTCGTCTTTGTATTTGTTCATGCCGTCGGTCCGACCTTTGCGGATCACGCCCTTTGAATCACAGAGCAAAATATTCTTCCCCTGAACGCCCATTCGCTTGAGGAGTTTGGCACAGGCGATCGAGGCAGCACCGGCACCGTTAAACACCACGCGGGTGTCTTCGATTTTTCTGTCGGTAATGTGACACGCATTAATAAAGGCGGCCGCCGTAATAATGGCCGTCCCGTGTTGGTCGTCATGAAAAACCGGGATTTTCATCTCCGCCTTCAGGCGCTCTTCAATTTCAAAACACTCCGGCGCTTTGATATCTTCGAGGTTGATGCCGCCGAAGGTGGGCTCCAGGGCTTTGACGGCGGCGATGAACTCTTCGTTATTCTTGGTGTCGAGTTCGATATCAAAGACATTGATGTTGGCAAACTGCTTAAATAAAATTCCCTTGCCCTCCATTACGGGTTTACCCGCGAGAGGCCCAATGTCGCCGAGACCCAATACGGCAGTCCCATTCGTGATCACCGCGACTAAATTACCGCGCACCGTGTATTTATAAACATCGTCGGGATTTTTGGCGATTTCCTTACAAGGAGCCGCCACACCGGGAGAGTAGGCCAGAGACAAAGCGTACTCCGAATTGACTTCTTTGCTCGCCACCACTTCAATTTTTCCAGGACTTCCCTTGGCGTGATACTCGAGGGCTTCTTTGTCGACGTTTTTCATAGCTGAGACAATCCTTCCCAATCGTTGCTTGAGGCGACACGAACTCCACTTTAACGATCAACCGAATCAAGGCCGAAGTCAATGCAAGGAGTTTGTCGCCAAAGCGGAAAAATCGTATTTGTAGCAACGCTTTGATGCACAACAACAAGGCCAGAGACGAGTCACAGTATTTGACAATGTGTGGGGTGCAGAGCGAACATTTTTGGACCAAAATAGATCGGCATTTGCTGAGTGCCAAATTGAGCTAAGGGAGTGAGTTTATGAGTATCCAGGAGAGTCTCAAGTTAGTTCCACAGGGCGAAGTGGTTTTTATGGAGTGGGACCTCATCGGCGAAAAGGTGAACAAACTTTCCTCTCCGGTCATGGCGCGGCTGAAGGAACTGGTGGCCGAACTCAAAGCCTCCAAATACAAAGCCGTCATTTTGATTTCGAAAAAGAGCAATATCTTTATCGCCGGCGCCGATATTGATGAGATTAAAAAGCTCACGACTCGTGAAGCCTTTTTGGAAAAACTCAGTCCCGCCCATGAGATTCTCAATAGCCTCGAGGATCTGCCGATGCCGGTGATTGCGGCGATTAATGGTGCTTGCCTCGGCGGTGGTTGTGAACTCGTTATGGCTTGCGACTACCGCATTGCGACTGATGACAAAAGCACCCGCATCGGTCTTCCCGAAGTTAATTTGGGGATCATTCCGGGCTTTGGCGGTTGTGTGAGAATGCCCCGCATGGTGGGGCTGCAGGCTGCACTCGATATTATTTTGGCCGGCAAACAAGTGCCGGCAGAAAAAGCCCGCAAGATCGGGCTGGTGGATCAGGTGGTACCGGCCAGCCAACTCCGGGAAGCGGCTTTGGCCTTGGCCCAAGAAATCGTCGACGGCAAAAAAGGCAAGCGGCAAAAGCATTTTGTCGGTCGCGGAGTGCTCAACAAATTGTTGGATGGCCCCCTTCGTTCGGTGGTGTTTAAGCAAGCTCGCAAGATGGTGCTCAAGCAATCGAAAGGATTTTATCCGGCACCACTCAAGGCTCTTCAGGTCATTCGCAAAACCTACGGGATGAAAAACCGCAACAAAGCCCTGCAGCTTGAGGCCGAGGGCTTTTGTGAAGTAGCAGTCACGGATATCAGCAAGAACTTGATTGAACTCTTTTACATTATGGAGGCCGTTAAGAAACAAACGGGCACCAGCGCTCCGACCAAGGGTCGCAACGTCAAGAAAATGGCCGTTCTCGGGGCCGGCGTCATGGGCGGCGGGATCGCGCAAGTGGCCGCCGACAAAGATGTCGAAGTGCACATGAAGGACATTAATCACGATGCGATTGCGCGAGGTTTTAAGCAAGCTAAGTCGATTTGGGACAAGCGAGTTCAGCGCGGACGCATGGACAAGTATGAACTTGAGCGCCGAATGTCGTTCATCAGTGGGACCTTGGATTTTCAGGGCTTTCAAAATATGGATGTGGTCGTGGAAGCGATTGTCGAGGACATGGAAATCAAAAAGAAGGTGCTGGCCGAGACCTCTCGCCATTGCGCTCCCGATGTCGTGCTGGCGACCAACACCTCGTCTTTGTCGGTAACGGAAATGGGTTCGGGCCTACCGCATCCGGAAAATTTTGTCGGCATGCACTTTTTTAATCCCGTCGATAAAATGCCGCTGGTTGAGGTCATTCGCGGCGAAAAGACCAAGGATGAAGCCGTCGCCACGATTTTTGAGTTGGCCAAGAAGATGGGTAAGACCCCAGTGGTGGTCAAAGATGGCCCGGGATTTCTGGTTAATCGTTTGTTGCTCCCCTGGATGAGTGAAGCCTTGTTTTTGCTCGAAGACGGAATGTCGGTCGAACAACTCGACCGCATTTACACCCATCAGTTTGGGATGCCGATGGGGCCTTGCCGGTTGATGGATGAGGTTGGCCTCGACGTCGGGATGAAGGTGCTTAAGATTTTCAAAAAGGCCTTTGGTGAGCGGATCCAGGTCTCGAAGCTAGTTGAGAAGGTGGAGGACTCTAAGCGACTAGGCCGTAAGGGCGGCAAAGGTTTTTATCTTTACGACGAAAAAGGTAAAGAGACTGGCGTTGATCAAAGCATTTACGCTGAGCTCGGGCTCGGTGCCGCCACCAACAAGCTAACGGACAAAGAAGTGGTTGAGCGAGGGATGTTTGCCATGATTAACGAAGCGGCGCTCGCGTTAGTTGAAGACCGTATCGTGGAAAAACCCGAAGACGTGGATTTGGCAATGATCATGGGAACGGGTTTTCCGCCCTTTCGTGGTGGACTTTTGCGGTACGCTGACAGCCTAGGGACGACCTATATTTGTCAGGAATTGGAAATGTACTCTAGCCGCCTCGGCAAACGCTTTGCGCCCACCACCCCGCTCGTCAACATGGCCAAGTCCAATCGGAAGTTCTATTCCTGACGTTTGGTCCACTGATCCACGATCTTAAGCCTCTTCGTTTTGAAGGGGCTTTGTTCGAGTACTGCACAGTTGTAAAACAAAAATTGGCCCGTGGTTTTCAGGGGTTCCAAGGTGTTCACGAGCTAGTCAGCTGTAGGCGCAAAAGAGGCGAAACGCGAATTTTTCTGTGCCAAGCGTGACCAGCTCAAAATAACCGCCATTAGAAGCTCTCATTTCCGGCATTGGCATTGCCTTATGAAGAGGTAAGTCAATCGGCCCGTAGTGGGTCGAAGGAGAGAGGACCATGAAACAATTGATGAAGACCATCCTTATCGCCTGCCTCACCGTTGCGGTGGTTGGTTGTGGTAAAAAGGATAAAAAGCAATCAATTCGGAGCGGACGAAACGCTCGCGGTCCCAGTGAGCTTGTCAATCGCGGGGCAGTCAATAATAATGGTCAACCCATTCGCTTCACTCCGGGTTCAGGCACCACCTGGGGCGAAATCGTCGGCAGTCCCGAGGACGCCTTCCGCGATGCCGTCTATTATTTTGTAAGTGCGACCGTCGATCCGGCTGAATTTGGCTACGTGAGTGGTCAACCTGGACAAGACACCGGTGTCCGCTTTTGGGGCTCAGTTGAAACCGAAGGCTCATTTCGCTCTGGAACTGCGAACCAACGGATCCGTCGCGAGACGGCTGAACTGCGCATTTCCATTTGGGATAGTTTTGCGGGACAAACTGATGGTGCTGGCAATGTGATACCCGAATATCCGATTCACATTCGGGGCGCGACCGATGGCTATGTCAACGGCAATCGTGCGGTCGTCACTTTCTCGGATGCCTTCGGCAGCATTACCCTCGACGGCAGCATCAGCGGTGACTACTTTTCAGGAACAGTTAAATTTGACAACCGTCAATACTGGGATGGCGTGGCTCCTGGTGCGACGGGAACACTCGGTAACTTCTATGTCTCCACGTGTGGGTTCTTTAGATGTAACTAAGAATCCCGCTTAAACTTGCCCCCCCTAAGCCCCCGGAGAGTCCCTTAACCCAAAATACCCACCCTCTCCGGGGGTTTTTTATTGCCCAGACTATGCCCCCCGGTTAGCCTAACTCGGTGACGACTGATAACTTTCAATTTGATCCCGGGGTCTTGCAAACGCTGGTGGGTGGAACGCCAGCGCTCGAAATTCAAAACCTCAACATTCGCAGCCTCGATGAAGCTCATCACTTTGTCCGCGCTTATGGTTATGATTTGACCAAGGAAGAGGATCGCGAGCACCTGTGGCGTTGCTATCGGCGAGCGGTCAATTATATCCGCAGTCATTTGTTGCGTGAGGGCGAAAACATCCCTGAGATCCTCGCTGATCCTCACCAAATGAAGGATCTCGCCAATCTACTCATCTACGCCAGCACCCGTGAGGTGAGGCAAAACTCTCTCCAGCATTGGGCTTGTGCGATCCTCAAAGTCATGCACGTGCTCGTGCACCTCGAAAATGATTTGTTTTCGCAATTTTCCAGCGACATTCAGGAGCAAATTCTCGAGCCGCTCAAACGGCAAGTGTACAAAGATCCCATCGCCGGAACCTGGCTCGGCGGCCCCCAGGACGACGGGCGCATTCAGCTTGAAAAGTTCGTGATCAAGTCTTTTAAGAGTTCGGAGTCCTCCATCAACAAACTCCTCGCCAAACCCAGTGCGGTGGCCTTTACTATTTTGGATAAGGTGGGCGTGCGCTTTGTGACCCGCTATCTGGTTGATGTCTTTCGTGTCCTGAGATTTCTCCAGGAGCATCACCTGATCAGTTATCCCCATGTCATTGCCAACGAGTCCAACAACACGATTTATCCGCTCAATGTATTTTTAGAGGTGATGGACGGTTTTTCCAAGGGTCGGGAATACAAGTGGGCCGAGGTCGATGAGCGGTTGCGGGAGCGGCTGCGGCGGGTGGGGCAAGATGCTCGGTACCTCAAGAAGCCGAACATTTTTTCCAGCGGCGATTATCGTTTCCTTAAATTTATTACCCGGCGCCTGGTTCACATTGATTTGCCGGGGGTTCGCAAACTCAGCTTCTTTTACCCCTATGAAGTCCAAATCATGGACATTGAGACCTATACTGAAAATTTAAATGGACCCTCTTCTCATGATCAGTATAAATTGCGTCAAAAACAAATGGCGCGTCAGCGGATTTTGGGGTTCTTAGACGAACAGCCGCAATAGGGGTAGGTCACAAGTGACAGTCGAGTCGATTGAAAATTTAAAAGAGTCACCGGGCTTGGTGGTCCTTAGTTATGTGCGCAGCCTGGTCGCCTTGCCGCTGGTGGTCCTGTGGACCTTCGGCTATGGTTCGGCGGCGATTTTAACTTTGCTGTTAGTGCCGAGTAATCGCGTGCGGGATTTTATTTATCGCACCTGGGGCAAAGGTTGCTGCGCTCTTTACGGGCTCGATATTGAAGTGCGGGGCGCAGGCAATTTCCCTCGCCCTGGGACGACCGGGGTGATCGGCCTCTTTAATCACTCCAGTAATTTCGATATTCCCATTGTGCACACCGCGATTAACGGGTCGGTGCGCTGGGGAGCGAAGGTCGAACTTTTTAAAATCCCGATCTTTGGTTCCATTTTAAAGAGCATGGGAGTGTTGCCGATTGCGCGAGCCAACCGCGAAGAAGTGTTTAAGGTCTACGAACAAAGTATTCCGCGGGTGCAAAAGGGCGAGTGTTTTATGTTGGCTCCCGAGGGCACGCGCAAAGATGGACAGCAAATCCATCCCTTTAAGACGGGCCCCTTTATCTTCGCCATTCAAGCCCAGGCGCCGATCGTTCCCGTGGTGATTTGCGGGGCTTGGCGAGTTCAATCCAAAGGTCAAATCCTGCCCTGCTGGGGGCGCTGGCATCACAAAATTGTGGTTGAGGTGCTCCCCCCAATTGCGACGGCAGGCCTGAGTTTGGACCAGCGTCCGATTGTGCAGGACAAGGCGTTTCGGCTCATGAGCGATACCTTCGCAGCCCTTCAGCGCGAGATTCATTAAGAGCCCATAGCCAAAGGCCGACCAAGGTCGTGTGAACTCACCCCACTCAGCAGCGGACGGGGAGATCCAAGTTGCGCGGCTTGCTGATTTTTTCACCCTCCTGCTAGAATAAGTGAGTGAAGTATTTTAGTTCCTTCCTTTTTTTGCTGATCCTCAGCTGGGCCGGTGAGTCGGATGCTGAATCACTGGGAACCCTCGAAGTCGAAGATTTGACTTTGCGGGCGGCAGGCTTGGTGCGTGAAGGGCAATATGCTGAGTTCAGTTTGCGCGAAAGCCTCGTGGGCTTTCGGTGGATTCTGGATCGCTCGCTAAGAGCGAAGATTGCTTTAGGTTCTCAGAGTCTTTTGAATGTTCCGGCGCGCTTTGCCGCTACAACCAGCCAGGATCTCGGCATGGTTGAAGCCTATGGTGAGTACGTATCACCTTATGGTGAGTTTCGCATGGGACTCATTCCGCTGGAGCATGGACTGGGAGGGTTGGCGCGCGAGGCGGATCTGCAATTGGGGCGCAGTTTGATTTACTCCCGGCGCGTGGTGGGGTTGCGCGATTACGGCGCAAGTTTTCATACCGAACACAAAGGCTATTACACTCGCATGACCATTCATAACGGCGAAGGTGGCGAAAATCTAGATGGCCGGATGTGGATGACGGCCCACTGGGGTTGGACGGACCACGAAAAAGTGAACGTCGGCTTTAGTGGAACCACGGGTACTACCAAACCGCTTTCAACCTCCGCCAGTGGCGACACCTTAGCCGGTGTTAATCCCACTCTTGAAGCCAAATGGCGAATGGGAACTGGCTTCGCTCATTGGGCCCCGCACCGGTGGAATGTGGCCCTCTCGGGAAGTTGGGGAGAGGTAGAGCAAGACAACAAATTAGGTCGCAAATTTATCAGCGGGTCGTTTGACCTCGGCTACGATTTGACTCCCAACTTTGGTCTTCTTGGACGCTTTGATTACTTCGACCCGAACGATAAGGTGCGGGTCGACGGCGAGAAGGAAGTGAGCCTCGCTTGGGTGTGGCGCAGCCGCGAAGGAAATTCACGGCTCTATGCGATCGCCACTCGAATCGAAGAGGAAGGCCCTCGCGTCAACAACGATGAGTTTCGCCTGATCTGGCAGATGACCCCTGAGTCCTTGGCCAAAATTCCCCGCTAAGGCAATTTACAAAACTGGCATCAGATATCTGTCCATCCTTGTTTGGCCAAAAACTTTGATCGCGGCTCGTTGATTGCACGAGCGACAAAGAACCCGAAGGTTTTGCGGTGCCGAACTTCCACCCAGAGCTTGAGGTCGAACATGATCAATCT
>JADZEO010000075.1 GCA_020850475.1 Bdellovibrionales bacterium | reverse complement strand
GCTTCCTCGGGCCGCGCCTTAAGATTGACTATGCTGTTCGCAAAAATACGGCGGGAGGAGGCGGCGCGATGCATAGCGTTGACTTCCGATTACCCTTTTGATAGCTTGCCTCGTTCGTTTGTAAATGGACCCTGTATGGAGGATTAAGATGGCGTCACCCACAAAAAAGCTCACAAAAATTCGTAAGGTCAAGTTGGCAGGCAAAGGCAAAAAGCGCAAAGCGAAATTGCGCAGTCAGGGAACAACCAAATCCCAAGCTGAGTTGTTTGGCGACAAAAAGTAAGAGCTTAAAATAAAAAGCCAACCCAGCCGGTCGTGTTGCCGGCGGTGTTAGTTCAGCGGCTGCACGATGAGTGTCAGCCGTTTTTTTATCGCCTTGAAGCGCCTGAGGTTCGCAGGCGCGAGGGCAGCGCCTGCGCGGGGCCAGTGAGGCGGAAGATCACCGGGTGATAAGTTTGCCCTTGTTGTCCTGGCAAGTACCGGTACCGGCTAATCGCACGGTAGGCCTCGCGATCCAAAATTTGATAGCCCGAGGATTTAGTAATTCTGATATTTTCGACTCGACCTTCCGAACTCACGTTGTAACTCAGAGAGACCGTTCCCTCCCAACCACTCTGGCGCGCAACGGCTGGGTAAACGGGAGGAACATTGCCTGGATGTTGGCGAAGATCAGTATTCAAGCGAGCCCCTTCAGGGATACCATTGACCCCGCCGGCGGGCTCGGAGCCCGAACCAGAGCCTTGCCCTGGAGTGCTTTGGGCGACCGCGGGATTTTTTTGCGGGGGCGGAGGAGTGGGCTCGAGAGCTTCGGGACGATTTTCCTTCCCAGCAGCAGCCACGACTGCCGCCTCGGTGACTTGCTCTTCAGAAGCATCTTTGTCACTTGTCGAGGTCTCCTCCTTAGAGTCGAGCTTTGGCTCCGCGGCCAAGGCTTGGTCTTCGTCGATTGCGGATTCGGCCTTTTGATATTCTTGATAAGCGGCACTCTCTTCCGCGCTCTGGGCGGGCGGCGTGTTCACCGTCTCCTCAGGCATTTCAACCGGAACGGCCGCAACGACGGGCGTCTCTTCTGACTCAGGTGCTGGGGCAGGCTCTGGGGCGGATTCTTTGGCCGGCAGCTCAACTGGTGGTGCCGGGGGCGCCTTGGCCTTTGCGCTAGCAGCGGCCGGGGTCGGCTTTTTCGGCGCAACAACCACAGAGTCGCTCGCGGCCATTTCCTTCTTAACAATTTCTGCAGCGGCCGGGGTCGGCGCGGGCGCCGGAGGGAGCTCAGTGACGACCGGTTCCGCGGTGTTGCCGAGCGGTGCCGCTTCGGAAATTACAGCGATCTCTGTCATCTCCACCGTGCCAGGGGGAAGTGGACGCAAGCTCGGAGCAAGCAGCAGCAGCGCCGCTAAGGAGCTGTGTAGCAAAAACGAAAACCCGATATACCCTACCGAGTTCGAAGATTCTTTAAGAGTTGCTTCCACCATAATGACCTCTAGCAAGTCAGCAAACGTTCACACTTCATTGATATCCTTAATTCAAAGGCCGTTCCACACCTATCGAAGGTCGCGCGCGTTTGGTGAAGCGGGTGATGAAATCCTTACCCGAGTGTCAAGTCATTGAACAACGGGCTCAGGGGAGGCGCGGTCAGTTTTGGTGGCTCAGAGAAACCGTCCATTCTTGTTGGGGGTCGGGATAACCAGCCCGTCGTTCAAGAGGTTGGTCAAAGAGGTTGCGCGCCGAAAGCTCCAACGCCCAGGCCCGGTGTCGCCATTGCCAACCAAGGTCGGCAAACCAAGCTTTACCAAGTTCCAAGACGGGAGAGGAGGTATCGCGCTGGTCAAGGTAGGAGCCCCAATACCTGAGTTGAACGTAAGAGCTGGTGTGGGGAGTGGTGCGCTGAAGACGCCAAGTGCCCGACCACTCAGGAACCAAGACGAGCCGACTGCGGTCCGAGAGGTTTTCGCCATCGAGATGGCTCAGCCCGAAGCGAGCGAGAAGGGCTCCGCGGCGTATTTCTGCAAAACCATCGGCACCAAAAATTTGGGCGCGGCCTTGGTTGATGGTTTGAGTTTGGGCGCCGACGTTAGTGAAGGCAAAGTAATCGCGATGGGTCATCTGAAAGACACTGAGGCCATATTGAAACTGGTGTTCAGCAGGAGTCGTCGTCTGGGGAGCAGAGGCAAAGCCGATCTCAATCTGCTCACCCTGTTCGGGGCGCAGATTACGATTACCAGAACAAAAGGCGTTGTTGCAGAAGCGATCGGTGAGCGACGGCGGCCGAAAGCCCTGTCCAAAGGTGATCCACCGATCTCCAAAAAGATCCTTTTGAAATAGACCGAACGCCACCAGACCGCGCCGATACTCGTCGAGGTAGCGTAGGGCCGGCTGAGCAATCAAAGTGGGCCCGAGCGGAATCTCGAAGCTTAGCCCCGAGTCGATCTCGCCATTATGAAATTTTGGCTCAGAAAAATACGAGGCACTAAATTCGTCGACCGTGTGGTCCACCGACAGCGAGTACTTCCATTCACCCCCCACCAAATCTTCGAAAAAAAACTCCTGAAAAAACCGATCCGTTCGACTATCAGTCGCCAGAGGTGTTGCGAGATCGGATCGGAGGTCCGCGCGAAGGACGGCTCCAGTCCACGACCAGAATTGGTGAGCGTTTAGGTTTTGAGACAGGCGAAGGCTTCCGAGTCCGCTCTGTCGATCCAAGGTGCCAGACGCGGGTGTAAAGCCTGTTTCAGGTTGGTCGATGCGTCCTGGATACTCGCCTTTTTTCCGAGCATAAAGGAGGCGGTGCTCGATTGTCAGGGAGCCGCGAGTTGATTGACCCAGCAAAGTGTATCGTTGCATTTCGGACTGATTGTGGTCGCGAACGCCTTCGCGGGAGTTGCTCGTCATGGAGAAAGGAAAGTCGCCACGAGTCTTATGTAATAGCATTGAGGCCTGGTGCTGGGACTGGTCGGTCCGCCACGGGACCAAATAACTAAATGCAGAAGTATCAAAGCTTCCCGCCGTAAGTTGCGATCGCGGACGCGGAAGCACTTGTGATTCACCGAGAACCACGCCTCCGAGAGCAGACCGGCCGTAGAAGACCGATGCTGGACCCTTGAAAACGCGAGTAGAAGTAATGACCTCATGGGGAACCAAGAGCTCAGACGGCCCAAAACCGTCGCCGAGGTTGAGGGGAATGCCGTCCCAAAGCAGCAGCGTTCGGTCGGCTTTGACGGATCCCCGAATTGTCAGCGCCGGCGAGCCTTCATAGCGACCGTGGAGGCCCTCGGTGTCCTCCCAGCGGGTCCACCAATCTTGGGAATTAACAACTTGAGAGGCGTTGGTGGTCGTGGAGTGGGGCCAACCACCACTCCGGCGGGAGAAGGAACTCAGGCGGGGAGCAGTGACGATTTCTGGTGAAACCGAGGTTTCCGCCGCGAGGGCCACGGTCAGCGGGCAGCCAAACCAGGCGATCGCTAAAACAATTAATTTCATGTTCCCAATAGATCGGCGGGAACCTGACCTTCGACAATGGCCTTGGACAGACGTAAGTGATCGGGGTGTCCGACCAGCTTGGTGACTTCTGTCATCGGCAGAGGGTCTGGCTGCGTAAGGCGCTCGGTCTTGACCGCGGCAATTCGGGCGGCACTCTCGGCAAGGCGCGCAACATCAAGTTTCTTATCGTCGAGGGCTTTATGAATGGCTTCGAGCGAGAGAGCAGGTTGGTCGAAGTCGTTGCAAAAGAGTAAGATGTCGCAACCCGCATCAAGAGCCAAAACCGGAATCTCTTTCTTGTCATAATGTTTAACGAGCGCTCCCATTCCTAAATCATCCGAAATAACGACGCAACGATAGCGGAGCTCAGTGCGAAGAATGTCATGCAGGAATTTTTTCGACAAGGTGACCGGGTATTGGGGATCAACCTGGGGAAATTTAATATGCGCGGTCATGATAAAATCAAGGCGGGCGCGAAAAGTTTTTTTAAAGGGAATCAAATCAACATCCATAAGTTGTTTGAGGTCGGCGTTCTCGACGGGCAGATCCTCGTGGCTATCGACGAGAGTTCCGCCATGGCCAGGAAAGTGTTTGGCGCAAGGAAGAATTCCGCCCTTGATATAACCCCGAACCAAAGCGGAAGCGAGTTTGGCCACCACCTCGGGGTCTTTCCCCAGGGAACGGTCGCCAATCACGGTGTTCTTAGGATTCGTGAGCACGTCAACGCACGGAGAATAATCAAGGTTGATACCAACGGAGCGCAACTCCTCGGCCATCATAAACGCAAATTTAAAGGCGACTGAGGTTGAATCCAGCTCGCCAATTTTGGCCACGGCCGGCCATCGCGTAAAGGGGGGCTTGAGTCGAGCGACCCGCCCACCCTCCATATCAATCGAAATAAAAAGCGGCTGCTTGTCGGGAAGCTTGTGGCGGAGATTTTGAATGTCCTGGCAGAGTTGATGAACTTGCTGTGGAGACTGGACGTTACGATCAAACAAAATGACGCCGCCAATGTTGTTGTCGACGATAAACTTGGACTCCTCAGCGGTTAGGGTTGGACCTTTGAGGCCAATGATTAAGTGTTGTCCAATTTTATTTTTCATTTTTCCACCTCAGCGGACGTTCAGGTTCCGGGAAAATAAATGAGACTTCATTTCAGCATGAGTCGAGTTGAAAATCAAAGTGACTTGTCACCTGACCCTAGTCCAGTGATTTTTGGCATCAGATCAGAGAACGTCGGGTGGTTGCCGAGTTGCGGTTACTCGACTGTCTTTCTAGGGTCTAGGAAGTCACGCAGCCCGTCGCCAAAAAGGTTGAAGCCGAGCACGAGAGTCATAATTGCCAAGCCGGGAAAGAGACTCACATGTGGTGCTTCGAGCATGATTTTTCGCCCCGAGTTGAGCAGCGCACCCCACGTCGGTGTCGTGGCCGGAACCCCGAGCCCCAAGAAGCTTAAACTTGATTCTGCCAAGATGGTTCCGGCCAACGCAAAACTCGCGTGCACCAGAACGGGTCCGACGAGATTGGGCCAAATGTGAAAGACCACCTGGCGAAGAGGTGTGGCGCCGAGTGAGCGGGCCGTGAGCACAAATTCTTTCTCCTTCAGGTGCAAGACTTCGCCACGCACCAGCCGCGCGTAGCCAGTCCAAGAGGTGAGGCACATGGCGAGAATGAGGTTGCCCACCGAGGGTCCTAAGACGGCGACGAGTCCAAGGGCCAGCAAAAACCCAGGAAAGGCAGAGAGCATATCGATCGAACGCATGAGCCCCGCGTCCCAACGACCGCCGCAATAGCCGGCCACCGAGCCGAGGCCGAGGCCAACTAACAGACTGACCATGACAACGGAAAACGCCACGGTCAAACTCACGCGTGCGCCAAAAACCACCTTGGCAAAAACGTCACTGCCGTTTTCGTCAAGCCCAAAGGGATGGGCCCAGCTGGGGGGGTCGTACCTTAGCTCCAAAGACATGCTGTTCGGATCTTGCGTTGCGAGCCAGTCGGCAAACACCGCGAGAAAAATCATCACTCCGATCAAAGTGCCGCCAACCAATAACAGCCGTGAACTGGCGCGCATCTTTAAGAGTCTCATGACAACCTCACCTTGGGATTGGCGACGGCGTAGGCTACGTCGGTCAGCAAATTCACCAAAACATAAGTGAGTGAAATAAACAGAATGCAACCTTGAACGACCGGATAATCGCGACTTTGAATCGCTTGATAAAGCAGGGTGCCCACGCCCGGCCAATCAAAAATCGTTTCAGTGACCACCGCGCCCGTAAGCAGCGCTCCCAATTGGAGACCCACCAGGGTAATGATGGGCGTGAGAGCGTTGCGTAAGGCGTGTTTGCTATAGATCTTCATCGCACTCAAGCCCTTGGCGCGAGCCACACGAATAAAATCTTCTCGCAAGACTTCGAGCATTGAGGCTCGGGTCATGCGCACCAGGATTGCTGAAAAAGGCAGAGCCAAACTCACCGAAGGTAAAATCAAGTGTGCGAGGCTGCCGTGTTCACTCACCGGAAGCCAATCCAAGTGAAGAGCAAAAATCCAGACGAGGAGTGGTGCTAAAAAAAAACCGGGAAGAGAGATCCCGAGAATTCCGCCGGCGAGAACCAAGTGGTCGAGCCAAGTGTTTTGCCGGATGGCTGCGATCACGCCCAACCCCAAGCCCACCATCAAGGCGAGAGCGACCGCCGCAAGGCCCAATTCAACTGTTGCCGGAATGCGCTCGGCCAACTCCGAACCCACGGACCGCTTGGAGTACAGTGACCGACCGAAGTCGAAGGAGGCGAGGTTGGTAAGGAACTTGGCATATTGAACGTGTAAGGGTTGATCAAGCCCAAGCTCACGCCGAAGAGCGTCCTTGTCCACAACCGTCGCTTGTTCACCGAGCATGATGTCGACCGGGTCTCCGGGAATAAAGTGCAGCATCATGAAAGTGAGAGTACAGACACCCAGTACCACGGGGACAGTGGCAATCACTCTTCGAGTGAAAAAGGAAATCACTTGGAGCTTTTCTCCGGAAGACTCGGCGGCGGCACGTTTTCAGGAGGTTTCACCTCAAGACCCTTAGTGGGTTCGGCGGCGGTCGGCGGATTTGCCACGGCACCTGGCGTTCCACTGGGTGTGGCGCTTGACTTGCCGGCCTCGGCGCTTGCCGTGGGTGATTGAGCCAAGGTGTTGACTTTGCCCACGGGCACCCGACCAAATAAAATGTTGAGCGTTTTTACGGGCAGAGTAAAGCCCTCGGTGGCCAGGTTGGGCGAGGGCGCAAGTTCTGTGGCGATTTGTTGTACCGGCGATTGTGTTCCCAGGACCTCACCCTTTTCTGTCACAAAACTAACGAAGGCGACGCCCTTAAAGTTATTGAGAATTTTAAATACGGGCTTTTCTAAGAACTTCTGCTGATCCTTAATATAGGCCTCACCGTTATAGGATTCCGCATCCTCTTCGGCAACGGCGCTGTAGTTAAATTTCTTGCCGTTGGAATAGCCCTTCTGCAGCATCAGATAACCAAGGAAGGTACTTAAGAAAGTTCCCTTTGGAACTTTTTTGGAGACGGTTTGCGACGAGTTGCCCTGAGTAATAACCGCAGTCATGACGGTGCCCTTGAAGGTGGCATCAATCATCTTCGTGAGCTCCGGAGTCTTGACCGTATATTGGTAGGAGATGGGCTGAAACTTGTCGTCGGCAAAGGCGCGCAAACTCTCGGAGGAATTGCCGCCCAGGGTGTTGGTTTCGATGTAGTAGGTGGAGATGAATTTTTTTGCCTTGGGATCAAACTCATAGCGCTGGATAAAATAGCCTATCTTAGTGTTACTACTGGCGACTTTGTAATAGCCCTCAAACATGATCTCAGCGCGGGCGCTGGACACCGACAAAAGGCTAAATCCCAAAAAGAAACTGCCGATAAGAGTATTGAGACTCCGGAACTGGACCATGGTCTACTGACCTCCCAAGAACGTTCTCAGTCTGTCCCGCCCGGCTGTGTTCTGTCAAAATTTTTGTCACGTCGGTCGCAGGAATTCGTCCGTCTTTTTGCTATCATGTGGTGGATGAGGAAAAACCAATGTTGCTGTTGCTGAGGTCGCGACGACCATCTCAGCCCGTCATGAATGAAAACGGCCAAACCGCCATTTTCATCGCGATGATTTTTCAAGTGTTATTCATCCTTTTTGCGATGACCATTAATGTGGCGATGGTGGTTCACGACAAAATCAATTTGCAAAACTCAGTCGACTTTGCCGCCTATTATGCCGCCCAAAAACAGGCCGAAGTCCTCAATGCGATCGCTCACTCGAATTATCAGATCAGACAGTCCTGGAAGGTCTTGGCTTGGCGGTATCGAGTCCTCGGCACCCTGGG
>JADZEO010000074.1 GCA_020850475.1 Bdellovibrionales bacterium | reverse complement strand
TTGATTGAGAGCGAGAAGCTGCACGCCACTGGTTTCCTTATCAAGACGATGAACCGGCCAAAGCGCCTCACGTGACAATTGTTTACCAAGGCGCGAGAGGAGATCGCTCGCGCCTTCGTCATTGTGAATCGAAGTGCCGGCAGGTTTATTAACCACCACGAGGCTGTCGTCTTGGTAGAGGACAGCAATGTTTGAGAAAGAATCGTTCAACTCAACTCCCTCGCAAGCCCTTTAGCATCCGGGTAGAGACGTCGGCATCACACAGCCTGGTTCGTCGGTTACGGGCTCTTCGATTTTGTCGGTGGCATCATACCCTACTCCAAATGGAGTTGACCAGTAAACGCCATACTCGGAGCCCCCGACAATGGCGCGGCCGATGCCGATCGAGCGAAAGTGCCCGCCCTGCATATTGCCAGCGTGCCCAGGAGAAAGTTTCCATTGGCAAAAAGTTTCAGTGGCGCCGTAATTTCCGGCGGCGGCGTTTTCGCCCTGACAGTAACCAAAACCGAACTGGGCCGTCCGCTCATAGGGATCTCGGCCCAAAGAGTCGGTATGAGAGAAGTATCGATTTACCCCCATATCATTAGAGTGCCAACGGGCCGCGAGAGTCGCCTTGCTACTAGCGACCAGAGGGGCAATACCGAATTGGGCGCGATACAAATTAATTAACTTAAGAAAGCGGGCCTCTTCGCAGGAAAGCTTGATCGGACCGCTGGCACCAGGGGAGCCCTCGGGAGAGCACATAACGACGGGAAGGCTACTGGTACCATAGCCTTCGGCCACATAGCCTTGCGCAACCATCTGGTCGAAGACAGTACGATCAGTGGTGTAGCGATGATTGCTGTCGGCGCGCTGATTCCACAGTCGATAAATTGGGCGGCTCCCGCTAGGGCATGCGCCGGTGGATAAATTGGGGAGTATTGCGCGAAAGACTTCGTCGGATTCGAACTGCCAACTTGCGGAGAAGCGGTCTTTGACCTGTTGACACTCGTCAGGACTTGCCGAGTAAAAGTGCGAATCCAGCCCCGCCTCAGGTCGACCGTAAAACCGACAGACCGGAGAAGTTTGCGTCAGAGCCGCACCAGGGGCGACAACATTGAATCTGTATCCCGTTCGTTGCCAGCCAGTGAAGCGGCCGGAATCCAGGGCGGCAATCTCCTCCGGCATCGCCGTCACAAAATAATGGTCAAAGGCGGCGTGATAATATTCAACAACCTCAACAATTTCGCTGGGCAAAACTGCCTGAACCGTTGCCGACTTGGGAGATGAATAGGCATCACCCGAAGGGGTCTGCGTATTTTGCTTGGTACAACTCGTTTGGATGATTATTAAAAAAAGTAAGGAACTAATCTTGCGGAAGGCAAACCAGGGCCGAACAGTCACATCCATTTGTAACCTCGATAGGGTGATTTGGTTGTAGGGACGATAAGTGATTGACGATCGCCGGAGCTGTGTGGACTCAACTTCATATGCAAGGTCGTGCCACGACTACGAAGCACCGTTACCACCGGCTTTTTGGATGAAAGGCAGACAGGGTTTTACCGCGATTTAGAAAAACCTCGCGAGTTCAAGAAAATATCTCGGTGACGAAGATTTTGTCAGCAGAGACCACGAGCGCCGGGCCCGTGGTCGCAACCCTTATAGAATTACATTAGAGCTGCTTGTTGGATTTGCGACACTTAATAAACTGTTTAAAGGTTTCGGTGTCCCCGTAGGCCGGACCGTAGTCGCGAACGTAGCCTTCAAGCTCTTTTTGTTCCTCATCAGCATCCCAGATTACCAGCTCGGTGAACTGATATCCGTCGCCATCGCCCCAGAGGCGCAGTGATGAGCCCTCGATCCTTAAATCGCCACCCTGGCCATTAAGGTTTGTCATCATGGCATAGCGCTCGCCGATTTTTTCTGGAGAAACCAGAATGGCGCCAGAGTCCTCGTTAGCACCCGGATAGCTCAGCAGTTCTCCTTTTTTGTCCCAGCTCGAGTAGCCCTTGACAGCGAACTTAACGGTCACTTTTACGGGCTTGGCGCGGCCCTTAGCGGGCTCAAGCACTGTGCAAGAGAAGTAGTTGGTTACAACCGGGGCGGGTCTGCGAGCCGCATTGACCGGAACCGCGGTTAATAGAATTACTCCTGAAAGCAGAACTCCAAATTTACGCATAATTAACCCCTTCAATTTTTGGTACTAAGAAGATATTTACAAAACCAATGGCCAAGGTGTCGATGGAAGGCGCTCAATTAAAACAAATACAGGGTTTCGCTTGGGCTAGCGTCTTGGTGAACGAAGTATTCTTCATCATCAGAGAGAACTCAGAAAAAAAGCAGACCGAGATCGAGTTTTGGTGCCCGACAATAGACTAGACTCGAGAGCCGGAGGGGGATCTCAGTCACGCTCCCCAGCAAGTTCTTATATAATTTAAGGAAACGGGCGGAAGATACGACGTGACAAAAATATCGAAGTGGACGGCGGCAATTTCGTTTTGGGTGCTAACCCTCCCATGTTTTGCGCAGTCCAACGCCGGCGGCGGTTATGTCGGGTTGGTTTACGGCCTCAGTGTGCCCGACATTTCAAATACCAAGGTCCATCAGCTCTACGGGGTTAAGGGTGGGGCACAGGTTTCAGACGCCTATGGCTTTGGTGGCTATCACATGGTCTCCAACGAACAAGAGGGACTCTACAACGCCGATTTTAGCTTCAGCTTGACGGGGCTTGAGTTTCGCAACTTTTTGACCTCGGGAGAGAAGAAGGTCTTTGTGGGAATCCGAGCCGGCGTCGCCAAAGTGAACGCGGTAGATGGCACTAAGAACGTCACCTTTTCGCCTTATCACTACGGCATCTTTTCCGGCTACGACTTCAAATTATTTTCCATTCTCAACGTCGGTATCGAGGGGAGCTTTTTGGCCATGGGTCGGTCGCGAACCACCGGAGCGTCGGCCGAGCTTGAGCTAAAGCCCTTTCACGTCATTAACTTTCTCGGCGTAATTAACCTCTCATTCTAATCCAACGGTGATGTCTTAGGTATTTCGACCGCACCTTAGGGCGCGAGTAATCGGGAGAGCTCAGGGAAAGTTTCGCGCCAATTCGTCTGGCGAACGAGGTCGAGTCCGCTAAGAAGGCGTACCGCGTCCTCTTGATATTCGGGGCGCGGCTCAGACTGAGTTCGAACGAGCTCAAAGACTCCCAACATTTGATCAAGGTAGCGCTTGCGGGCATCGGCGTCCAACGAGGTCGCCAGGTCGGCCACCCGACTGCGAGCCAACTCAACGGTTGCCTCCGGAGCATGAATCAAAGAAAGACAAACCGGATCGCGAATAATCTTCCAATGGGTTTTCGAGCGGATATTGACTTGGGAACCAAAGAGCTCCCAAAACCAAGAGAAGATTTCGCTTAAATCAAGCAGGTTCAACAGATGCACGGTAATTTGTGCCATCACCGTGGCGCGAGGGTTTTTCCAGGCCGCGAGCAGTTGAGCCGCACGCTCAAACGAGGACCAGGGACCGGGAAAACGGATGTAATTATACTTGTCGCCAATCCCGTCGACAGAAATGCGGATATTAACTCGATCAAAGTGATCCCAACGGCGCAGCCACGCCTCCGAAATCAGCAACGCGTTGGTATCATAGGTCAGTTCAATATTTCGAGAAAGGCCACTGGCAATGCAGGTGTCGATCAACTCCGTATTGGGTTTCACCAAAAGAGGTTCGCCACCAGAAAAGTAGAGACTTTTGACCTTGCCGAGATTTTGATAGAGCCAATCATAATACCCAGAGGCAGTGGCCCAATTTTGAGACGGCTTGGGAACCTGTTCGTAAACGGGGCGCACGAGTCGAAAGGCGACGGGGTCTCGCTTTTGTAACTCTAGGTGGTCGAGAATCAAAGATGACGAATATTCGGCAGAGCAAGTCACACACTTCGCCTGGCATAAGTTGCTGACCCTCAGCTCAAAACGGCTTGGCGAAAGGTTCGTGCTGCCGGTCGCATCGGTACTCTGGATGAGCTCTTGGGGGTCTGGCGCCCAGGTCGGATAGGCGCGCATAAACGAGGTGCGCTTAGAATGTTGTCCGAGGGCTTCGAATTCGCTGCATCGCCGACACTCCTCGGGAAGTTGCGGCTGGCAAAGCATCTGTTGGCGAATTTTGCGCATCGAAGAACAATTCCAAAGCGAATTTGGGTCAGGGGAGTCCTTCACATTCAGAGTTTCACCGCTTTCCCCTCGAACCAACTTGGAGCGACTGCAAAGTTGCAAGTTGCCGTGAATATCAAAGGACTGCTCAAGCCACGGAAAGGGGCAGAACGCGGGAGGGAGATCAGAAAGAGAGCGGACTTTTGCCATAAGCCACTTAAGCCTATGAGCCCGAGCCCAAGTGGTCAACGGGTGTCTGGTCGATTCTCTCGGAAGTATCGCTCGATGGCGGCGCCTAAATCCGTCACCCACGGGAACTTGATTGAGTAAATTGAGCGCCCGACCTCGCATTAGGACGTCGTGGGGTGGCCCACATCTTGTACAAGGTAACGCGGTTCTAAGTGATGAGTGCCGGTCGAAATACAACCAGTGCCGAGGTCTGGGCTGGGTGAAGGAGTTTTTATGCGTTCGCGAGCAATAATTGGCCGAATGATTTCAGCTATTTCCGCAAAGTCAGTGATTTTAGCGACGGGCCTGTCGCTGTTACCCCTGGGCGCCCAAGAGCGGCACTCGGTAAGCATATCGTCACCGAATTCGCCACAAATTCAAAAAGCCCGAATCATCACGGAAAATGAAGAGGCCTATCGTAGCAAGATCGATGTGATTCTCTCGGCCAAAGAGAGTCTTAAGCTTATGTATTACATCTATTCTGATGATGAAACCTCATCCTATCTGACTCAGCGCCTGATTGAAAAGGCGCGCAACGAAAACGTCAAGGTCGATTTGCTGGTCGACTTTCATACGAATTTTGTGCGCTGGGATTTGTTCAAATATATGGAACAAGAAGGTCGTGGCAACTTGCGGGTCCGCTTTTTTAACCGGCCGAACCCTTCGCTCATTCGCGACGTCACGTTTATGACGGCCACGTGCCGTGCCGATGTCCCCGAGGCCCAGTGTCGTGCTGAGCGAAAGCAGCAGGCTGACCAGGCCCTCCAGGAAGCCCAATCAGCGCAACGAGAAGGGCGACCAGCTCGACTTCCAGTTTTGACTTCAGCGATGTTAGCGGGGATTTACTCCAAGAGTGCCACCACGCTCAAGACCGCGCTCGCCTTGGGATCGGGCAAAGACCTTCAAGATGTTCAAAAGCTGTTAGCTGAAAATCAATCGAAAGAAAAAATGACGGAGGCAGAGTTTGACCAACTCAAACAGCTGCTCGTCCTCATTCGCGATGCGAAACTCAAGGGGAGTGTTGCGGCAAAAATTCAACTCGGTCTTGCCATGGCAGCCCATGGGGACAAGATCCAGCCCATCATGGACATGATCGACAAAGTCATCCCCGACACGATGAAGGATGAATTGGCCGACAATGATTCTTGGGTTCACTTGACCGACTTTTTACACCACAAATTTTTATTGGCTGACGGTATTAAACTACAGATGGGCGGACGCAACGTCGAAAATTCCTACCATGTAAACGCCAAGGTTAAGGCTTCTGACAAATACATCTTTCGTGACACCGACTTGCAGCTGACACTCAATGGCCCAAATTCTGAACTGGGCCGCTCCTTTGATCGGTTGTTTAATGCGAAGAGCATGGTGGCCGGCACCGCCGACATCGAGACGGAGATGAACTTTGAATTTGTCGCCGACCCGAACCTTCTTGGCGCCACCTTGATGGGCTGCATGCGGTCTCAACCTCAGGCGATTGGTGAGTGCGTTGAGCGCTCAGGCGGAATTCGCGGCGAGCAGACCTCGCGTTTGCCGGTCGTCGCCAAAAATCTCGAGGCGCGTGCCAGCTCAGCGGTTATGAGAAAAATTCTTTTATCCCGCCCCCAACAAGAAAACCAGTTTGTTGAAAATGAATTGAGCCCCGATGAATCCCTGCGCACGCAGATCACCTATTTGGAAAATCTTCCGTACGCGGGCACCGGGCCAGAGCTTCCGTCCAAGCGGCTGTACTTTCAAAAGGGTTCAGAAGCCGAAAGTCGTCGGGCTAAGGCCATTCACTTGGCGGTTGAATCTGGAATTGAAGGCGTCTGCCAAGAAGCTGCACGCGACTATGCAGCAATCAAACCACCAAAGCGCGACAGCTACCTTCAAGACAGCAAGAACTGGCGGCGGATTGTCTTTCACCAGGGTTATGTGATTTTCCCCGGGGAGATTCTCCGCGCGATCGGTCGATCGGTGTCGACGGCTGCGGTTAATGGCGGGCGCGACGCACGCAAGTGTCCGGCAGTTCGCTTTGAAATCCTGACCAATTCAGTTCCGACGACGGATCTGAGTGTCATTAATCTCTTTGCTGGCATGCAGATCGGCGCGCTCCTTGAGGAACAGCAAAAGGCAGAGAGTTATTTCAATAGCGTCCAAGATCCGATTGTGAAGTCACGCTTGGTACCACCGGCGCAAATCGCCTACTACGAACTCCAGGCCCCTTCTGATGAAGCGCTGGCCGCGGGAGCGACACATGAATCCCTTCACACTAAGGTTTATGTCCTCGGGCGCGAAAGCTTTGTTCTTGGTTCAGCAAATGCCGACGTTCGAAGCTATTATATGGATACCAACAACGCCGTTGAAGTTCGGGGAGCTCCGCAATGGACGAAGGCCTACTTGAATTGGGTAGACTCCCAAAAGCAACCCCAAGCCGACCGAGCGTTTTTTGCTGAGGTAACACCCTATGTGCGCGCGGGAGTTCAGGCCGTGTCGTCGATTTCGGAGGGAAGCCAAAGTGAAACGACCAAAAAGCGCCGCGAGTTTTTGAAAGGAGTTTACCAGGCCGAACTGGGCAAAGTTGTAGCTGGTTTTGAAAAGAAGTGGCGCGCCAACATCAAAGACGGGGACCGTGAGGCTCAGGCCGCCCTAGATGCGCGTCTGGCGAAGATTCAAAAATATTTGCCGACGGCGGCCGACATCATTGCGGGAATTAATTTAAACATGTACGGGCTCAGTCGAAAAATTATTGGTCTTGATGATGCGACCACTGACGAAATCACCAAAGCTATGGCTCAACTGAACCTCCAGTTCGAGTTGCTGTGATGACTCACACCATCCGCCGACCAGGTCGTGCGACCGTTATTTGGGCCATCGTGATCGGTGCAATCGCCGCCAACATCAGTTTGGCGGCGGTCTTGACCCCAGAAGTGGCAGCGCAAATGACTTGTGCCGAGGTATTTTCTGAGCTCCGCCAACGAACCGAGCTGTATCAGCAGTTGGGCGAGGCCTATCTGCAGACCCACAATACTCTTGCGGACGTCTATTCGTCGTGGGGTAAACGCCTAACGCCGGCGACCAGTTCGGCTGAGGCGGCGGCGGTCGGCGAACACTTTCTCAAGGCTGCGGCCAGCAATCGCTCAGCCGTCGCCCAATCCCAAGCAACCGTCGATTCGTTGAGAGCCGAAACAGCAATTTTGATCGAGCGTCTAGGGGAATGCATTAGGTAGGAGTGGAAATGGTTCTATTGTTTCTGGGTGGCAATTCGTTGGCTGATCGCACCCATGCAAGGCCCCAAGGAGCCCAAGGTTCAGCAAATTCCGAGTGTTACCCGCTTGATCGCTGTGCCATTGTCGTCTTGGTATTTGTCAAGGAGCTCCAGCAAGAGTGAGCGGGCCTCGTCGCGAAACTCGCGGACACGGTGAGAGGGCAAAGAAAAGGCCGAGAAAAAGAGCAGATGATCCTGATTAGCGCTGAGCTTTTGCGCCGACCGACTTAGCAGGGCGCAGGACTCTGCAAATGTTTGCACAAAGCTAAGGTCGGGCCCGAGAGCTTCAAAGTCGAAGGCCCGTTCAGAGGCATAAAACCGCTCTTCGCGTTTGTTCACCCACCCGGCGTCTTGCATTCGCTCCAGGGCCCGCAAAACCGCCGCTCGGCCCAAGTTGGTTTTGTGCATAATGCCCTCGAGCGTTTCTCCCGAACTTAGCGATCCGAGGGCCGCGAAGACGCAAAAGAGGTCGACCGAGAAAACCTTTCGTTGGGGTGTCGGGCAGAGGCTCCTTTGGCCCTGGGTCTTGCGGTTTAGGCGCTCGCGAAGTTCGCGCAGTTGACTTGCGGCCTGGGCACTGGTGCTGAGCGAAAGCAGAGGCAGCAGCGAATCATGTTCGACAGCCACGAGCAGCGCAAAAAACTTCTTTAATTCGGTCGGCAGGCGCAGGGAGCTTTGCAATTTCAAAAACGACGAAGGAGTGAGAGATTTTTTGCCGCTGAGGACCTCGGAGAGGAAACTTCGCGAGAGTCCGGCGCGGCGGGCAGCTTCAGAAAGCCGCCCCCGGCGCGGGTTCTTTTCGGGCGGTGACAACACCGTCACGAGAAACTGGCGATAGTCCTTCGTCGAATTAATGATCTGAATCGGATCAATAGTCCTCGCCATCGAGTCTACTGCCTCTCAATTAGTTCGAGCCAGAGAGACGGGGATGCGGATCCGGAGCCCAAAAGGAGCAATAGAAGTTGTGACCCAAGCGCGAGTTAATGTGCCATTCAAGGCTGCGCGTGAACTCTGAATACTTGGTCACTTCGGCAGGGCGATCGATAAAACTATCCCGATCATACTTAAGGGCAAACAAGCGAACCGGGCCGAGTTCAGCATCAACTTCGTCGCGTGTTGACTGGATGTAAAACCCAAAGGCTTCACCTTCTGCGATCAGGTCGGCAGCAAAGCGGTTTGCGGCTCGCTTGGCGACATATTGAGTTTCGGTTCGGTAAGTCCATTCAAGACAGTTGATTGCTTCCTGTGCGACGGCGCTCGACAATGAGGCCAAGGGGGCAATCAAAGAGAGGGTCATAAGTCCTAGAATCGAAAAGATTGTGTATGAGCGTTTCATTCGGTCCTCCATTCGCGGGAAGATTTCCCGGCAGCCACCCTTTACCGCTCCCTCGAGCGGGGTTGAAGCAAAATCATTTCCGGAGCAGGCATTTTGTTCTCCTCAGCGAACAATCAACGTGTCTAAAAAAGCATAACCATTAGAAAATACAAATGTTTGGCGTCTTCTGAAGGTGACCGTCATATGACGAGCCGGAGGCTCAACGGTATGTAACCTTTGCGGGACTCACGAATACAAGATGTAGGCGTTACCGCCACTGACTGTGCAACTCCCAACCACTTGTCGAGGTCCTAAGCGAAGCAGCGGGTATCAAATTGAGACAAAGTGCTCACATTTAGGCAAAGCACCTAATTTTACATCGCTTTTTTGATCGTTTGGGGAGCAAAGAAATGGCCCACCCGTTGCTCTACTGTTTCATATTGGGAGGTAGGGCATGGGTAGGTGGGCGTGTTTTCAATTTAGCAATAAAAGTAAAGCCGTGTCGTTGATTGCGGCCGGATTAATGGTGGTGCTGGCGGGATTGCAGAACTGCGCGGGCGTTAATTTTAATGCCTCAAAGCCGTTGGCCCCCCTCTGTCGGCCGGCGGACTCGGAAGAAGTAAAACCCAAAGTCATGTGGGATTGGCAGTCGACGAACGCTCAAGCGGGAACCCTGGAGTATCCCACCTTTAATCAGGTGATGGCTGCGCCCATGGTGGCAGATCTGGACAATGATGGTCGAGCAGAAGTCGCTTTCATCAGCTTCTCTGTGACGGCCAGTGATCATTTTCCGGGTTCCGGAGGGGGAAGTAACTCGAGTTACAGAAAAAACGGAGTCTTGAGAATTATCGACGGCCCGACCGGAAAGGCCAACGTCTCGGTAGGAGAGCAAGGGCTTGCCCCACAGGGATCGCACTCACCGCTGTTAATAGACCTAGATGGCGACGGAAAAATTGAGATTGTGTATTTGCACTTCAACTACACGACGCTGGTGGCGCTTAATTCAGACGGTTCAAAGCGATGGCTCTTTGAGACCCCCAGTTCGAAATTTACCAGCTTTACGGGAACCGGTTTTACCGGGACAGACGTAAATGGTGACGGACGCGCGGAGATTGTCTTCGGACCACTGGTCATCGCCGAGCAAAGTGGCGCACCAAAGGTCGTGACCTCTCTTCAAGACCAAACATGGTCCCATCGAACAACGCTGTCCGCCCAACTGCATTCGTCTTTTGCCGGCCCACAAGTGGTCAATCCTTTTGGGGTCTTTGACAAGACCGGCGCCAAGCTCTACTCGGTGCCGCCACAGGCCCAATATTTCGCTGTGGCGAATCTCTATCCCGAAGAACCAGGAAACGAAATTATCGCAACCGGGGGCCACAGGTTGTTCGTGATAAACGGCCTTAATGGACAAGTCATTGTTGAGCGCCAGCTCGGAGATTTCGACACGCTTCAGTGCCCAAATGGCGCGGGCGGCGGAGCCCCGACCATTGGCAACTTTGATTCAGACGCGAATTTGGAAATTGCCGTCGCCACCGGTCGCCACTTAACGATTTTTGACCGTCAGGGAATTCCCAAATATAAGACAGTAACTCAGGACTGCAGCTCGCTCGTGACGGGAATTACCAGCTTTGACTTTAATGGCGACAGCAAGCCCGAGATTTTGTATGGCGATGAAGAATACTTTCGTATTTTTGAGGTCAAAGGGAGCCAGCTTGAGGTGATTCACCAAGTGGTCAATCCCTCTGGGACGCTCTACGAATATCCGGTGGTCGCAGATATCAACTCCAATTACTCAGCCGAAATTCTCGTGGTTTCAAATAACTACGCCGTGAGTGGATTCTATCAGGATCCAGGCGAGGCCGAGGATGGTGAGCAGGCTTTGAGCATCACGGGCATTCGCGCTTTTACTAGCGCCGAAGCCGGGGCCTGGATGCCCACTCGTCCTCTGTGGAATCAATACAGTTTTCACCCTGATTTTTTCACTGATCGAGGGCAAGTGCGCTCACTGTCGATTTTTGATTTCTCAATTTTTCGCCGCAACAACCAGGGCTACTTAGAAACCGGCGGCTGTCGGCAGGAATGAGCTTACCTAGGGTGCCGCGATTGTTGTGAGGGCCTCCAATTCAGCCTGAGTTGAAAAGAAGTCGCGCATAAGATCAATTCGAGACTGGCGAAACTCAAAATACTGTCGGGTGGCTTCCATTAAGTCGGGCCCGTTCTTCACTCCACGGTTGTATTCACCTAGAGTTAAGTTAAGAAAACTCTCGGCCATTTTCGTGTGGCGCTCACTTAGGGCCAGTAAGTCAAATATGTTCTTCAGCAGGTGAGTGAGCTCTCGTTCGCGTCCAATCAGCTCACGCGCGACATGGTCCGCTTGACGTCGGCTGGCAAGAGATTCCTTTTGTTGAGCTAAGTATTCAACACGCTCATTGAAGCCAGCTCCAAGATCGAGAGTTAGTCGCAGGCCAAGGGTCCACTCTTTTTCGCCAGCCAAAGCGCGATCGGTTTCGGTGGAGAGAGAGGGAAGGCCAGTCGAAGCGTAAAGATCGAGCTGAGGAAGCCACCAGCGTCCCTGGCGTTGTGCTAAAAGATCCCCGATCTCCGCTTGACGGCTGTAAACTTGAATCCGCGCCGACGTCTCGTTGAACTTCGTTTGACTCTTAGGGGCTTCGGTCGTGAGAGTCGCCGGGATTGACGGAAATCCGGGGTCTACCTCGATCAACGAGGCATCGTCTATGCCAATGGCCACGGCGAGATGATTGCGTTCAATCCTCAGGCTTAGTTCGAGATCAGCCAGTTTGCGCTCAAGGAGTGTGCGATTAAGCTCGAATTGAGTGGCATCGGCCCCAGTCGTCAGGCCCGCGCCAATTCTTCGACGCGAAGACTTTAAGTTGGTTTCATTTCGTTGTAGCTCTTCCTTGAGTTCCGCATTTTTTTGATTGAGAGCGAGGAGTCGCCAGTAGGCGGTTTTGGCTTCAAGAATTTCGTTGGCTAAGTCGACGGAAAATTGGGCCTTGGACCGGCTAAGGTGTTGGCGTTGTATTTCATTTTCGATGTGGTCCCTCCCTCCGCGAAAGAGATTTACATCAGCCTCGACGGTCCAATGTCCTTTTTGCTCAGCCGCCAAGGACTCAGTATGAAAACGCTCGACGCCTCCAAAGACTGAGACCTTGGGAAAGAATGAGCGAGCAAGTTGACCTGAGCGCTCCTCTTGAGCAGCAACCAGCAGGCGCGCCGAATCGACGACTTCGTTATGCTCGCTCACGAGTTGGGGTAAGTCCTCATAGCGGATTCGCTGAACGCGCCCGGTGGATAAAGAAGGATTTGGGTTGGCCCCAGCCAGACACTCAAAGTTAACAATGGCGCTCAATAACAAAGGCATCAAGGTCCAACTGACCATTTTCAAACCCTCCGTGTTCGTAGGTAATTAATCGAGATCATCAAATGCCGAAAGGAGCTCTTTTCCACCGGCTTTCAAGGTGACATCAATATTAAAGGGCTTAGATTCAATTTTGGGCAACTTGCCCTCAAAAGCCTTTTGTTTCAACTCAAGTGGAAATTCGGTGTCCTTCCACTTACCCTTCACCTTAGCCGCCATAACAGCCGACCCTTTCGCCTCGAAGGCGGAGACGTCGAGTGGTTTCATCTTGTCGTCATACAAATAAATTTGAACTAAGCCGTCAGCACCACGAACCAATTCTGCCTTGTGGACAAGAGCTGCGCTGGCGCCCTTTTTGGCATCGGCCTTCAGTACCACAGCAGAAACCAATCCGCCATATTTGCCGGTGTCTGCCACCTTTGGTCCATGACCTTCATCGTGAGCCAAAGCGGTGAGACCAATGCTCACACAGATAGCTAGTAAAAGCTTACTCATTTCCAATCTCCTTTGTCGTTGTGTTGTTTTTTTTGGATGTAGCTTAAAACGGCCTGTTTACCGAAGCGAAGAAAAATCGTGGGGGTGACGACCAGATCTAAAATTGTCGACGAGGCCAGTCCACCCACGATGACAACGGCTACTGGATAGAGAATTTCTTTACCGGGTTCACCCTCTGATAAGAGCAGCGGCACGAGTGCGAGCGCGGCTGTACTTGCGGTCATAAGGACCGGAACGAGTCTTTCAAGTGAGCCTCGAATTACGACCTCACGGCCAAAACTCATACCCTCTTCGGTAATGAGGTGAAGGTAATGACTAATCAGGAGAATCCCATTGCGCGTGGCAATTCCGCAGAGAGTGATAAAGGCCACCAATGTAGCGACCGACAAGGTCCTCTCGGTTAAATAAATCGCCACAATACTACCGATTAAGGCCAGTGGCACATTGACCATCACCTGAAGGCTAAGGGCGACTGATTTAAAGTGCACAAAGAGAACGAAAAAAATACCCAGCAGAGCGATCATGCCCAACCAAAAGATCCGGCTCGAGGCTGCTTGCTGGCTTTCAAACTGGCCACCCAGGCGAACAAAGTATCCTTCTTTGAGCTGAACGCGGTCGTCAATTCGTTGCTGAACTTCTTTTACGACGCTTCCCAGGTCGCGATCTTGAATATTAGCGGAGACGACGATTCGTCTTTGCATGTTTTCGCGATTAATCATATTGGGCCCAGTGCCCTTGTAGACATTCGCGACTTCTCCCAGCCTAACGCCTTGGCCGGTCGGCATGTATTTGACGAGAGTTTGAGCGATCTTGTCAGGAGTCTCCCGCGACTGATCATCGAGTCGCATGAAGACGTCAAACATCCGCTGGCCTTCAAGGAGTTGAGCCACAGGTTTGCCGTTCAAGGCCGTCTCGAGGTCTTCAGCCAACGTGCCCGTTCGCAAACCCACGCGTGCGCCGGCATCCCTGTCGATGGCGACCTTGAGTTGTGGGATCAACACAAGGGGTTCGGTTTGAAGATCAACGATCCCAGGAATATCGCTGAGAGCGTCGTAAATTTCACCGCCAAGACGGCGAAGCTCTCCCAGGTCATTACCAAAGACTTTGACGGCAAGTTGAGCGCGCACGCCGGACAGGAGATGGTCAAGGCGATGGCTAATCGGTTGCCCCAAGTTGACGTAAATGTCCCCGACGGATTCGATGCGTTCGCGCAAATCCCTTAAGACGTCAGGGCGCGGTCTGCCGCCATTTTTGAAGTCCACATCGATTTCATGCCAATGTACGCCTTCAGCATGTTCGTCCATTTCTGCGCGCCCGGTCCGGCGCACTGTCGATTTGACTTCTGGAACAGACAGAATGGCCTGTTCGACTTTAAATCCCAACGCATCCGACTCGGGCAAGGCGATTCCAGGAGCGCCGGCGACGCCGATGGTGGCGGTCCCCTCATTAAACTCTGGCAAAAAGTTGAGACCCATAAACGGAAGTAAGGCGAGGCTACCGACGAGCAGGGCGACGGCGATCACACCAACGGTGATCGGGCGAGGAAGAGTGTGGCGAAGAACCAGCTGCGCGAGGGTCTTGAGGCCCCGGACTAAAGGGCCGTCAGCCCGGGAGTGGACGGCCTTGGACTGCGGGAGCAAGTAAGAGCAAAGTACTGGCGTGACGGTGAGACTCACTAAGAGCGACGCTAAAATCGAAATGATATAGGCGAGTCCTAGTGGCACAAACAGTCGGCCTTCAATACCTCCGAGAGCAAACAGCGGAACAAACACGAGTACGACGATTATCGTGGATAACACAATCGAACTTCGCACTTCAGACGAAGCCTCAAAGATGACCCGCAGACTCCCCTTGGGCGAACCAGCGCTGCGGTTTTCCCGTAGGCGGCGAAAGACATTCTCGACATCCACAATGGCGTCATCGACCAGTTCACCTATGGCAATGGCCAATCCACCGAGAGTCATGGTGTTTATGCCAATATCAAAGAGATGAAAGACAATGGCTGAAAGCAACAAGCTCATGGGAATGGCCACGAGGGTTATCGAGGTTGTTCTAAAGTTCATGAGAAACAAAAACAACACGACCACGACCATGAGGATGCCGTCGCGCAAGGCCTCTTCCACATTGCTGACGGCGGCTTCGATAAAATGGGATTGCTTAAATAAGTCGGTTTCGATTTGAACGCCAGGAGGCAGGGTCGCGCGAATGGACTCTAGTTCTGAATCAATCAGCTTGGTCAGATTCAGGGTGCTGGCGCTCGGTTGTTTTTGAATAGTCATAATGACGGAGTGGCGGCCATTGATACTGGCCTCGCCTCGCTTCACCTTTGGACCCAGCCGAACCTGGGCAATGTCTTTGACCAACACGGGCTTGCCGAAGTGTAAAGCGACAAAGGAGCTTTCGATTTCCTCGATTGAAGAGGCGCGTCCAATCGGACGAATCAGGAACTCTTTGCCGCCAATATCAATAAAACCGCCCGTCGTGTTTTCGCTAATCTCCGAAAGCGCGTGCTTGAGTTCTTCTAAAGACACCGACTTTTTTTGGAGCAATTCACTTGAGACGAGAATTTGGTATTGTTTGACTTCGCCCCCCATCACTACAACCTGGCTGATCCCCGGAATGGTCATTAAGCGAGGCCGCAAATTCCAGTCGGCGAGTGTTCGCAACTCCATTGGCGCCAATTGCCCACTGGGACTGGTGACGCCAATAAATTGAATCTCGCCCATGATTGAAGTGACGGGCCCCATGGTCGGCCGGATATCGGGCGGAAGCTGCCCCTCCAGCAGTTGGAGGCGCTCGGCAATGAGTTGCCGATTGCGAAAGATCTCAGTTCCCCAGTCAAACTCGACAAAGATGATCGAAATGCCAATGCCGCTACTTGAGCGCAGTCTCAGAACCCCGGGGGTGCCATTGAGCACGGTCTCAATCGGAACGGTCACCAAGGTTTCGACTTCTTCTGGGGCTAGGCCATGTGCTTCCGTTAAAATTGTTACCGTTGGACGGTTGAGATTAGGAAACACATCAATAGGCAAAGTCTGCAGGAGCCAGCCGCCGTAAACACAAAGGCCCAGAGTGATCAAGCCCACCATCTGCCGTTGTCGAAGCGAAAACCGAATTAAGAAATTCAGCATAACAACCTTTGATTGAAAAAGTTGACGAATGTCTGGTTAGAACCCGGACATCAAATATGTCATTCCGAAAGGGAGTTGGTTAGGCAGAAATTGGGGGGCGAAAGAGTTGGTCCAACACCTGACTTCGCGGAGTGCGAATGTCAAGTGGGGCAGGAAAGGGATCCGAATTGTTCCACCGAGCAAGCGCAAAGATCGGACTGAGCGCCATCAAATGCTGTCCGCAAACGACTTCGACCCCATGCTTGTGGTGGTGTTGATCGTCGCGGTCGCAGTTTTTTTGGCACGAAGCCTCCGCCTTCTCAGGGGAGGCATGCTCAGAGTGGGCCGCCGAGTGATGACCATCATGTGAGTGAGAATAGACGACTTGGACGCGACGTTCGGCTGAACTCATTTTGAGATCAAGCGGGAACGCGTGGCAAATTCCAAGGCAAAGAGCCATCCAAAGCGCAAGACGCATAATAACTAATTATGGCACAACCCAGGAGGGAATTCAACGGGCAGGTGTTTCTAATTTTTGCCAGAGACAGCTGAGCGTTAAAACTGTGTTCTCGGATCAGCAGACACACTTGCGCGGGGTCGTGTCTTTATCCACGGACGCCTCACAGTGCCAAATCCCAGTTTCGGGGTCGTAAAGACCAAAGACGGAGCTTTCCCAGTAAAGGTCTCTGACTCTGCCGGCGATGAATATGAGCGGCCCATACGTGCTGATTCCGTAAATAGAGCTGAAATTACAGCTTCCGCCTGAGTTCTTGATAGACACACTAGACCCAATCACGCCGTCAAAATGGTGATTCATTTCGACTTTGATTTTGATGATCTTATCTTTGAAGTGATACTCAAAATGTTGCGGTTCAAGATCACGGTCTACTTGATCTTCGTAACCACTTGGAGCTTTGACCTCTCCAAGCCAGAGACGCGAATACTGTACCGGTGGGGAGTAACTGTACTGAAAGCGAACTTCAGAAAACGTCCAGCCATCGCAGTGGACGTCGAAAGCGGGGTTTGCTTCGTCGGCAATCCCGAGGCCTCCAGTCGTCGCTGTTAGCAGGGGCGTCTGGTTTTGGTACTCCTTGAGGAGGTTTACCTCCCGGACGCCCCCCTCGTCATCGACCTCGATAAGCTCTCTTGCTGGTTCGGGGGCGACCATGCCGTCCCCTTGATCAGCAAAGCGCACCCAGGTTCGACCATAGCCAAACGTCCAAACTGTGGAGAGCTTAGGAATTTCGATCTCGCCGATTTTCCACGGTTCTGCGATTTTGAATCGAACAATATCGCCCAGCATAATGGGCTCGTTCGCGACCAACTGAATTTTTTTAAATTTGGAGTCGGCAGACGGAGTGGCGGCGTAATATCCCAAATGTTGATTCCAAGAAACGAGTGATCCCTGGGTTAGGGCCAGATCGCCAATTTCAAGATTCTTGGATAGTTTGAATTTGGCACCAAAACCCGCTTCAAAGTGGAGATTCAATTCCTCCATTTCGCAGACCGGTAACTCATCAAATGCGGGGACAAAGAGAGTAGGTTCCAGGGCCAGCAATTCCTGAAGTTGAAAATCCATTGAGGAATTGGCGTCGGGCGCACCGCTGGAATCTTTCCTTTTGGCCAGAAGCTGAGCAATTTCTTCGGGCAAACTCGTGAACCTAAAGCTGACCGTTACCGGCCCGGTAACTAACTTGAGATTACCCTTGGGAACGGTGATCAAACCCATACTAAACTCCGGAAGGTCGGAAAACTCGCTAGGACTGAACCACGCCGGATCCTTTCCAGCATTACGGACTTCAATTTTTTCCCTCCAAGAACCGGTCTTGAATGTAAAATACCGATCCAATCCATCGATGGGAGGAATAAATCGCACGGAACGGACAGTTGAACCATCCTGACTTTGGGCTTCCGTCCCCTCATCTTCGGTGCGCCCCTCTCTGTCATCCTCATCACCTTTTTCCAATTCACCAACCCACTTGGACAGAAAAGCATCTAGTTCTGCAATCTCGATAGAGACTTTGTTCTTGGTCAGCAATTCCGTCCAGCATTCTTTCGAACGCTCAAAGTTGCCACTCGTTAGGCGCGCGGCTGCGGCGCTTGTAACTGGGGTCTTTGGCTTCTCGGGGGTCAGGCCCCACTTTTCCACGAGAGGATCAAGTTCAGACTCCGCTGTGGTCAGTGCACCAGGGTCCTCAGCAACCTGGCAGTCATTGCTATTTTGGAGTTGAGTTAAAAAGTCGCACATTTCGAGGCTTCGAATCGATCTCAAGGTCGCCCCATTGCTAAAGACAACTTCAGCCTTTGCGTAATCAGAAACCTTGGCAGCAAAATTTGCCAATTGGCCGTAGCTGACGAGTCCGTTAAAGGTTTGGGCGCAGATCTGATACCGTTTGGCCATTCGCTGCGCCTCACACAAATGAACTAAGTTTTCCTTTTCATACTTAAAACGCGAGGGGGGGACGTAATCGGGGGCGTTATAGATGCCCCGAGCACTCAACGAACCTGACTGGGTACGCAGGTTATACATGTTGTTGGCGGCGCTTTCATCTGAAGGCCACCTTCCTAAGTAGAGCTTTTGGATGGCCACCCATGACAGAGCCCCCGCGGACACCACCCCAGAAAATGCCAAGAGAGCAATTACAAGCGCTCGCTTCCTAACCATCATCGACTCCCAAATGAGCTCGGATCATCCTATTTCAATCTTATCGGTCCGATGGAACTGGGAGTGCAGAAGAAAATAAATATGTCCTATTTTGAGCGGGCGGCCTTTTGGAACGTCTTTAGAACGTAGAAGTCTGTCTCAGTTTTGCGCAGAACCACAGGGCGGAATTCGGAATTTCATTCTGATATCGGATATCTGATATCCGATATCAAATATCGGAATGATTCTGGCGGAGAGGGGGGGATTTGAACCCCCGGAACGGGTTTACCCCGTTCGGTTGTTTAGCAAACAACTGGTTTAAGCCACTCACCCACCTCTCCGATGGGGTCTGTCACTTGAGTCCCCGACACTGCCACATGACCCTGGCAGAATCAAGGCTTGTAGTTTTCCGGGAAAAGCTGGCGTTCGACCACCTCTATAACGGTGTGAATGATCTTTATGTGCATTTCTTGGATGCGATCTGAGGTATCAGCCGGTACCACAATGGCGAGGTCAACCATGCCTTTGAGTTTTCCCCCGTCACGACCGAGCAGCGCGACAGTCGCAACACCCATTTTTTGTGCGCACTCCACGGCGCGAATCACATTCATCGAGTTGCCGCTGGTAGAAAGACCCACCAGCAAATCGCCCGCGCGCGCGAGGCCCTCGAGTTGGCGAGAAAATATGTGCTCAAACCCATAGTCGTTGCTTACACAAGTCGTGTGGCTGGCATCTCCAAGGGCCAGAGCCCCGAGTGGTTTACGATCTTTGCGGTAGCGACCCGTCCACTCCTCGGCGAAGTGCATCGCGTCACAATGGCTACCCCCATTACCGCAGGTAAAGAGTCGCCCGCCCGAGCGGAAGGTCTTTAAAAGCAAATCGCCAAAGCGCTCACACGAGGCTAATTGGCTAGAATCATTTAAGAAACGATTTAATACCTGGCTCGCCTCCGAGAGCGATTGCCGCCAAACCTCGCCACCATTCATGACAACCTCTAGGTTAGAACTCAAATCCACTACCACCATATCAGACACCGGGGTTGAAACCCAAGGCTCAGATCAAACCCAGAGCCCTAAAACCACTGAGATCTTGATTTATTAGCACAATATGTCTAAAACAGTGGCCTTTGTTTCTGACCATGCGCGCCCGTAGCTCAGCTGGATAGAGTACATGACTACGAATCATGTGGTCGGAGGTTCGACTCCTTCCGGGCGCGCCATTTTTTTAGGTCGGGTAGATGAAGGCTAAACAAATCGTTCAGATTAATTTCTTGATTCTCGGGTTGGTGGTTGTCGCCATGATCATGGTGCGCCTTAGAAGCAAGGGTTTGGGTGATGATTTTCTCTCGGTTATGGGGTTGGGTTCGGGTAACAACCCCAACCAAGTCACCTGGTGTGAAACTCGCGTGACGTCGATCGAAGTCAGCGGTCTTAAGCTCGCGCAAGAGGGCCTAAAGTGGATCATCGATATGGGCACGCGCGCCGAGGCAGATTTTGTTTCAGTCGAGAAGTGGTTTGGCCGCTATTGCACGTTGGCCGTTGAGCCGGTGGCGCTCGAAGGGCTTAAGCTCGACCAATTTAATCCGCTGTTTACCGTGTCATTTGTGCAGGGTCCGCAGCAGGAAATTTTGCGCTCGAACGAAGGCGTTTACCTTTGGGGAAACCGCGCCTTTCGGTCCACGGAACTCGATGAAGCGCTCAAAAACCTCCCGGAACTCCCCCAACGGGCCATCCAGTAGACTCCACCAGCGCCCCAGAACAGCAAATTTGAAGCCCCTGCTGGCCCATTTTGCCAACCTTGGTTGACAAAAACAGGAGTCAAATCTAAATTTCTAACTCTTTGTGTTCAGGCGTAGCTCAGTCGGTAGAGCAGGTGACTGTTAATCACCCTGTCGGGGGTTCGATTCCCTCCGCCTGAGCCATTTTTGTAAGTGGGCGAACCCATCGCCCCCGTGATTACCGAATGGCTATCCCCCTTAAAATCTAACAAATCCGGATTCTTAACCTGCATTGTAAGCGTGTAATCTTTGTTGATTCGAATGCCTGCTATGACCCCTTTGATAAGTCGTAAGCGAGCTGCTACGGGCATTCCTTTGAAGCCATCAGAAAGTTTGCTCAGGGCATTCAAGATCGCAGAATGTGAGACTGGCTCTGGTTTGTTTCTTTTGAGGTTCTCAAAGTGGATGATTTGCTTTTCGATGTTGCTGCGATCGCTCTGAAGTCTAAAGGCTTTATCCCGCCACATCTGTTTTTCTTCGGGTGAGTTTGCGGTGAGGATCTCATCTGTGATTTTATCGAGTTGGTTCGTGACGCTGTCGATACGTTTTTTCTCTGACCGAATCATTTCGTCATAGTTAGGCTGAGTGCTCAGAGCTTTTTTGTTGGCCTCATCACAAAGTTGCGCGACGAGCTTCGGTGCCTTCAACAACCTTTTAAGCTCTCGGAAGATGTGTTGCTCGATTTTTGCGGCGGGAACTCTGCCAATGCCGCAAGAGCATTTGATCCTGTGTGGGTGTTTGTAATACGCGTACTTCTGACCGGATCGGCCTCTGCCGCTTCCGCCAGTAAGAGGGTTACCTTGATGACAAACGATTAGGTTCGTCAAAAGGTACTCGTGGTCTTGCCAGGTTGAGACTTTCAGCTTTCGATAGTTTTCATCAAGCAGCTTGCGAGCAGCTTCCAGCTTTTCTCGTTCAATGACGGGTTCCCACATGGCATCAAGTAGCTGGTATTTTTCAGTCTCAGCAAGTTGTGACAGATCTTTGTTTTTATTCTTTGCATTTATCTCTACCTGACCGGCGACATGAGGGTTACGAATCCAGTGAGCAAGAGCTTGAAAATTCCAAGGCCCACAGTCTCTGAACCAACCGCGTCCGTTTATGATTTTGCAAGTGCTCTTTAGGCAGCCGCTTTCATTAAGAAGTACGTCTATGATTGAGTTTGCGATTGCTTGCTTGGTCGGATTCACCAGTAGGTGTCCCTTTTTCTCAGTAGCCTCCAGACCAAATGGAATAGGTCCGCCATTGTAAAGACCGCGTCTCTTTCTTTCTCGGATGCTGTGGACAACACGCTCGACAGTTTGCTCTCTTTCAAACTGACCGAACTCAAGGACAAGGCCGAACATTGCTCTACCGATTGCGCTTGAGAGGTCAATCTTCTGGCGAGTGGATATGAACTGAACGCCTCGGTCCTTGTAATACTCCAAGAGTCGGTACCAACCAGTTTTGTTTCTCAGAACACGATCAAGAGCTGTGAAAACAAGCGTATCAATCTTGCCGG
>JADZEO010000073.1 GCA_020850475.1 Bdellovibrionales bacterium | reverse complement strand
GGGTGGAACACCAAAGCGGGGTCCAGCCAAACCTCAAAGTAAATGACTTTGGAGAAGTCGAATGACCATGAAGATTGAGGCCGTGGATACGGCAACCTTTTTTGATTCTATTAAGCCATTGATTGTGAAACATAAGTGGCTGATAAATGAAGTTGAATGCAACAGCTATCCTGATCGCCGTCTCAAAAGCGACCCTTTAGTGATGACTGGCTTTGAGCTTAGTGAATTGTTTAGGATAAACAAAGATCTCCAAGTTATTTGGGGAATTTTTTCTTCGGTTGATGAGTCCTTTGACATGGGTTCACTTAATAACAAGTCTCTCCCTTGGGCTGACGGTAACAAGGCAATATGGACGCAAAATTACGAGCCTCAACTGGCAGGCGCTGCTATTGAAATCATCTTCTTTGATGCAAGTTTCATAATTTTCTCCTCCAAAGATCAAAGCAATCTGAATTTCTTTGAGCGAGTCTATCCTCAGGCCAAATAGGTTTAAATTTTTCTGTAAGTAGTGCTAACTCAAAAGTGAAGGTGCGTGACCACTGGTGTGCCCCTTGAGCTTCGGCTGTTAGCGGGGTTTTGTGCTTTGGGCCTCTTCGGCCACGCGCAGGTTGTGACGGGCGATGGGGGAGTCGGGGTGGAGGCGGACGGCCTCGCGCAGATGCAGAAGCGCGTCTGCAAATTGCCCCTGCTGATAATTGACATTGCCGAGACCAATTCGCGCCCCGAGGCTGTCGGGCCAGCGCTTAAGAATAGCTTCGTAGGCTTGGCGGGCTTGGGGGAGAAGTTGCACTTGCTCAAGGCCTGAGGCGGCTTTGAGGTGCTCAAGTTCGCTCGCGCTGGCGGCAAGTTCACCTGGTGGCAACACCACCAACCCCCAAAACTGAGCCAGTTCCCAGTGACGTTCGACATAGGTCATGGGCATGGGTTCAGGATGAAGATCATCGAGGAAGAAAATTTCCTGGCTCGCCAAATCGTAGCCAATGGCCGTGGCGTAATGCCAATTGGGGAGCCAACTCAATCCACGATTTTGAAAAGTGATCACCGGGTGAAGAGCGGCCAGCTCCTGCACGAGGGCGGTCATGCCACTCACCGGAATGGCCATCATGCCCCGGCGCCGGGCCGCGCTGATGAGGCTCATCGGGAGGGTTCCTTGCTTTTTGGGCGTGAGGAGCTCTTGCCGAAGGTCCTCGGGAGGAACCGAGGAGCCCGCATATTGCAAAACCAAACTGAGAGCGATGGGACCGCAGTCGCCGTCCTGCCGAGGAAGGCCCTGGATAGTTTCAAGCCGAGCGCGAGGCGGTCCTGGGGGTTGTGCTAACACCGCTTTGGTTTGTGGTGATAAAGTGGCGCAACCGACGGCCATCAGCGGCAGAAAAAACAGCAGCGCAAGTCGCTTCATCAAATGCGCTTAGCCAAATAGATGATGAGCAGAACCAGCACCACGACGACGAGAATGCCAATAATGCCACCGTGCTGCGCACTATCCATCTGCGAGGCGATATCGCGAAGCTCAGAGTCGGTGAGACTTGCCATTTTGGCCGAGACTTCATCCGGAGAGACGCCGAGCCGCCCAAGTTCTTTGCGGACCTCGGTGCGATTGACTTGATGGCGGATCTGCTCTTCCGCCTGAGCCCGAGTGACTTGTTCGACATATTCCACTGTCGAAATCATTTGCCCGGGCGTGGCTGCCAAGGCCGATTCCGTGAGGTGAGACATAACCAGTGCTAAAAAAATGGCGAGTGCTTGCTTAAAGAGCGTCATTGATCCCTCCGGTGACTAGTCATATTGAATAGTGCTAAGTCATCGAGAGTCAAGGGAGGCTTCGTAAAAGCGCTTGCGATAGATCTGTGGAATATCGGGGTCAGATCCCAAGGCGCCGAAGGTTTTTTTGACGGCGGCCGTCTTTTCCCCTTCGCGCAAGACTGTCATCAGATCAAAAAACTGCTGAATACTCCAACGACGACGTCCGGGGCGGACTAACTTAAAGCTATCACCGGTCTTGATAAAACCCTCTTGCAATACTTCAAAGTAAACCCCCGGTCGGCGGGCCTGTTTAAAAAGGATTTGAGCATCAGGGCGCTGGAACACAAAATTAAGGCGATTACAGGGATATCGCGGCGAAGTAGAACGCAGCAAAACGCTCCCGACACTCCATTCATCACCCACATAGACGGCCGACTCATCGAGTGCCGACAAGGTGAGGTTCTCACCCAATTGTCCCACGCCCACCGGCTGCTCATACTGCTGAGTCCAAAATGGAAAAGCCGAAGCGTCGTAAGCATAAATCGCCGCGGTCGGAATTCCGTGCACTTGGGGAGACTCAAAGGTATCTCCCTCGACCCGAAGGTGATGTACCTTAATCCCCTCCGGTCGGGCCAATCGGCGCATCGAGGTCTTGATCGTCACGCCCTCAAAGGTAAATTCCTGGGGACTTCCGACATTGGTGGAAAGGACGGTCGCTTGGGTAAAATTCATGGGGTGAAGATAGCACAATGGGAAAACAAATCAACTCAGTGAATCGCTTTAGTCGTTCGACAGATTGAAGACGCGGTTTTGCACCAATGGGAGCAGGGTGACTCGATCGAGCATCGGATCGTGCGCAAACACAAAGTGCTTAACCGCAAACAAAGCATCTTCGGCGATAACCACGCCCTCAAAGGTCCCATAGTAGCGGCTGTATATCTTGGGCGCATTGAGCACCAAGTGCTTATAGTCGATGGATTTTCGTTGGAACTCTTCGGCCCAAACGAGGCCGCAAGGCTGGTCGCCCGTCGGGAAATAGCCATTAATGCATTGGTCTGGGCTCGGAAACGAGGTCACACCCGGAGCCGCTCGCCATTCGGCCAAGTCATAGTCATCCATTAGGGCCAAAACATTTCCAGCTTGGTCTACCATTTTGCGGAAGGGTCCGGCATCGTTGGTGAGCCCGTCAATTGAGTCACGGTCGACTGAAATTTGAATGTTAAACATCAGTTCTTGATCGTCGGTCCACCCTTGACGGATGCCGCCCACCATTGCCGGAGTTGCACTTTGCGTGAGGCGCGAGCCCAGTGCGCGCATTCCCATGATGACCGCGCGCGAGCTCGAAATTTGGAGGTTCGAGGTGCCGCCGCTTAAATAATTGATGGGGCCTTGAATAAATACCGAGCCGGCAACATACAAGCGACACCCTTGATCGTCGGTAATCAGATTTAAGTTATTAAGAAACAAATTGCCCTGGACAATAATATCGCCTCGACAGGTCATCGTCGGTGCGTTGGTCAAATAGAGCTTATAAGTTTTTTGACTTTGGCGAACATCAAGGCCTTCGAGGTGATCAATGCGACTGCGTTTGTAGACCACGACGCCCAGCTCGGCAAAGAGCTTTTGAGCACCTGGGGCTTCTTTGAGCGACAGGATTTCTTCTTCGCTGGGCGCATCGATCCACACTGACCTTCGCGCGACAAAATTTCCGCGAAGTCCTGGCTCATTGATATCGGGAGACGAGGAGCGACCGATGAGTCGCGTGAGGGTTCCATTTGGCAAATACTCAAAGGGGTTGTTAACAAAATCGATTAGGGGCAATGGGTTAGGCGCCGGCGGATTGCCCGCGAGTGGGCTTCGATAAGCGGCGATCAAGCGTGGGTCATTGACAGTCACATTCGGAATGTAAACGTCACCCATGATGCTTGAGGTTTGCCAAGCGTAATCGTGCCAGATGAAGTGCTTGCTCGCAAAGGGGCTATAGTAGGACGCCTGGTTAGGATGATTGATGACTTGGTCGGCACCCATAAAGAATTGATTGCCATAACCAAAGTCAGTGATGAAGTCGCCTTTGATCTTAGCGTGACACATGATGCAGGCGGGATTGCGGACCGCGAGCACGGCTTTGAGAGGGCCGAACAACGACCGGTATTCACCGACCTCCGAAGGTTGAAGGAGTCGCACATCGCTGCAACCGGTTCCTAAAACCAAGGAGCACAAAATAAGAAGGGGGAGAGTCACCCTTACCACAAAATCTACCACCGCAGAATCAAGGAGCAAACAACGGGCCGTCGTGGGGAGCCGCGAAACCTCAACCGTTTCGCAATTGGTGAAACTTAACTGTTGGAGATTTTCGCTACTGCCTAATGATTATTGAACTGCCCAATTATTGGCCGAGTGTCACTATCGCGTGGCGGAAGGGGCGGGCCCTGAGCGCGCGGGGAGGAACTCATTGAGCCACATAAGGTTGGGGGAAACGTCATCGTAGCCACGGGCCTTGAAGTTCTCGTGGGTAACACCCACCCGACCGGCCGATGAATTGACCAACACAAAGTGGAGGCACCAACTGTTATTGCAGCCATTGGCGGCCATTTCCCGATAGTTTTGGCAGTTGCGCATGCTGCCCCGGTTGTTCGCTTCGAGTCGAGTGCGGACGTCGATTGCGGACCAACAAGTGGTTTGCACTTGGCTTTGAATTTGGTGTGGGACAAAGCCGTCAAGTGCAACAAGCCGGATCTTGGACTTGTCCCTTACTCGACGAGCGATTTCATTGGTAATGGCGGCTCCAGAGGAATGGCCCGCAAGAATGAACACACTGCCTGGCGGTGAGGCGTCGATTTGGCGCACGATTTCTTCGATTTTACTTCGACCCTGGGCCAAAACTGCGTAAGCATCCCAGCGATTAGCGGGAAGGGGAATCGCCCGGAAGTTGAATTGTCCTCGGTAAGCGGGATTTTCACGGGCGGCCTTCTCCCAGCGTTGCATTTGTTCTTCGGTCGAGCCGTAGCCCCCCACGAATAGGACTTGCGGAATCGGGTCGGCCCAACTGACGATGGTCAAAAAAAGTAAGCCAATCAATAAGTAGGGGCGATTAAGCATCAACCTAGGATAAGCGCTTTCGGCCTCACCTGTCTAGGGGCAGGCAATTTCATTGATCTTCCGAGAGCTTACTCGCGATCAAGAGTGACTTCGCAGTCGGCCTCGGCTGAACTTCCGTCGGCGGGCCACTTGCCATTGACCTTCTCGATGGAGATCGTGCACTCAGCCGTTCCGACTTGGTAGCCGCGATGCCAGCCGAATCCACCGACTTGGGCCCGGCCTTGTAACTCCAGTTTTTGCGCGACTTTGTTTTTATCAAGATAGAGCTTGGTGATAACCAGATCCTCGGCGGGATCGAGCTGCTTAAATTCTTTACCTTCATCTTCCCAATAAACTGCGTCCGCAATGGCTGCATTGGCAGCAGCGATGAGAGCCGGATTTTTAACCGCCTTGGGAATGCTCAGTGAAATTTCGGTGAGGTTAGTTGCCGCAAGGGCGAGAGTGGGCACCAGTATCAAACAAGCATAAATTACTTTTTTCATGGCTATCCTCCTAGGTCGGGTTCAACGATGTTTGTAGCCAGAACCCTTACCAGACGCGAGAAGGGAAAAAGCAATCAAAATTTTTCTTTAAATTCCTGTGTCAGATGGTTCCATGACACAGGGCAAGTGGGTGGAATTTTACAACCTCACTCACATTCTTTGAGGTCTTCTTTGGTAATCCACAGATCATCCATGGTGGACATTTCGGTGGGAAAAGACAGGGTCGTGGGCCGTTCAAGTTTTTTCGCGATTTTTTTTGCACTGGGTGCAAAGGGGCCATTCTCGCTGGTAATCGTGAAGTCATCGATGATGGCGTTTTTGATATTTTTTAAGTAACAGCGAGCTTTGTTTTCTTGTCCGTCGACATGAAAGGAACAAAATAGCACCGAGGGTTCGGCATTTTGCGTGCTCGTGTAAATACTTGCCCAATAGGGGCACTCGCCCTTTCTTAAACAAAGATCTTGGCCGCGCAAGGATTCACCACCGAGGCCCTGGGTAAAGGCCAAGCTCAAACCTGCACCGACCAACAAGTTGTTTGATCGATGATGAACTTGGTGCTGTTCAAAGTTAGACATGGTGTAGGTGCGAGAGTAATTGTGTTCATGTCCCTGAGCGACGATCGCTCCGTGTTCGCGACAAGCGCGATAAAAATCCCATGGGACAGCTGTGGACTTTCCTCCGACTTGATAGCTCTTCTGTTGTTTGTGCCAAGAGCACACTTTCCAGACAAAGGGATCTGACTGCTGGAGCACGCCTTGGAGATAAGTCAGGTTGCTACGTCCAATGGACCCGACACCGGAGGTGACGAACATCATGCCTTTGTAAACACAAACTTTGACTCCGTGGTCGCCAGTGCAACTCATGCCGGCCACTCGGGCCGCTCGCTGATTCAACCGATCGCGGAAGCCGTTGGCCGGGAACCAGTCTTGTGCATCGTGATTTCCTGCCGACGCGATATAGGGAAAGTCCGAGCCCAAGATGGAGTCGACCATGGTTTCCCAAGCCGCCGGATTGTTCCGGTAATCAAAATCCCCTTGGTGAAGAATCAGCTGCGCCTTTTCATCGCGAATGAGTTTGAGTACTTTTTTTGATTTGGACCCGACTCCCAGGTCGCCGATAAAGGCAACTTTGAAGTCAGGAGGAGTGGTTTCACTCAGTGCCGGTCGACTGATCAGGCAAATCAGAAGTGTAGCAGCAAATCCCAGCCCAAAACTCAATCCCTTGAACGGCATAGACATCGTGTCCTCCAACGGGTGTCAGGTCTTCACTTGCTCTTAGAATATTAGAGGACCAGGCTGAGTCAACTCATTGAACTCGATTTGCGGCTCAGGAATGCGTGAGGCCAAGGATCCCCGCGGCGTGCGAGGGATTTGCACGAAGGGTGTGACGCTTTAGTTGAGGTAATTGTAGAGAATCATCGCGATGCTGGCGATTAAAGCAAAAATGAGGCTGAGATAGGGTTTCGGCGAAGTCACCTGGGGGTGGCGAACCAAGTTGATAGCTGTTTTCATATCCAACTCCTCCAATGAACTGGATTGTAGTTAACTTAGAGGAGAGCAAGACCAGGGCCCCTATTAGGTGCAAATGCTTAGATTTGGGGCATTTCGAGTGCGGAAAGGTTGGTCACCTGACCGCTCAGCTATCACTTCTTAATGACGAGTTTTTTTGCAAACAAGGGTTCGGGCCGTTTGACCCCGTAGGACTTCACCTCGGCCTCCCAGCCTTGAGGAGTCACTCGACTTTCGACAAGAATGTAGTTGTGATCCTTGGCGCCGACTACGCGACGGGGATTGGCCCACAGCTCTGGCTCTCCGGGTTTGTTGCGAAACAAGTAGGAGTGAATGGGGCTTGAGGTCACCTCATAAGTCGTGTAGCCCAGCTGGGTCGCCTCGACTTCGAGAATTTCAGAAAAGTGAATATCTCCGGAAACAAAAATCACCGGTGCGTTCGATTCCTTTAGATCCTTCATTAACTGGCGAAAGTGCGCGGGGTGATCTGCCATAAGGGATTCATTTAGTTGTCGTGGCTGGTTAGATTCACTTCCAACAATGATGGGAGGGGCAAAGTACTGCCCGCCGTTAACGAGCCAGGCTGGTTGATCATTGGATTTTAGATGTTCAAGCAGCCACGAGTGCTGCGCCTTACCCCAGTGAGCAAAAACCTGAGCAGAACCATTGGGTTCACGAAAGGTGCGGTTGTCCATTAGGAAAAAACGTTGCCCAGACAGCGAAAAAGACTTGTACACGCCCGCCGCACCATTTTCATAGACCCCCTTGATATCCCCACTGCTAAAGAGGGCCCGAAAAGCCCGGCGGGAGAAATCTTTGCCTGCAAAATTCTTGTTGCCATCGTTGGTGCCGTAATCGTGATCGTCCCAAGTGGCGACCACGGGGATCAAGCGCTCCTTATGAAAAAGGGGGATGATTTCCATGCTGTGAATGTACCGCTGCCACACATCTGACTCGGTGGCCTTTTCACGCGGGACAAAATCATGGGTATCGACATAAACCAGGTCGCCGTTGAGGAGAATAAAATCGGGATTTTGCTCGAACATGTGTTGCCAAATCGCTTCGCGGACATGGCTAAAGACGAAATCGTCAGAAAAGCAGGAACCCACAGCAAAGCGAACCGCCGGAGATGCGGCGGGAAAGGTTTTGAAAGTGCGATAATCAGCAATGGTATCACCGTAGGGGATGCGCACCTCGAGACGATACTCAGTGTTGGGGTTCAATTCAGAAACCCGCAGCTTGTAAATTTTAAAAAGCATGGGGCTGGGGTCTACAATCTCCACCACGTCGACGCGTCCTGCGGGCTTCCCGTTCAGCAGCACATAAAATTTGTAGTCCCGATTTCGTGGGCCCATCACGTTGATGAAAGTTTCGGTCGTGCTCGTTGCTGCTTGGACAATGCTGAGTTTTCCGTACCCGGCAAAATGGTCGACGGGATCGATGGCCGTGGACTGAGGGGCGTTCACCGTTTGGCAGCTCCACAAAAAAGACGCGATTACAAAAAGAAAAATTTGGCGAGCCATAAGTCCTCCCGTAGGTAGGATGTACCCGGTCCCCCATCGCGGGTCTACTTTTTACACGTTACCCAAGAGTTTAAAGAGTCAGTATTGACCGATGGGGCTCTTGAACCTATACGGAGCTGTCCAAAGGGGGACAAAAATGAACCAATTTAAATTTTTTCTTGCAGCTTCGGTCCTGGCGATGAGTTCGGTTGCCCAAGCCTTTATCACTTTGCCAAGGGAGCCAGGTGATTCGCCCGTAACTAAAATTCAGGATCCTGGATTAGTTTGCGAGGCCCAAGGAGTCATGTACGCCATCAACTATCAAACGGAGGGGCAAGAACGCGTTTGGCAGGCTGATCTCGGTGACACCGAAGGATTGGAACTCCACGTTGCAAAGTTTGTGCGATTGAGTTCTCCAGTTTCCTACAACATAACAGCCTATCTGCAGGTGGGGGGCGAAAGAATCAGGATTGAAATGCCCATTCGAGGCAAGGTGGTTGTCTCGCGAACAGATCCCAGTAAAATATTTTTGAAGATTACCGCATGGACCAAGATCAATGGTCAGCTCGGGCCCATTTTGGAATGCCACTTTTGATCGGGCTTCGCGAGTCAGGCGACAGGTCCCGTCACATATTCGCCGAAAGCCGCAAGTGGTACTCGGTTTGGTCCTCGGAGTAGAGTTTAAATCCGCGCAAGTAGGGGCGCTCCGAAATGTTCTGCCTCACCGAAGCCTGTAACCACAGGTAGCGGTGAGCGGCAAACTCGATTCCCGTTTCAACCTCGAAGGTTTCTGCGAAGGATTCGCTGTTGGCTCCACGGTGGCGCCACTCGGTTTGAAGACCCACCAGCTGAAAAGCCTTAAGCTTTGAATTTACAAGGTACCGAGCTTTGAGTTCTTGCAGATAAAGAAATCCCGGGAGTCCTTCGACGGTCGTGCCACTTGTGGTTGTTGTGGTTTCGCGCCAACTCCGGTGATGGGAATAGCGCGGATTCAAGTGATATTCGACTTCCCAGTTTTTGCTGAGCGGTTTGTTGATCCAAGCAAAGCCAAAGACCTCGGTGGTTCCGCGACGGCGCCACTCATCGGTCGCTGGCAAGTAAAGCTGAGCCATGGCGCTCACGGTGACGTCGCCGAATAGTCGTAGCCAGCCAAACTTGTTCACTTCTATGTAAGGGTTGGCAGCTTCATATTCGGACTGTCCTTGCTCGTCCCATGAGAGAGTGCTGGCATACCATAGACCCCACGTCACGTCGTTTTCGGTCTTGTAGGTCAGGCCAAAATTTTGAATCGAAAAGGAATCATCCGGATTACCACGGTTAGCGGCCTCGCCGTTCATAAAAAACCAGCCGAAGTACGAGCCACCAAATCGTTGGGGCTTTAAACTCAGCCAGGAAGTGGGAGAAGAGAAGACGGGCTCAGTTGATACTGAGGTCGAGGATTCAGCTTGAGCGGGGCCATTTGCGGGGCTCAGAGAAATCCCAATAAGTAAGATGAGGGCTAAGAGTGGCGACGCAAAAATTGTTTTCATCAATGAACTCCTGTGGGGTCAGTGTCAGGCGGCAAAGAATTTTGTCCGAAGATTTCCCTTACTAAGGTTTTCAGTCGAGACCAATCAAAGGCGGCTTGATTTTTATCTGGCGAGTTGGGCTTTTCGAAATCGGCAACCACCTGGTCTTCGCGGGAGTAACGATAAGTGACGACTTCGATGGGCTTAATTTCCAAGGCGCGATGCACGCGGTCCACATGTTTTTGCGTGTCGTCCACAAAGATGACAGCCTTGGGTTGAAGTTTGGTCAGGTGAAGGATCGCGAGGAGCATCGTTCCTTTGTGCTGACCGCCACTGAAGAACACACCGTCGGTAAAGTTCACCGGGCGGGCGGGCTCATGGAGTTTGAGATCCTTAATCCACTGTGGATCTTGGTTTGCACTCAAGCCAATGGACGACAAATTCTTATGGTCGTAAGGCAAAAAGGAATGACTCCCTAGGCCGCTGTAGCCATAGCGAGAAAAGCTGTAACCCACGTTGAGGTGTTTAAAGGTGACATCCCGGTAGTCAAATCCTCGGGCCGTCAAGGCGATGACAGCGAAGCCCTTCGCTTTCAACTCTTGCACGATGGCGGGGCCATCGGGCTGAGTCGGCTGCATGGGGCTCAATTGAAAGAGCACCCCTTGAATACCCAGCAATCCATTAAAATCCTTAGCCACGCGCTCGGGGATTTCTTTGTTGTTAAGCACGGCATCTTCTTGCCAGCGAAACCATTGGTCGGTGCCAAGAGCTTGCTGGTGTTTGAGCAAAGTGTTGTCGAGATCAAACACCAACATGACCTGTTGAGGGCCGCCGAACTGAGCGGCCAGAGTCTCCGCTTGCGTACGCACCTCGGCGAGATCCGCAGTCTCAAGTCTTTGGGCGGCAAGGGTTGAGATGGAGAAGAAGACGGACAGCAACAAACCGACCAGCCGACACTGCATAAATCCCCCTCAGTCGAGGCCATTGTGTTTTGGATGGGACGTGCCTACCATGGGGTTGGGCGATTTCCCAGCAGAATGGGATTCGTTGTCTAAAATTGATGGGGCTTTGGGGCAAAACCGCTAGTTTACTGCTTTGCAGCAATGTTAGAGTCTCGGGATATGAAAAACGCAATTCAGATTTTGACGGTATTGTTAGTTATCGGCTGTGCGACCTCGCCCACCGGTCGTCGCCAGTTGTTGCTGGTTTCGGATGGTGAGATGAGTGCCATGGGGGAGCAGGCCTTTGATGAGATGAAGTCAAAGGTGCCGCGGGAGCACGGATCGGCCGTCAATGCTTACGTTAAGTGCGTGGCCAATGCAGTGACCAGTGTTGCAAGCGATCATACCGGAGTGGCCAGTTGGGAAGTGGTGGTCTTTCAAGATAAGTCAGCCAATGCCTTTGCCCTTCCTGGGGGAAAAATTGGTGTTCACACCGGAATGCTAAAGGTGGCGACTTCCGCTGACCAATTGGCCGCGGTGCTGGGACATGAAGTGGGCCACGTGATTGCTCGCCATGGAGCGGAACGAGTGTCGCAGGCAATGGCGGCTCAAGCGGGGCTTTTAGTGACGGATGCCTTACTTGAAACCAACCGCAACCGCGGGACCATCATGGCCGCGCTTGGTGTGGGAACTCAATTTGGCGTGATTCTCCCCCACGGGCGCAAACAGGAATCAGAGGCGGACGATGTCGGTCAACAGCTGATGGCGATGGCCGGATTTGATCCCCAGGAGAGTGTGCAGTTGTGGCGAAACATGGAAGGCGCCGGTGGTGGCGGTCCCCCGGAATGGCTGTCGACCCATCCCTCGAACAGCCGACGCATTAAGGATTTGGAAAGTAATATGGCGCAAGCGCTGAATCTCTACCAACAAGCTCGTGCGGCTGGGCGCAGCCCTCGTTGCATCAGGCCCTGAGGTAAAGTCGATGAAAAGTTTGTGGAATGAACAAGATGTTTCGGCTCGCTCAAGTGATTTGCTCACTTTGCGAACCTACACTTCGAATTTGATCGGGCAGTGCGAAGATCTGGTTTTGCACGGTGGGGGCAACACCTCGGTCAAGGTTACAGAAAATGATTTCTTTGGTGAGCCCCAAGATATTTTGTACGTCAAAGGCAGTGGGTGGGATTTAGCCACCATCAAGCCCGAGGGGTTTGCGCCAGTCAAATTGTCAGTTTTGCGTCGCTTGGCGATGCTTTCGACCTTAAGTGATAGCGACATGGTGAGGGAGCAAAAGGCGGCGATGACCAATCCGCAAGCGCCGACACCTTCCATTGAAGCCATTCTACATGGAATTATTCCTTATCGATTTGTCGATCACACTCACGCTGACGCCGTCGTGACCGTTACAAATTGTGTGCGTGATGTCGAGAAACTAAAAAAAATTTTTGGCGATCGGGCTTTGATTCTTCCCTACGTCATGCCCGGGTTTGTGTTGGCCCGCCAAGTGTATGAGCAAACCCAAGACGTAAATTGGGAAAAGCTTGAGGCGATTGTGCTCATGCACCACGGGATTTTTACCTTTGCTGAATCGGCCAAGGAAAGTTATGAGCGCATGATTGCCTATGTCTCGCGAGCAGAAGGTTATCGTGATCAAGGCGGAATAAATCTTGGTCATGGTGATGGGATTCCAGTAGTTCCGGATGTACCTCGTTTAAGGCAGCGCGTGTCTCAGACGGCAGGGCGTCCGATGTTGGCACGGTTTGACAGTTCACTGCAAAGACGGGTTGATGCGCCCGATAACTTTGCTCAGGCGGTCGTTCGCGGACCCCTCACACCTGACCATGTGATTCACACCAAACCCAAACCCTTGGTCGTCGGTGATGATGTAGCTAAGTCAGTCGATGCCTTTGCCAAAGATTATCAAGCTTACTTTGAACGGCATCGCCAGGCGGGGATGGTACAGCTCGACCCGGCTCCGCGCTGGGCTTACTGGCCAAACTTCGGCACAGTGGCCTTTGGAGCCAATGCCAAGGCCTTGCAAGTCGTGAGGGACATCACTGATCACACCGTTGAATCAATTTTGAGTGGCGAAAGAATGGGCGGGTGGTGGGGCCTGCCGCCTGCGGATTTGTTTGCCATTGAATATTGGGAACTTGAGCAAGCCAAATTGCGCAAAGGCCAAGTGCGCCTCGAGTTTGAGGGGCAAGTCGCGCTAGTGACGGGCGCCGCTAGTGGCATCGGCAAAGCCTGTGTCGAAGAACTCATGACCCGAGGAGCTCAAGTGGTGGGTCTCGACATCAATCCTCAAGTGACGGCACAGTTCTCCTCAGCAAATTATTTGGGCCTCAAGTGTGATGCAACTTCAGTTGGTGAACTCAAACATGCTGTTGCTCAAGCGATCAATTGGTGCGGAGGCATTGATATTGTCGTAAGTAACGCGGGAAATTTTCCAGCCAGTTGTCGCATCGAAAACCTCGGCGAGAGCGATTGGCAAAAGTCCCTCGAAGTGAACCTCACCAGTCATGAGAAATTGCTGAAGGTGACCATTCCAATTTTAAAACTGGGTTGGCAGCCGGCCGTGGTGATTGTTGGATCAAAGAACGTGCCCGCACCGGGCCCCGGAGCGGCGGCCTATTCGGTGGCCAAAGCCGGGCTCACGCAGTTGGCCCGCGTCGCAGCCCTGGAGTTGGGAGCGGACGGGATTCGGGTGAATGTGGTTCACCCCAACGCGGTGTTTGATACCGGTATTTGGTCGGACGAAGTCCTTGGTCAACGCGCCAAGAACTATGGTCTTTCGGTCGATGAGTATAAGCGTAACAACGTGATGAAAATCGCAGTGACCTCTCGTGACGTGGCCCGCTTGGTGGCGTCCATGGCGGGAGTGGCGTTTGCAAAGACCACAGGCGCTCAGGTTCCTGTCGACGGTGGCAACGACCGCGTGATTTAGTTGCGACACCAATATTTGGGAGCGATGATGCGGGTGACTTCGGCGGCCTGCAGGCGCAGCGAATTGGTGCCGGCGACCAAGCGGAGGTTTTGATTGCTGGAGCTACCGGGAGCAACAAATCGTATTTGAGCATAACCTTGCTGGTCCGTTTGCAATGAACCTTCCATCAGTCCCACTTTCCACTTTAAAAACTCTGCGGCAAGGGGCATGAGTTCCGAGTTCGTCACGGCTTCAACTGTGCCTTCGGAGTCCCGACACTGAAAGCGAAAGTGGATCACGACCATGAATTGATTCTCGCAATAAGCTTCAGAAGAATATCCCGATCCAACTTTGCAAGTGTTAAAGGCCTTTTCGGCAAAGCCCAGCTCACTTGCGGGGCGTTTCATAGCTAAGACCTTTTGCAATTGATCATAGTTGATCGTGCGTTTGCGCGGAATCGAGCGAACCGCATCGGCTCCGACTTGATCACCGCGGTCTCGTTCTTCCGTTGTTTCAGGAGTCGGAGGAGCGGTTGCGCAGCCCCAAGAAAGCAAACAAAAAACGGTGATCAAACTCCAATACTTCATGATTCAAGTGTAACTGGCCCAGGTGAAATGGGGCAATGTGCCTTAGTCCCAATTGTTCTTTCGAACTGTCTCAAGGTGAGACGAAGTGGGAACGAAAATCTCAAGTTAGTCCAGTCCGAAACCGATACCAAAATGTGGTTTCGGTGAAGGGTATCATTAACTTACTTTTAGTGCTTGGTTTAGCTTGGGCGGAGCCATTACGGGCTGCGAGCTGGCAACCATTGCCGCAAGTACCTTGCCAATCAAATTTCGGGCTTGAAAGTATACCACGTTGCGATTTTTCCGAAGACGACGCCCGCAAGGCTCTAAACGATGCGATGCCGAGAGGCATGAATACTTGCAAACAAGAAGCACACAAGGCAATTCGGTGTTGCTTTAGCCCTGACATGAAGAACTGCCAATGGGAGGATTTTGAACCACTTAATCCACGCCATGGCTCGGCGGGCATTGCCGCAAGCTTTGATATGCAGATTGAGGACTTTGTCGGGGCCCATAATGTGACCCGAAGGCGCCAGTTTTTATGCAATTACTTTATTCGTGAGAGTTGTCGAGCTCCCTGTCTCAAATATCAAACTGATGTGGAAGCGGCCGCACCATCTCAGCAATTGGTGCCTCCTGATGAAAATAACAGCCCGGCGCCAGCCATCAATGTCGACTCAATCGCCGTCGACGTAGTGCTTAAAGAGGTTTGCGAAAAACGTCTAGAGGGGATGAGTCGTTGCATGGGTTCCCAGGCCGATCTTTACAAGGGGGCGGCGAACTCGACTTTGACTTGTCGTAGGCAAGCCGCGAGTTTCAATTCTCAACTCAATCAAATTGTTTGTTACACGACCGATCAAGGACTTGAGCAGTGTCAGTACTCGGCCTCGAGTACTCCCAATTATCAGGACATGGCTGCACTGGGTCGTCCGTCATCGGTGGACCAAAGCTATGGGCAAATGCAAATGCGAAATTCCGACGGACAAATTGTCGGAACTTGTTCGGCAACAGCGTTTGGTGATGGCTCACAGGCCATCACGGCCGCCCACTGCTTTGATCAAAATGGCGGGCGGGCCACGCTGTGGACTCCCGACGCTCAGGGCCGTATGCAGAGCACCGGAGCTACCTGTGTTCCCAATGAGCAGTATGATTACTCGCATAATACCTTAGTGGCCCATGACACGGTCATTTGCAACCTAGACAGTCGGGCTTATGTGAATCGCACGACCTTTGTTGCAACTCGCGACTCGTCCATTCGGAGTGGCTGCATACCCCAGGACTATTATCTTCGCTGTGCCCCGCAAGAATTCGAGCGAATCAACGGGACGCAAGTTGAAGTCGTGGGATTTCCGGCTAGCCAAAAGCGGGATGGCCAGTTTCGGCCTATCCTCAGCAATGGGCGAGTTTATTATGATCCCCACAGTAGTAGTTTTACCTCTGACACGGTGAGTGATCCAGGTGCTTCCGGGGCTGGTTACATTACTGATATCAATGGCTATCGAGTGATTCTCACGAACCACTCGGTTCGCTACAATTCTTCGCAAATTGGTGGGGCACCGGTCATTGAGTGGACAGATGTTGCGCGGATGCGGACACGACTGACGGCCCAAAAAGTAAATGGGGCGGAGTCGATCTTTCGATAGTATTTGAAGCGGGTTTGTGGGTGAGTCGTTTGCTTTGGGGTGGGTGCGGGTGAAGAGCGGCAAAATTGAAATGCTCATTCTCTTATTGGTGGCCGGAGCCGTGACCTATCTTTACACCCCTTTTTTAGACCAAGTTCTTTCTGGTAAGCGAAGCTCAGCGGAGAGTTCGACTTCTCAGGGCCGGAACCCAGCGTCCGTTGGCAGTGGCCCCGAGTGGCTGACTTCGACCACTGCCCAAGGGGTTTATGAACAGCTACGATCGGAAGATCAAGTGCGAGTGCGGCGTGCAGTTCAGTATTTTTGTGCCATCAACTGGGATACCGATTCGTGCATTCATCACATGATTACTTGCGGAAAGACTTGCATGACTTACCTCAACGAAGAGACCCAAGCTCGGGTTCGAGTCGCTTTTTTTAAACGTCTCGCCGAGATGGAAAGGGGCAACTAAGATGCGCATCTGGCCAGTAGGAATAGTTTTGGTCTTGATTGTTTCCACATACGAAGCCCAAGCGCTTCGCTTGAGCGCGCCAGCAGAGGTCAAGGGCCAGTTGGTTGGACATTTGGATCGTGATCCTCCGGTTCCTGTTTATAGTCCTGATTCGCTTCGTTTGAATTATGTTGAGTCTGGCGGTGTTCCCTCAAGTGTAAATGACTCTTCGGGAGCATTGACTTTGGTTCTGATCACCGAGATTTTGGGCACGGTCGCGAGTGCCAAGGGCTCAGAGACCCTAGCTCAGCGCACAGGGCAAACCGACCCCAAGACGCTGCGCAAAGCTCTCGCGATTCTCAAGGAGTGGTACAAGCCTAAGAACAATCGGCCCAAGACCGACGAGGTTCTGAAAAAAATTGAACGGTTAGAACAGCTGCTAACTCCTCCTCAAGGGCTGGCGTCGGCGGCATTTTTACAGGAAGCAAGGGATTTGTGTCGGCTCGTAGGCGACGAACCCAACTACCCAACCAACAGTGGCGAACCAATTGGGGCTAATGAGTATTTTCGAACGATCAAAGGATCTGGGGTTGACGAGAGGCAACTCGGGGACTTTATTTTTAATCTGACGCCGGCTTCAGGAGCCTCCTCGCCGGTCGGGGAGAAATCAATCGCTCCAGCTGCCCCAACCACCAGATAAAATGTCTTCGCTGATTGACCAAGGCGGCGAAGACCCCTAAAACATATTGTATGGGCAAAAAAGAAAGCCACCACACTCACGGCGATCACGATCACGATCACGATCACGATTACGATCACGATCACGATCACGATCACCACCGCGACGAGATCGGTCGACGGCATCATCATCATCACCATCACCATGATGTTCATGGGCGGCAGCTGGTGTGGGCCGTGGTAGTCAATGTGGGACTGACTGTCGTGCAGTTAGTGGGAGGAATTTTCTCCGGCTCTTTGGCTCTGGTTGCGGATGCGGTACACAATTTTAGCGATGCGGGATCCCTGGCCTTAGCCGCCTTTGCCCGACGGGTGGCGGGTTTGCCGCCATCGGAGCGCATGACTTTTGGATACGGGCGGGCCGAAATTCTTGGTGCTTTGGTTAATAGCACGACTCTGGTGATTGTCGGTCTTTATTTGGTTTATGAATCCCTCGATCGGTTTCTTCATCCTCAGCCCGTCGATGGTTGGGTGGTCATTGGAGTTGCGGGTGTGGCCTTGCTCGTCGATGTCATCACCGCACTTCTGACCTACCAAGGTGCCAAGAGCAGTGTGAATATTCGAGCGGCCTTTGTGCATAATGTGTCCGATGCGCTGGCGTCGGTCGTGGTGATGGTTGCCGGTGGCGTGATCTTGGTGTGGCAGGTGTATTGGGTTGACCTCGCCGCCACGTTGCTGATTGCGGTTTACATCTTGTATCAGTCTTATTTTTTGATTCGCGACTGCTTGTCAATTCTCATGCAAGGGGTTCCCTCTGACATCAAAGTCGAAGAGGTCAGAAGTGCTCTCAGTCAGGTGGAAACCGTAGTTGAAGTTCATCATATTCATGTGTGGCAGCTTCATGAGGCCTTTCGTTCCATCGAAGCTCATTTGGTGCTGAATGCGAAGAGCTTGGACCAAATTGATCAGGTCAAGCGGTCGGCCAAGGCCCTCTTGCGTGATCGGTTTCGGATCACACACTCGACCTTGGAGGTCGAGTTCGGCCCGGAGTCCGATTGTGCCAATTGTTCCCCTCAGCAAAACCCCTAAGGGGTATAGAGCGCGGGATTTTTCGTCCACTCGGGGCATTTTGATTTCATCACTGGGGAAGCTGCGGTATGTAGAGTTCTATCCAAACCTATGTACGCGAGGGATGTATGCAACAATTTAATTTTTTCGTCTTATCAATGATTTTGGTGCTCCTCACTCTTGGCTCCGGGCAAGCTCGCGCTTGCAACCATGGCGGGGGCCACGGTGGTGGTCATCATGGTGGTGGGCATGGTGGGGGCCACGGCGGAGGCGGTGAACCGCAACCCGCAACCGATATGGAATTGTGCCAGTCCAATAGTACTGGTGGTGAAACCTGCTTGATGCTTCATTGGCAGCAGGGACCCGTCGTCCGGGGTGAAAGCCAGTTTGTACTTCACCTTTTTGATCAAGATCACAACAGCCTTGAGTCTGAGATCAAGCCCGAGGTGATTTTGTGGATGCCCGGTCATGGACACGGCAGCTCACCGGTCACGGTCAGCGCGTTGGTCGACAAAGATGGCAATCCGATGATGGGACACTATCAAGTCACTTCGGCTTACTTCATAATGCCCGGTCTTTGGGAGATTCGTGTGAAGACGATTCTCGGTGGTCAGGAGCTTTCCTTTGTGTTTGGGGTAAATCTTTGATGGCGTATTGGCGCAAAATGATATCGGCGCTGTTGATTTCGTTGAGCTTACTGTTGGTGGGGTCGGGGAATGCCGACCCGGTGACCCAGGTGCAGGGCCTTGAGTATGGTCAAAACAAAAACGCGACCATTTCCTGGGCTGGAAAGCCGGCCGTCGTGGTTTTCTTGTCGGCCAAGTGTCCATGCTCGGCGAGCCACGCCCCTCATTTGGGTCAGCTCGCCAAAGATTTTCCTCTCTTTCATTTTGTGGGAGTGCACTCCAATCAAAATGAAAAGCCAGACGTAGCGGCTCGCTATTTTAGTGGCGTGAACCTTCCATTTCCGGTGGTGCGTGATCCTGGTGCAAAAATTGCCGACCAGTTTGGTGCGCTCAAAACTCCCCACGTTTTTGTCCTTAACGACAAGGGCGAAAAGGTCTACATGGGTCCGGTCACGGACTCCAGTGAGTTTGGTGAAGCCAAGACTTTTTACCTCAAGGAAGTGTTGATGGCAGTCACGACCGGCGGAAAAATTCCCGAGGTTCAACGGCGTCCTTTGGGTTGTTACATTGTCCGTTAGGAGATGATTCGATGAAAATGGTTGGAATTTTTTGCCTTTTGCTGCTCGCGGGGTGCCAAGCTCCGCTCTTCAAAATGCAGAAAGACAAACCACAAAAGGGCGTCATGGCGGTCGAAAAGACCGAGTGCTCTCACCAATGGAAAAATCTCGGCGTGTGCTTTACCTACTCAGGACTTGAGCAGCCACGGGTGAACGAGGAAGCCAAGGTACAAATTGTGATTCCGGATGAGAGTCAGGCGCAGAAGCTCCACTCATTGCGCTTAAAGGCTTACCTGTGGATGCCAGAGCATGGGCATGGGTCGGCTCCATTGCGCATTGAAGTCGTCAATCCCGGCGTTATTTTTTTGCATAATTTGTGGTTCGTAATGCCGGGGTTATGGAATTTGCACCTCCAGTGGACCAATCAAGACGAACAAGTGGTGGCAGAGTATGTCGTGGCAATTGAACTTTAGTTTGGGTTTGCTGGTGCTGTTAGCCAGCGCGCTGGTGCCACGGGCATCGGCGAGTTCCTGTTGTGGTGGCTCGACGAGCTTTCCGGCCCTGATGACCACCGATTCAAAAGCTCAGTTCTCAATGGGACTGCGCGATCAGTGGACGGTTGCCGATGCCGCTCGGGATGGTCAAGTGCGAAGGCGGAGTTCCTCGTCACGTGACAGCATTCGCGCTTCGAGTCTTACGGCGGTGGCCCAACTGGCGGAGGGCGTGCAGTCGGCGATTCAGATTCCCGTCCTGAGTCGTGAGGTGGTCGCCGGCGAGAATCCAGGTTGGCAGACCGACCTTGGTGATGTTTCGCTCTTGGGAAGTTACGAGTTTTTGCCCGAGAAGACCTATTCGCCCTGGAAGCCGCGAGGCTTTGCTTATTTGCGAGGAGTCGTGCCGAGTGGTCAGTCGGTGTATGAGGCGCAGGATCCGCTCCTGTCGTCGATCAGCGGACAAGGATTTTACTCTCTGGGCGTGGGCGCGGCCTTCGTGAAGATTTTGGGTCTTTGGGATCTCAATGGTCATGCGGAGTGGCGCACACTGTGGTCGCGACGTTATCGTCTGGAAGGCGAATCGGTCCTCATTTCTCCAGGACCACAGGCCTCTGGTTCTATTGGCTTTGGCTACAGTCCCAACGGGACCAAGGTTCGTCTGGGTTTGAGTTTAGGTCCTGCAGTCACTGGTCGCGTGGCTTTTTCAGGAACGCGCCCCGACTCAGAGGCCCGATGGGTGTGGGACGCGACTTTTTCAACGAGTTATTTGTTTACTGATGAGTGGATGGCGGCCGTTACTTATCGCGATCAAACTCTGTGGGGCCCAGCCCGAAACACGCCCTTGGTTCGGGAGATCGGGCTTCTGCTCCAACATCGCATCTCTTTGTAGTCAAAAGCGCCGATTTCGTTCATTATTTTTCTATGAGGATTTGTCTCATTGCCCTCATGACGATCTCGCTGTGGTCGCCGGCGGTTTTAGCCCAGGGCAAACTGCCAGCCGTGGGGACCGTCGCTTCCTATCAGTGTTGGGGCGGCCTCGGCGAACTGCGAGAAAGTCAAATTTGGACGCAATCTTCCATCGGCATGACAGTGCTCGACGCCTGGGGCGAGATGGAAGTCAGTCAGGACTATCAGCTTTGGCAATATTTGGCGCAAATTCCCGGCGAGTATCATACGGGTAAGGAATTCTTGCGCGTGACTCGGGCTTCGCCTCAGTTGGAGAGTGTCAAAGATTTAAAAATCGGACGACTTCAGGGAGAGATCGAGCTGATGGGGCTCGAGGGACGGGAATCCTACTCGGTGGAGTTGGTGGTTGGCGACCAAATTTCAAAGTCCACCGCCCTTGGGCAGGAAGAGGTCATTCCGATCACCTCGACGGTCAAAGCCAAAACCAAAACGATTTCAACCAGCAAAGTGTTATATTCGCGGACCCACCGGATGAACCTCGTCGAAGAACGCAACGGTGATTTTGGGAAGTACAAGTGTGAGATACGGTCCTTGAAGCCCGCCGGTGGCCTGAAGCTTGCGCCCACGACACTTCGTTTTGTCAAAAAAGAGCACCGTCTTACTTATCGTTGCCGTGGCGATCTGAGGGCGATGGAGATAATGGTCCACGAAAACCTTGGTTCGACCGTGATACTGACTGAAAAAATCGATGAAGTTGACCAGCCAAAGAAAACCACCAACGAGCAGTTGTTTTATGCGGGAGTGGCCACGCAAATTCAGATTCCCGGAGAGTCGCCCCTCATTCCTTCGATTGCGGGAGAAAAATTCTTTCAAGCTCCCGGGGTTTTGGAGCGGGAAGTGTACCGTGGGAGCGTTAAGGTTGGCGAGCGGAAGCACTATGTGCGAGTGGAGGTGCGACCGACGAAGCTCATCGGCACGGCGAATTGGGGCAAAATCGAGGTGGAGCCCATCGTCTCGTATTCGGTGAGTTCGGGCCAACTCACTCGGCGGAGTTACCTGGTGTCGACCACTCATCTGGCGCCCCTGCGGGTGGAGTCGACCGATTTTGCTTCAAAAAAAAGCTGGGATTGTGAGTTGGACGCTGTTGCCCCCTTTACTCAATCTAAAGACCTTCCGCCAATGCCTAATAATCTTTCAAAATAACTGGTAGTTACCCAAGGTCTTTGGTACGTATTGAGTCTATGCTAATGAGGGGGATGAAATGGATGCTCAGGTTATGAACGAGAGCCAAGGTCAAGGGTGCGCCTGCGCACCGGTTATTCCTGAAGGGCGGCTAACCTCCTACAACTATGATCAACTCATTGCCTGCGGCGAAGGTCGAATGCACGGACCGAATTTTCCCCCTTTGCCGGTTCCTCCCATGTTGATGTTTGACGAAATCAGCCAGATTGACCCGGTGGGGGGAGTGTACAAAAAAGGATATCTCGAAGCCCGTCTCACGGTTCGTCCGGATCTGTGGTTTTTTGGCTGCCATTTTAAAAATGATCCCGTCATGCCGGGTTGCCTCGGCCTCGATGCCCTCTGGCAGCTTTTGGGATTTTATCTCGGCTGGCGGGGAGCGGAAGGACGTGGTCGCGCTCTCGGTGCCAAGGAAGTCAAGTTTACTGGCCAGATCTTACCCGAGAACAAAGAAGTCATTTACAAAATCGACATGGTTCGGGTGAAGACGGCACCACTCTACATGGGAATCGGCGATGGCCAGGTGATTGCCGATGGCAAGCAGCTATACGAAGTTCAGGGTCTTAAAGTCGGAGTCATGCCGAAAGGTTGACCTTCGGGGTCCGATTTTTACTGATTCCGGCGCCAGTTGTTTTTCAAATAATCCAAGGTGAAAGCAAATATCGACTCGAGCATCCGTTTTATGGCGGGGCTCTTGTTGGGTTCTACGACGGCGGCCAGCGAGGTTTCCAACATTTGGCGCTCTCTGTCTGGGTCGTGGAGCGGTAGTCCTTGAGCCTGCTTAACCTGGGAAATCTGCTCGGCCAAGTCGAGACGTTCGGTCAAAATGCGGGTCAGTTGTTGGTTCAAAAAATCCATTTGTCGACGGAGTTGAGCAAGTTCCTTTGGGTCGGATGGCCGAGTCACGCACTCTCCTTAGTTGCTTTCGAGCTGCACGCTGAGGATCGAGTGGTCGCGAGGCGCGATACTGGCGGGAACATGAAAGGTACCAATACCGGGATTGGCTTTGGCGAGTTCCTTACCACGTGAAGTGCGAATCGCTTCAATCGTAAGCCAATCCGAAGTGCCGTCGGCGTGAATGAGCTCACAGCGGTCACCCACTGACACTGGCCCTTTGACTTCAATGGGTAGCCAGCCGTCATACACGCGCTCTTCGGGACGAACCAATCCCCCAAAGCGTTGCTTGGAGTGGCGCGTGGTTCCCACTTTATAGTTATGGTCGTCGGCTTGAGGCTCACCCATCAAGAAGCCCTTGTGGTAGCCACGGTTGGCCACTTTGTCGAGCTCGGTGATCCAGCGCGAATCCACGTCCCGACCTGCCGCAAGGTCGTTGAGCGCTTGTCGATAAGCACGAGTCACGATCGAAACATAATAAATCGACTTCGTTCGGCCTTCAATCTTGAGCGAGCTCACTCCGGCTTGCATGATTTCCTTGAGATGCTCAATCAGGCGCAGGTCTTTGGCGTTCATGATGAACGTGCCATTTTCATCTTCGTCCACCCGATAGAACTCACCCTTGTTGCGTAGGTCTTCAACAAAAAAATTCTCGTCGGTCGAGGGGGTTTTGTAGACGTGGAACTTTTCGCGGCAGGAGTTGTCACACACCCCTTGGTTGGCGTCGCGGTAACTCATGTACGACGACAAGAGACAACGACCCGAGTAAGCGATGCAAATTGCACCGTGGACAAAGGACTCCAGTTCCACTTCGGGGACTTTGTCTTTAATTGTGCGGATTTCTTCGAGGGTGAGTTCGCGACTCAGGATAATCCGTTGCACTCCCTGCTGGGCCCAAAAACGAACCCCCTGCCAGTTCATGCAATTGGCTTGCACTGAAAGGTGAATCGGGATTTCGGGATGGCGCTCACGAACAATTAACATCAAGCCTGGATCACTCATAATCAGAGCGTCGGGCTTAAGTTCGGCCCATTGATCAAGGTGACTGTAAAACGGTTGAATCTTCCGGTTGCGAGCAAAGATATTGGCCGTCAGATACAGTCGACGACCCATCGAGCGGGCTAAATCCAACCCCTGGCGAAGTTCTTCTAGGGAAAACTCATTTTCACGCGCGCGTAGCGAGAAAAAGGGGATCCCCGCGTAGGCCGCATCAGCCCCAAAGGCATAGGCGTATCGGAGCTTTTCCAGCGAGCCAGCGGGAGCAAGGAGTTCAGGAAGGGTTGAGAGTTGCATGGGCCTATCTAACCCGAGGGGTGGGAGAGGGACAAGTTCTTTGTCAATGCGACGCACTATATACCCAATAATTTGAAATTGGTGCCTGCCAAGGTCTATATGTCACGCCATGCTTTTAGATCAGGACACACTTAAGTACATTTTTGGCATGAAGATGCGTGGGCTGCGCTTGGATAAGGGTTTGTCCTTAAAGGAGCTAGCCGAGCAAACCGGGATGTCGCCGTCCTACTTGAATGAAATCGAGAAGGGCAAAAAATATCCTAAGAGCGACAAGATTATTGTGATCGCCAAGGCCCTCGGCGAGTCCTACGAAGACTTGGTTTCGGTCAAACTCAAGCGCGAACTTAATTTGATCAGTCAGCTCCTCGAAAAAAACATCCTGACCGGATTGCCCTTTGAGCTTTTTGGGATTCCTTCCCAGGTGGTTTATGAGTTGCTCTCCGAACGTCCTCGCAAAATGGGAGCCTTAATCGGGACGCTCCTCGAATTGGCTCGCTCGCACAACATTTCTATTGATGAGTTCTACTATGCGACGTTGCGAGCTTACCTGGATTTAAACCAAAACTTTTTCCCGGCCATCGAAGAGAAAGTCGAAGCCTTTCGCGAGGAGTTTGACCTAGAGGTGGACGGCGGCCCAGACCGGGTGGTGAATCAGTTTCAGGAGCTCTTGCGCAAAAAATTTCGCATTGAAGTCGAAACCTGTGATTTTGGCCAAGCCGATCCGCACCTGAAACATCTCTATTATTGTTTTAAGCCAAAGGCCGTGGGCGGCACCTTGTTGATTCATCCGGCCTTGGGAGCAAGAGAGCGGGCGCTGATTTTGGCGCGCGAGCTCGGCTTTCGCGTTTTGGAAATCACCGAGCGCCCGTTTAGCAGCATGATCGAGTCGCTGGATTCCTTTCAGCAATTGTTGAATCACTTTTCGGCGTCCTACTTTGCCAGCGGTTTGTTGGTTCCAGAGCGGCAGTTTGTCGAGCGTCTTAAGGAACTGTTTAGCCAATCGACCTTTGACCGCCAGGCGATGCGGGAGTGGATTCTTTCCTATGCCTGCCCCGTCGAAAGTGTCTTTCATCGTCTGACCCAGCTTTTACCAAGAGGCCTGGGCGTTGAGCATTTGTTCTTTTTGCGCTTGGATTACAGCGGCGAAGAGGATCATTTTCAGGTGGTGCGCGAACTTCACTTAGCCGAGCGGCACACCCCTCACAAGATTACTGGACGTGAGCACTACTGCCGAAGATGGCTCACGACCCAGCTCCTGGAACAATTAAAGGACTCTCCGCAGGAAAAATTCTTGGTCGGTTGCCAGCTTTCGCGTTTTCGGGGTTCCGACACCGACTACCTGGCGTGGTCCATGGCGTTTGAAAAAGATCTGCCCCAGGGCGATGCGGCCGCGGTCACAGTGGGAGTTTTGATCAACAAAAAGGCCGAGGACACCATTCAATATTTGCGGGATCCGGCGATTCCGATTCGGGAAACTGCCGAAACCTGCGAGCGTTGCGAAGTGGCCGATTGCGCCGAGCGGGCTGCGGCCTTTAACTCCAAGCTCGATCCCCAACGCGCCGAAAAAGTTCGGCGCGCGATTAATAATCTTTAGTTGACGGTCAAACCTGTCCGCTGGGGAATAAACCCTCGTGGGCCTAGAAAGTCGCCTGCAACCCGGCCGTGACGGTGTACTTGGTTTCCACTTGGAGATTCACGACATTTTTGAGTCGCTGGGCGACCGGCAGACTTGCGGCGTAGGTCAAGTTCGTGTTGCCGAGAACTTTCAGCGGCCAGGCCCCTTTCATCGTCACGCCGAAATCCCAGTTGTTTTGGGGCGAGTGGTAGTACTCCGTGTACTCATTGCGACCCAAGGAGGCGTCGACACCGGCAAGCTTCCCGATGTGTTTGTAGTTCAGGCGAAGCCCGGGAGTAAAGGCGGAGTGGACGACCCAATCCGACCATAGGCTGGCGGAGTATTCACTTCCACGGCGGTAGTCGACTTCGTTACGTCCCGTGCGCACCAACGCCGAAGCCAAGGCGCCGGCTCGGAGAGGAGTGCTCCACGCCTTTTGATAAGTGAGGGCTCCGTAAAAATCGGTCGTGCCCGAGCCGGTTTGCAAGTAATAAGGATGATTCACATTCACTTTGCGGGGATTTTTGATGGTGACCTCGCCCGTTGGCACTTGCACGCCAATCGTACTCACGAGTGTTTGCTGGGGATCAAGGGCTTCAACCTGAGTGGCGGTCAGCAAAGTGTCACCCCAGCCCTCGGTGTTGCTCTTAAACAACTTGGTGCCGGCACGAAGTTCAGAATAATTTTGGAGGTACTTACCGCCGACGGCAAAAGTCAGTTGCGGAGTTTTCTTGAAAGAAAAGCCCACGTTTTGACTCTCAACAAGAATGCGGTCAAAGCTGTAAGAGTTGCCGCGAGCCGCTTCCGTTCCGGCGAAATCAAAGCGACCGCTGGATACATTTAAGCCCCAGCGCGGAGCCGAGGGCGGTCGCTGGGCCTCGACCGTGGAGCGGGTTTCTGCTTTGGTGGGGGATTCGGCCGAGGCAGCGAGGGTGAATTCATTCACCGTGAGCACTGCGAGCAGAGCCAAAAGGGTTGGTAAAATCGCGTCGTGTTTTGGTTGAAAGAGCCCCATGATGTCCCCCGGTCGGATTAAAAAGTTCGAGCGAATATTCGCTGCCGTATAAAAATCCCATGGTCTTTGGTCGGTGACAACTGGCACTTTATGAAGATTTTTGCTGGTGAGAGGTGCTGAAATTCATTCAGATGCACCCGGCCGAGTGAGCGCGAACTTTTTACCAGAGATTGTAAGATTGTCCGCAAAGTTTTCAAAAACATTAATCATAACAAGCACTTATGCTGGTCAAAAAATCATATTCTTTGTCAATTAATGCAGGTCGTTGATAAAACCATCTGAATACCAAAGGCCATTTCCGGCAGTTTTTTGTGCAAAGCGGAATTTTTCGCAATCTTGCACTGAACCACCGGTGGACTCATTTGGGTCGAAACAAACTTTACGAGTGAGGGTAAGTACAATGGAGTTTATCGCAGAACTAAAGTCGCTTTTTATTCAAGGTGGTATCTTCATGTGGGCCATCTTGGGTCTTCATGTTTTCTCAATCGCACTCATGATCGAGCGTGGGATTGAGTTGTTCATGAAGCGCAAACCCAACCAAGAAAGCGTCGCCGATTCTTTTGAAGAAGTCATCCGCCGCGGCGAAATCGAAGCCGTCTACAAGAAAGCCAAAGAGGGCGAAGTCGAGAATCCGGTTTCTCGCGCTATTGCCGCTGGAGCTAAGGCTGCGATGAATCTTGGTGGTCGCAATGAAATCCAAGGCAAAATGGACGAAGTCCTCTACAAAGAAACTGGACGCTTTGAAAAGCGCGCCGGCTTTCAGGCCGTGATCGGTAACGTCGCGACTCTGACCGGACTGCTCGGCACGATTACGGGAATGATCAAGTCGTTTGCGGCTGTGGCTTACGCCAATCCAGCTGAAAAAGCGACCTTGCTGTCAACCGGTATCGCGGAAGCGATGAATACCACAGCCTACGGATTGATTGTGGCCATTCCGGCTCTGCTCTTTCACGCTGCCATTTTGAATCGCGTGGGTGGCTTGATTGAAGACATGAATCAAGGTGCGATGAAGGCTTTCCACTGGTTGTGCTACAGCTACAGCCCCGTGGCCCAAGCTCGTCGGGCAAGCCAAGAAATCAAAGAATACCAGGCTCGTAACCAACAAAACGCCCAATAAGTTCGGGCAGGAGTTTTGAGTCGTGAGTCGGGGAAACGTAAAAAATCTAGATAGTGAAATCGACCTGGTGTCGGTGATTTCGCTGCAATCGGTGTGCATCTGCTTTTTGTTAATGACCGTGGTGTGGATCAATATTGGGTCCTTCCAGGTTAAGCAGGCCGTCGGTGGACAAGCGGCGGAAGACACTAAAAAAGAGCCAGCTCTATGGACGCTCGTCAAACCCGACGGGGCCATTGAGCTGCGGCTAGAAAATGCTCCGGCCAAACTCGTTAAGGCCTTTGGCATGGTGATTAAAGGTGTAGAGGGAAAACCCAATTTGGAATCGCTGAAACAATCACTCGGTCAGCTGAAATCCGAACTCCCTGAGATCAACATGGCATTGATTAAGCCCGAGAGTAAAAGTGCCTACGGCGAAGTGATTCGCCTGATGGACGTTATTAAGGGCGAAGGTTTTGCGAGTTTGGGTGTTGCACCACTTTAAAGCTTGAGGAGATTGACATGTTGTCTTCATGTTCGACTTTAGGAAACACCAGTTTTGCGAGCTCAGTGGAGTCTTGCTCCACGTTAAATCCCAAGGGCGGTAAGCGTGGGATGAGTACCGCGGCGGCCCTTATGTTGACCTCTCTGGTGGACGCCTTCTCGATTCTGGTGGCCTATCTACTCGTGTCGATGTCCAACACCGGCGAAGTTCTTTATGTTGATGCCGGGACGGAACTGCCGGCCGCCAAAAATACCTTTGCTCTGGAGCGCCACACGATCATTAAAATTAAAAAAGATAAACTTTCCCTCGAAGAAAAGGAAATCGATCCCAATAGCCTGGTCGCAATGTTGGTTGAGATTCGTAAGCAATGGGGAGAGCACAATACCGATCCTCAGGCCGAAGCCGCTCTCACGATTCAGGCGGACAAGTCCACACCCTATGAAGACATCAATCGTATCGTGACTTCCGGTAACAATGCCGGATTTGGCGAAATTAACTTTGCAGTTTTGCAAAACTGATAACTGTTCAGGAATACGGTGAAGAGAATGAGCTCATTGACAGGAAAGTTAAAAGTAGGAATGGTGGTCGTCGCCCTCGCATCGACTTTGCCATTGCTTGCAGGTGAGCCCAGCACAGAATCCGTGCTGATTACCAAAATGCAGAACGTGCTAGCTCGTCTTCCGAAGGATGATCCTTCGCGCCGAGACATCATGTTGCGGCTAGCGGACCTTTACGCTGAACGGGCGCGCTTAGATTCTATGGCCGAACTCGAAAAGGGTTGCACTCAGTGCGAGGCTGGAACTCCCGACCGACGTCAAGCGATTGCTCTTTATGAACAGATTCTTCAGGTCAACAGTGACGTCGACAAAGGAGTCATCACCACTCAGCTCGGTCACCTTTATGAGTTGGTGGGAGAAAAGAAAAAGGCGATCGAGGCCTACACAGTTATCATTAAATCCAGCCAAGATCCGCTGGCGATTGCCGAAGCGGAATTATCGATGGGTGAGATCTATTTCCGCCAAGGTGACTTCCGCAATGCCATTCCCCATTACGAAAAAGTCATACCAATTGACAAGGCCACCGGCGCCGGGCTCGCGGCCTATCGCCGTGCCTGGTGCTTTTTTAATCTCGGCGATGATCAAAAGTCATCTGCCGCGATGATTGAAATTCTCAAATCTCCGCGGCTCCTCACTCGCGGGATGGCTCCGGGAGTGGTGAAGCCTGATGAAGAGTTTCAGGCGGAGGTTTCGCGGGATTTGGCGACCTTCTTCGGTCGGCAGACCATTACGCTGGCTCAGGCCCAGTTGTTGTTTGAGTTAAGTCCCAAGTCAGCAGCTCGCTCGAACACGGCTTACTTAGCTAAGGAGCTGGAGCGCATGGGTAAAATTTCGCCGGCCATCGAAGTCTGGCGATTTGTGTTGAGTCAAGACACCAGCCCCAAAGAGCGCCTCACTGGCCTGACTCTGATGGCTCAAATGGAAATGAACTCGCAGTTGGCGGAACAGGGGATCAAAGACTACCACCAAGCACTCCAAACTTGGACTGCCACACCGGACTGCCAGAAACCCGACGATGCCGTTTGCGCGGAAATCAAATCACGACTAAAAAACTTTTTGGTTAACTGGAATAAAGTCGAAAAAGAAAAGTCCAATCCTGCGCTCTTGGCGACCTACCAAGCCTATCTTAAGATCTTTACCAACGATCCGGATATGCACTTGTTTGCTGGCTTAGTCGCCAAAGGCCAAAAACAATTTGTCGAAGCTGAGACGCTGTTCGCCCGGGCCAGTCAGTTGTTTGCCAGTGCGGAAGCTGCGGCCGCTCAAGACGCCAAGGCTCGCAAAGAAGCCCACGACAAAATGGAAGTATCGCTCCTCAGCCAAATTGAGGCGGCCGAACAGAGCAAAGACAAGAGCCTGATGCGCAAAGCCTACGCCCAGTTTCTGGCGATGTCGAAAGACGAGGTTCACAAGTTTCAGGTTCAATATCAGCTCGCCTACATGATTTACGAAAGCGGCGAGTACCCGCAAGCGGCCGAAGCCCTGCGCGCCTTGGCATTGGTGCCGGGATTGCAAAATCAGAAAATTAAACGGCAAGCAGCTGACCTGGCGCTCGATACCTTGGTGCTGCTCAAAGATGATGCCCGAATTGAGCAATGGGCCGCCGAGTTTTCCAGCGTGTTCAAAGATGGAGCACAGGAATTCGCCAAGGCTACCCGCGCAGCTCAGTTGAACCAAGCCGTGAGCTTGGCCCAGTCCAGCGGCGACCAGGCCCAACTCGATGCTGCTTGGGCTAAGATGGCCAAAGTTAACTTGGAAGGGGCGAGCGATGCAGACAAAGCGCGCACTTATCGCAACCGTGCCCTGCTCGCTGAAAAGATGAACAAGTGGGATGAAGTTGAGTCGAGTGCGAAGGCGATCTTGGCGCTTAAAGATCTCACCGACGAGGATCGTGAATTCGCCGCTGGAAAAGTAGTTTGGGTTTCTGAGTTGAAATTGGATTTTGGTCAAGCTTTGAGTTTCAGCGAAAAAATGAAGATGGCCGGACTCTCGCCAACCGACCGCCAACTGCGTTTAGCAATGTTCGCGGATTTGGCAGAAAAGGACTCTCGGCCTTATTTGCAACAGTATCTAAAGGTTTCTCAGGACCCGAGTCGTGATTCAGCCATCGCTTCCCGGTTGGTTACGACCTCTCCGGAGCCGGAGAAGGATTTGGGACGCTTCGAAAAAGTCCTTGCTCGTGACGCCGAAGTCCTGGCGCGAACTTATCTTGAAGTGGTTGCCGCCAAGCCGAGCGACAAGCTGATCGCTAAAGTCGCCAAAGACGGCAAGCTTGCTGAAACTCCCAGCGGCAAAGTGCTCAAGCGCCAATATATATTAGGACGAGTCAGCAAATCGATGGCTGAACTGCAAGGTCATCAAATTGATGTTAAATCCCAGGCAGCGATGGGCAAAACGCTCAAAGCGCGCATTAAAATGTTAGGTGACTGGGAAAAGCTCACCGCCGAAGCCCTTGAAGCCAAAGACTGGTTAGCTCAGGCCGCAACCCTGCAAGTGTTGGCGGTGGAGTCCAAGCGTCTCTACGACAACATTCTGGCACTGCCGATGCCGGCGGGCCTCAGTGACGACGAGCAACGCCAGTACCTAGAGCTCCTCGGTCAACAGGCAGCTCCGCATCAGGAACGGGCGCAAGAAGCCGGCGCCAAGGCTCAGGAGTTTTGGAGTAACGGAGCCGTTGCTCAGCAAGTACCAGCGATGGTTAAAGCTGAGTCCGGTGCGGTTCGCGCACTCCTTCGTTCGCAGGTTGAGATCGTCGCCGCAGTGGCCCCGGATACCTTGCGCGCTCAATGGCAATCTGAAATCGGTTCGCTGCAAGCTCAGAATGAGAGCGGGGTAGCAAACTCGGCAGTGGTAAAGGCGCGCAACGATTTGCGGGCAGACCCGATGAACTCAGAAAAGTTAAAGCTCTTGTTAGAAGTTGAAAAGCAAAGCGGCAATGCCGTGATGGTGACTTATCTTGAGGGACGCTTGGCTAAGGGAGCATCAAGCTCTGCGGCGCCAAGTGCCGGGCAGGGTGGCAAATGATGAAGCTATTATTGGCCTCGTTAGTAGTCCTTTTGACCGCGGTGGCGGGGGCCCAAGAAAAGCCCAAAAAATCCACCGGAACGGATTTGAGTTTTGAAGACCTGTTAATTCAGGGACGGTATCACTTCTCGAATGAGTCCGTGGTGACAGTGGAAGAGGAAAAGGTCTTTGGCAAGATTTTGAAGATTCGTCGAGACTTTGATGATCGCATCGAAGACTCGATGGAGCAAAATTAGGAGTATGGGTTGTGAGTAAGCCTTTAGTTATTGAGAATAATTTTGGTGAAGTGGCTCGCACCATTCCTTGGGATGGAGCGGTTCAATTGACGGTTGTTCGCCTGACCGACTCCGGCCGAATCGAAGTGACTTCGCAACCGGACCAATATGGGGACGAAGGCGAAGACTATCAAGTGCTTGGCCCCATTAGCAGCGACATCTTAAAGACCGGCGCCTTTGAATTTGGCAACGGCAGTCGCGTTCGCGCCGCGGCTCAGGAACAGACTCTTGATCACAACGAGCCTGAGCTTCCCGATTCAAATGAAACCTGGAACTGGTGTTTGGCGATCGTTGGAATTTTGCAGATCGTGATTATCGTTGGAGCCAATTTTGTGTCAGCTCCGCGAGTTAAATTGGAAGAGGAACTTAAAGAGCACGTTGTTGAAGTTGTCAAACGGGCTCCGCCCAAACCGCCCGAGACGGTGCGTTTTAAAGCTAAGAGCTTTGACTTGCGCACGACCGATACCTTGACCAAGAAAAATCCCAATGCGGTTAGCCGTATGGGTGCTTTGGGAGTTTTAGGAAGTCTCAACAAAAGTAAGCAGCGCGGTGGCCTCAACTTGGGTGCCGCTCAAACCACGGCGGGAATTGGTCTTGGTGGCACCGGCGGCAGCGGTGGTGTTCAAACGAGCCTCTACGGCAAAGGTCTGGTTGCGGCCCCTCTGGGTGAGGGTGGCAACATGAACGGTGGTGGCGGTTACGGCACCAAAGGAAAAGGTGGCGGTCAAGCGGGCTATGGCAAGCTGGCCATGACTGGCTCGGCTGGCAACAGCACCATTCCGCTCGGCACCGAAGCCATTATCGATGGCGGTCTGGATCGCGACGAAGTTGCGCGCGTGATGGAAGCCAACAAGGGACAAGTGCTCTTTTGCTATGAGCAGGGTTTGCAAGCCGATCCTGGACTGAACGGCCGGGTGGTGGTGCGCTTTGCAATCGGATCTGACGGACTGGTCAGTCAAGCGGGCATTGCTAATACGACATTGAACTCGACGATTATTGAAAATTGCATTCTGCAGAGATTGAAGACTTGGCAGTTTCCGATTCCCAAAGGGGGAATGGAAGTCAAGATTTCGTATCCGTATATGTTGAAGCGGAAAGGTCAGGGCTAAAGGAGATGAAGGAGTCTGCTATGAGCCGTCAAATTATGGTTTTAGTTGCGATGACCGCACTCCTGTTTGGGTGCAACTCGGGATTTAAAGATCAAGATCCCCTCAGTGGTCAGCCCGACAGTGTGAAGCGAGCAATTCCGCCGGAGAAAAAGACTGATTCGCCAGCAGCGGACGTTCTTCCGGAAGACTCTCTGCAAGTCGACGCCGATAATTTCTACGAGTTTGTTGAAGGCGAAGAGAAGGAAATCAAGATCGGGAGCCGCGTGCTATTGCCCGATGCCGATTACTATCTGGAACTCGAAGGTGCCGACCGCCGATTGGACTCTGTGGTTGTGACACCTTCGGCAGATAAGCACGAGCTTACCGTAAAGTGGACTCCGCCCCAAGGTTGGGTGGGAGATCAGTCGGTGCGACGGACTCGGGTTACTGCCGTTTTGGCAGCGAAGCGAGGCAAATCGATGTTGTCTCGTCGTCAGGAAATCGAGATGGTGGTTTTTCGCGCCGATGTGGGCCCTGAGATCGTTCAAGTTGGCGAAATGCCGCCAGCGGGTGTGCGTGAAGGTGAAAGCTTTGAATTTGAGGTTCGGGTGAAAGACCCTGAGTCAGTTTCGACTCTCCAGCCGCTGACCGGGAAAGCGCCGGTTCTTCGGGTGGTGGAGACCAACAATTCTTCAAGCTTAAGTTCCTTTGTGGAGATTCAAGACAGTCCTCGCCGGGACGAAAAAGATCCCACCATTTGGATTTTTAAAGTCAAAATCAATTTGGCTGCTGAATTTGGCCTCACCCGAAATCAAGACGCCTACCACTTTGGCCTTCAAGCGATCAATCGTCACTTGGTCCCTTCCATGTCGACCAAACAGGTAGTGCAAGTGAGAACGACTTTGGTTGATCCGATGACGAGCTGGATGGCCGAACAGTCAGTTATTTTTGCGGAAAACCGCGAGAACTACTTTGCCTTTAGGGTCTTTGATCCCCGCTTTGAGGGACAGGTTTCGGTTGAGTGGGTGACGGACTGGAAAAAGTATCCCGGTCTTCTGGTTACCTGCAGCGTGACTGAGAGCACGATGCAAAACTGCCAGATCGCTTGGACTCCGAAGTCGAACCCGCAATTTACTTTGCCTAAGATTATCGAATTGGAATTTAAAGTGGTGAGCAAAACTACGGTCGACAAGGATGAGTACTCCAAGGATGTCACCTTCAAGCGGCGACTGCTAGTGCAAAAAATTGGGCAACCGCCAATCGAGAATGAACTCGGTGAATTGGTGGGCGGCGGACACGATGCGACCAGGACCAGAGCTGACAATACAGTGTATGTTGGCGGCGGCCAATAGGAGATGACTATGAAACACTTATTACTTCTATCAACTCTCATTTTTAGTGTCTGGTCCGCGCAGGCAAGCGACCTTCTGGAGGGCTTTGACTCTTTGGGTGGTAACAAGGAACTTTACGAAAAGGCCAAAGCGCTGCACCCGGAATCTGACATTAAGGTGGTTCAAGGGCGCACGGTCGGACGGCGCTTTCGTCATGAGTTTTCTCCTCAAGTTGCGAGTTTTGTGGGTGGTGATGCCTACTTGTCGACCGACACCGTGGGGCTGACCTATCACTTTCACATTAATCACCGTTGGTCGGTGGGACTCAATTATCATTACGCCTTTAACTCGCTCACCTCAGAAGCCAAGGCGCTCATCAATAATGCGCTTCAGCCTAAATTGACGGAGCCGCTGGTGCCGGATCTCGATGAACCTCGTCAAGGCTACCTAGCGACGGTCAACTGGTACCCGATCTACGGTAAGATGAGTCTCTATGATTTAGGAATTTCTCAGTTCGACTTGTATCTCACGGCCGGAGCCGGGGTGATGGAGCTCGCTTCAAAAGAGCGCGACACCATCACTTATGGAGCTGGTTTGGGAGTGTGGTTCTCGCAGCACATGACGGGGCGTTTAGAATTGCGTCGTCAGTCGTATGAGTCAGAACGATTTACCGGAACTCACACCATGAATCTCACGGTTCTCGGTTTGTCGTTGGGGTATATGCTTTAAGGAGTGATGGCCATGTTAAGGCGCACGGTTTGTACAATCTTAATGCTGTCACTCGGGCCTTCGTTTTCCGCCGGCGCGGCCGAAGACTTAGGAAAGATCTTGGGCGAGTCAAGCTCTCAGGAACTGGCGGCCGTGCAAGCGAGTCGACAGGGCATGCTTGAGGCGATGATGGGCCGCGGGCTCGTTGCCACTGCAGCTCCCTTTACCGGGGCCTTTGCCAATAGCAAATGGCCTGAGGCATTGCGGGAGTGGAACAAAACAATTTCCGGTTCTGAGTTTGCGAAGTCTCCCAATGGTCAAGCCTTGTTGGGCTTGGTGTTGTATGCCAATGGCTTTGAAATCAGCGGCATCGAAACTCTGTTCGGCGTTGAAAAGCCCGGAGAACTGTCGCCCGCCATTATGTCCGAGTGGAAAAAACTCGCACCCGGTTCAGCCAAGGTTTGGAAGTCGGTCAAGGTGCAATGGCATCCTGAGTGGACCAAGGTCTTTGGTGGAGCGGCTCAAGTGCGGGCGACGGCTCAACATTTGCGGGCCAAAACCGATACTGCCGCAATTGAAGCAATGATCACCGAGACCGTTCCTGATACGGCGGAGCGCGCTTGGTTGCAGTGGCAGCTGGCCAATGCTTTGGCTCTCAAAGGCGATGTGCCAGAGTCAGCTAAGTTGCTCAGTTCTTTGATGCAGTATCGCGACAATCCCGTTTCAAAAGATTTGATGAATCTCACCGCCGCCCGATTGCTCTATAAAAAGGGATTTCTCGACGTCGCGGCCCAGTATTATCAAAAAGTTCCCAATAACTCTTATTACTGGTTTGAGGCGCAAGAAGAATTGGGATGGATTTACTTGCGGAGCGGGCAATCTGAGAACGTGATCGCCCAAACCAATACCTTCATGGCAACTGACTTTGGTTTTCTGGTCGGCCCTGAGGTTTACTATTTGCGCGGCTTGGCCCAACTCTACGTTTGTGACTATGCCGAAGCCGTCAAAGCCCTGATGATTTTTAAAGAGAAGTTCAAAGGGCGCGCGCAACAGCTGATGAAGGCTGAAAACGGGGCGATTGATCTCGGACCCGTTATGGATGTTTTCAATCAATCAGCGTTGCGGATTGAGCGTATCAGCCGAGTCGTCGGGCACTTGCCACGCAAAACTTTGCGCGATGAGACCATCCGTCAGTTGTCACGTTCACATGCCGACTTAGTGGCGGAAGCCGGGAGCGGTAAGAAGCTCTTCAATCAACCTCAAGATCAGTGGTTATCTGAGGTGATCGCCGCGCGACAGGCAGTACGGACCACGGAAATTGGTCAACGGATTAAGTTCCTGGCTAAACGCGAGCTCCAGGAGCTCAACGATGTATTAACCAAGATGCAGGTGTTGGAAGTTGAAATTATCCAACGGGTTGACAGTGCTGCCAAGCGCTTAGCCAAAGGTGAGAGCCCCAAGAGCATGGGAACTCGCAAAGGTCAGACGGGCAGTTCTGCCAAAGACGCCCTAGTGTTCAAAAGTAAATCCGAAAAGGAACTTTGGTTTGATGAGCTGGCAAATTATCGGGTGGACATGAAGTTGAAATGCGCAAGCCTCAGAGGAGAAAAAGATGAAAAAGCCAATTAATTTCTCCCTCAATCAAACTCTGAGATGGGTGAGCCTGTTGGCTGTCGCGGCGGTGGTGGGTTGCAGTGACAATGAACCAACGCCGATGTTGCGGCCCTTACCGGATCAGTCGTTAGAGAAGGTCGTACAGGCCAAGCCGAACGGCATGGAAATCCGCAAGCCCATGGTCGAAATCCTTTTTGTGATTGATGACTCGGGTAGTATGAGCACCCATCAAGAAAATTTAAAAAAGAATGCTTCTCAGTTTGTGTTGGCCCTTAAACAGAATGTGATCCTGGATTATCGTATTGGGGTGACGACGACGTCGGAACAGCATCGAGGGAAATTTCTCGGACCGACGAACTCCTTCGTCACGACCCGCACGCCCAACGGTCTTGAGGTTTTGGCCGAGAGCATGATTGTGGGAACAAGTGGGGATGCGACGGAAAAAGCCCTTCCCCAGATTTTGCCCATTGTTAAGAATGACCTGTTGAAGTTTTCTCGTCGTGGGTCTTATTTGGCCGTGGTGATAGTGACCGATGCTGAAGATCAAAGTGACGTCGATCCAGCGGGTTTGTATGCGGAATTAGTTAATCTTAAGGGCGGCGATCCTGACAGGGTTTTGCTGTACGGGGCGATTGTGCCTTCGGATGACACCATGAAGTGCTCACGTGACGGTGGAGAGAATGAAAAGCCCGTGCGCATTGAGCAGTTCTTAACAATGGCCTTTGGTAACGGGCAGCGACGAAGTTCGTTTAACCTTTGCTCACCGGATTTTGGACTCGAGCTGGCCGGGATCGCTGAAGACATTGTAGATAAAGTGGGTAGCCGAATCACTTTGGATAAGGCGCCAGATCCTGAGCGCATGGTTGTTCGCTATGGTAACATTGTGATCCCCAATCATCCCACTAAGGGTTGGACCTATGATCCTAAGACCAAGTCGATCAATATTGGTCGCGAAGTCGAGTGGCCAGATGACAATCTTGACCGTGAGCTGACAATTTCTTATGAGCGGGCGATTTATCCTCAGGAGCGAGAACATGCCAAAAAATAGCGCTGCCCTTGTGGGTCTATTATTGAGCTCATGGTTGATCTTCGGAACCGCAGTCGCGGCCGAAGGTCCTGGCCCCTCGCCTGAAGAATTCTTTTTCCCGGGCGATAAGCTTGAGTTTTTTGGGTCGGCCTTTACCTTAGACGGCAAGGTGTTAAATGTGGCGGAACCTGCGGATCCTCGCTTTGAATCTCCGCGCTGCGGGCTTACGACTTATAAAACCGACCCCGGTATTTCAGAGTGGATGTTCGCTCTTTACGAAGTGCGCAGGCAGAGTATGCACAATGTGCGGCTGGCGGCGTTGCCATCGATGGTCTCCCGCGGAATTTTGTCCAATGCCACTGAAGAGCGCGAAACCGGGTTTTTCGAGTATCAGGACAAGCGGGCTGAGCCCATGCGCCCGGTGCGCCTGAGCTACGGACCAATCAAAGCTGAGTACTCTGAGGATGAAGCAAAAAAATTCGGTGGTTCGATTCCGCGCGCCAAATTATTTTCAAATGCCGACTACTTTGTGACCTTTAAGTTGCCGCACTTGGAGAATAGCTCGGGAATGCGGGATGCGGCCGTGGTGATTTACTTCTTCCAGGGGAAGATTCAAGGCTTTGAATACCGATTTATCGTCCGCAAGGCCGCCACCCACGTTGATGCGTCCAAGGTTCCTGGGGTGATGCGCGAGCTTCCAGCGGTTGAAGCTGGCGAAGAGAAATACTACAGCTATATCGTTTGCAAGTGAGGTTAGGGCTTTAAGCGCTGCTTCACTTTGCCAATGATCCATCTGAGGACGGGAACTTTCTCGTAGATAAATTCGCCCATGTCAAAGTAGTCGCGATGGTAGACCACCAAGTTGCGCTCATCAAAACGGATAATGGAAGTGCCATCGAGGGTCATGACCTCGCCATTGTTGAGGCCCTTGGCCCGCAAAAACATCTTCCACACTAAGACGTGGCGGTTGCCGTCGCTATAGGTGTCTAGAAAGTCAAAGTGGATCTCCGTTACGTTGGTATAGAGATTGGCGTAGTACTTCTTAACCGCGTCGAGTCCTTGGTGAACTCCCAGGGGATCGACAAACTGGGTGTCGGGGGCGTAGAAGCCGTCCAAAATATGAAGGTTGTCGGCTCGTACTTCGTTGAAAGCTTTTTTGATTCGGTCCATTTGGCTCATGTCTTCTCCAAACGCAAGTGGGATTGAAAAGTGCAAACTCACTAAGAGTGGAACAAGGAGCAAATAAGTGCGGATCATGACGACTCCTTTGGTGTGGCCCTGAGGGGACGACTTGCCGAGGCAATTTTCATGGTCCTCCTCTTGAGGGCGCTGGGGTGGTTGCGGCGGTCATCACTGGATAGTCGTAATCGATGAAGACGGTCTGCTTGTCGCCGGAGGCGGTAAAGATGTTGGAGTTTCCGAAGTAGGTGAGCAGCCGTTGAGTTTGCAGTTCATAAACCAGCTCAATTCGCGGCGCAAACAAGCGCAAGATCGGATTTTTCACTTTGATTTCGAGTTGGGCCAGTTGGCCGTCGGGAGTCGAGCCCGTGACCAGCATTTTCACAGTTGTCAGATGGGCTGGCAGCAAGAAGGTCGTGACCACATCCTCACCCTTTACCGCGCGTTGCAGATGGCTGGTTATGAATTGATTGAGCCCTTGGCTGGCGCTCCAGTTATCACGGGGTTTAAAGGTCGTCGCTTGGATTTTGGCGTTGCGATTCTCGCGCAGTTCGACTTTGATTTCGTTGGTTCCGACGACGACTTTTTCCCAATAGCCACTGCGGTGATCGGTAAACTCAAAGTCGGGCAAAAAAAGTTGTTTCGAATAATCACAGCTTAACTCGGCGATGGTCGTACCGTCGGGATTTTTGTAAGTTGTCTTTGCTCGTTGGATGCGCCCCTGGCTTTGAGTAATGTCGTGATACTCGCGGTAAGCGAGTTGGCGCTTGGTTTTACTGGTGTAGGCGTGGCCAACCACATAAGAGTCAGCCGAGGCCCAGGTGGTGAAGAAGAATCCCAACGTTAAAGTCGCAACAACTAGTAAATTCATCTTAGCTCACCGCCTTGGCTGCTTCGCGAGTCCAATCCGTCGCGGCTGGGTGGTTACCGAAGCAAAAAATCTCATGAGAATTGCGAAACTCCTGAGGGAGCGGGGGGAGTTGCGCCCGCTGCGGAGAAGTTGCAAGCTCAAGAATATAGCGGGTCATCGGGCGCACCTGGTCTGACTCCAAAGCCTCGGCCAGGGGCCAAAAGCGAGCATCCAGAAGTTCCGTGTCCAGGACTCGAAGGGGAGTTTGCAGAAGTCGATTCACGACGAAAACCCAATAAATGTCGGCCGGATTGCGACGGAAGCGAAGGCAAAGCGGGCGTTCGACCCGGCCGACTTGTCCGGTCTCTTCCCACAACTCGCGAAGCGCTCCTTCGCTGGGAGTTTCCCCGACTTCGACGTATCCGCCGGGGAGGAGCCACTGGCCACGAGCGGGCCCGTAGTTGGGTTGAACCAACAAGACTTGCTCCTGCTCGATGACCAAGGCTCCGGCACCAATTGTCACTTGCGGCTTCACTTCACTACTCCTGTTGTGGGGTCAGTTTGAGTTCGCTCAGATCAAAACCCTGATTGTTAAGGCGACTGATGATTCCATCGTAAACATCTTGGGCCATGCGGGGTTGGCGATTGAGAATCCACAAATACTTGCGCGACGGTTCGCTGACCACCGCCCAGCCGTACTCGGGATCTAAATCAATGACCCAGTAGTTACCGCTGAAGGGCCAAAAAAATTGAACCTTCAACTTGGCGTTGGTGGTGGTGTCGACGATCCAAGCTTTTCCCGAGACCTCGTCGATGTCCCCGTCGAAGCTTTTGTTGAAACATCGGTTGGTCACATTGATCTTACCGTCTTGGCGGAGGGAATACTCGGCGGTCGAGCCGACACAGTGGTCTTGAAAGGGCGCGGGCAGGCTCGCGATCTCGTACCACTTACCTATATATCTTTGCAGATCGACAAACGACACGGTTTCCAGGGGAGCGGGGGGAGCATTACGTACCGAGGTGGCGTGAGCACAAGCGGTTGAGGCGAGCAGGGTTACGAAGAGGCTAGCAAGTTGTTTCATTTGAGTTTCTCCTAAGTTACTAATAAGACTACCACCCCTAAGGTATTTTGTCTAATAAAAAGTGTATTCGACTAGACAAAAAGTGATGGGGGGTATTGTAAAATAGCGAAAACTCGATATAATTGAGCTCTATGCTGCTGGATATTAATCAGGTTTCTCAGATCACTGGACTTACGGCCTTTACCATTAGGGCTTGGGAAAAGCGCTACGGCGCGATTCGCCCCGCGCGCGACGGCCGAGAGCGAATTTTCACCTTAGCTGAGGTGGAGCGCCTCAAGACTCTCAAGGAGTTGGTGGCCTTAGGGCACCCCATTCGGCGCGCCAGTCAAATGACGGATGAACAAATCATTCAGGTGTTGCCGAGTTATCGCCCTTCGCTGGAAGCCCACCGAGATCAACTCCTGTCGCTGTTGACGGCGTATCGTCTGCAAGAGTTGAGTGATGAACTTCATCATCACCGCGTGCGGCGAGGGGTGGAAGAATTTTTAGTTGATCTCGTTACGCCGCTCATGCGCGAAGTGGGGCACCTGGTGCAGAGAAACCAACTCAGTGTCGCGCAAGAGCATGCCGTCACCGCCCTGGTGCGCGACCAGATCGTGCGCATTCGCGCGACCGAGGTCACTTCCGGACTTTCGCTCATGGGATTTTGTACGCCCGAGGGCGATCTGCATGAGTTGGGAATTTTAATGGCTTCGAAGTTGAGCCAAGCGCGGGGCTACCCCACCGCCTATTTTGGACCGAATCTTCCAGCTGAGGCGCTGGCCGACATTTGTCGAGCTTTGCGTCCCTCGATTGTGGTAATTGGGACGGCACCGATTGTTTCTAATTTGGATCAATTTGAGTCTTACCTTGCGACCGCAGGACGCCAGCTCAAACCGCGTCCGTCATTTTGGATTGCCGGAGCAATGGCCTCAGTGGCGTCGAGCCCTGATGTTTCGGTCACGACCATGCGAGAGTTTGTTGAGCTCCTCGACCAAGGGCGGTCTTAGTCAGCGCAAGTTGGTCGCGTCAAGATTGGTAAGGCCCGGGCGAAATCCACTGCCCCATTGCTCAACCACACCTTATAATCTTCGAGATGAGAAAGGTCGCCCTCATTGGGGCCGCAGCGGCAATTTTGGTTTTCGGTGGTGGGTTCGCCTTGGCTTACTGGGGATATCACTTTCTCGAAAAACCCGAAGGGGTGCGCTGGCTGATCAAGACCGCCAATGGGATGAGTCCTTCGACGGGAGTGACGATCGACGCCGAGTCGGGGAGAGTTTCCCTTTTCTCGGGATTTAATTTTAACAACTTGCGAGTGGAGTTAACCACCCCAGGTTCGGCGTCTCCCTTAGTGGTGACGATCCAAGAGTTCAAAGCCGTGTGGAACATGGCGTGGCTCCGGCGTCACCTCAGAGTGGAGCAGTTCCGGGTTAAGGGAGTTCGCCTCGAGGGCGAGTTCGTGAGCCAACCAGCGGCGACCGAGGAAGAAGAGGAAGAGACCTCGGGCGAGGGGCCTTGGGCCACGTTGGAAAACTTGCCGTTGGAAATCGAAATCGTCAATTTGGCGCTCGAGGAGATCTCAGGTGAGCTGAACCTGAAGGCGCCTGAGGGCGAAACCCGCGTGAGTCTTCACGAACTCAATGACCAATTGTCGGGAAGAGTCGCCCCCGGGCTCATGTTGCTAAAAAATCAGTTTCGCCTCAAGGCGGCCGTTCAACAACAGCCGGCTGCGCAAAACACTGACGGGCAAAACCTGGCGCTGGAGTTGACTCAAGGACTGGAGATCGATGCGAAAGTCCAACAGGGACTTCCGCAAATCTTGATTAGACACTACGACCTCTCTGGGTTGGTAGAATTCCAAGGAGCGAAGGCGCCTTTGCGTCGGCTTACGCTGACGGGAAGTCAGGGCGAAACCCAGCGCCTGAGTCACTTGTGGCAAGCCGAGGGCCTCAAGCTTGACGAAAAAACCACGGCCCGTGCCGATGGCGAACTTCACTGGGATGTGGAATTTCCGCTCAAAGTTTTTCGTCTGGAAACTTCGGCTCGTCTCGACGGCGAAGAGTTACTGCAAACTAAAGCCAACTATTCTTTGGTGGATTCACTCGTCACGGCCACGGGCCTGGTACGGGTTCCGCCGCCGTTTCAGCCGGCCGCCGTGAAGCTTGGCTCGCTCCACTTTGAACTTGAAATGAAGATGGCGGACCTAAAACCGCACCTCAAGCTCGACTCCGATGAAATTCAGTTGCAGGGGGTTAAGTTCAAACCTGCCCTGGAACTGATCGCCGATGTCAGCGAAGGCGCTCGGCCTTCAGTCGAAGGCGAGATCAAAATTGACCAAGCCACCTGGATGGTTTTTGAGGCCCAGACACAGTTGCAAGACCAAACCACCGCCGCCGACTTTAAGCTTAAGGCCACTCCGCAGGGGGCCTTGTGGAAGGCGCTCAAGCCAGGCCTGGTAAGTCTCGAGCAGGGACTGCAAATCTCCGGCAAAGTCATCGCTGGCTCCTCAACCCAGGTAGACGTCAAAGTCGTAAGCGAAACTCCCGATGAAGAAATGAATTTGAATTTTGTCGGTGAGTTGCTGCCGACGCAAGAATTGCAGATCAGCAAACTTGAGGCCGATGCCTTAGGTGGCGAACTCCATCTCGATGTGAACGGTCGCTATCACTTGGCCCGTGAAGCGGGGCAACTCAAGGGCCAAGTGGCAATCAACAGCCAGGGGCCGCGACTCAAAAAGCTCGTTCCCGATCTTGGAGTCGAGGGACGGCTCCACTTTCCCTTTGCTCTCGCCATCAATCTCAAGGGGGCGACGGCAATCGATGGCCACTTGGAATTCAAGGGGTTTAAACTCAAAGGGGCAAATTACGAACTTCGCGGCATCAACGGCATCATTCCGCTGGCTGAGGAGTTCAAGATGTCGGGCGATAAATTCATGTTCAGTCGGCTCTTACGGCGCAACGGCTTTGAGCGGGTGGACTTTAATAGTTTTCGGCCGCTGCTCGCCGGATCGCGACCACTTAAAATCGATACCATTCACTTTGAAAAGCGGGTCTATGGTCCCTTTACGGGTTTTGTTAGTCTCCAGCAAAATCTGCTGACCCTTCATCAGTTTGACTTTCATGCCGGTGGGGCCCGCTTTGCGGGTGAGTCCTACGTGGATTTGCAACCGCGAAATCTGCAGGTGGGGTTTTTGATGCGCTTTTCGCAAGTGGACTTTCTTAAGCTCCTGCCGCAAAAGTATTTGCACAACCTCAAGCCCGGGCCGCCCCTTCACGGGCGCACCAACTTTACAGTTGATTTAACGAAATCGTCGGTCGTTGGGCGCACCGATATCTTGGAGATCTCGGCCAATCAGCTGTTGGCACTGTTAAACCTTATGGATCCCGAGTACAAGGATGACAAAATGAACAAAGTTCGGTCGGTCCTTGGTTATGCATATCCAACTTATGTCGGACTTGATTTTAGTCACAGTTATCTTGACGTGCGAGTTGATACCAACGTCGGCCGCTTGCCGCAAGTCAAGGCCGTGCCGATCGGCAGTACACTCAGCGACGTGTCGTCTCAAGTAACAAAACTTATGGCGGAGGTGCCACTCAAATGAGAACAGTAATGATTGGTTTGATTTGTCTCTTGGCCGGTTCCTGTGCGCCCGTCATTTACAACATCGATCGACAAACTGTCATGGAGGCCGATGCTTCGGGCGACTGGCCGGAAGTGGAAAAACGTTTGCAAAAGGTGGGACAAAAACCCGGGACGACCTTTTATGCCAAATCCCGCAAGCAGCCGGGCAAGGATGAAAATGAAAGTGTCCTCAACGCGGAGCAAACCGGAAAATGAAATCGTTACTGCGAATTCTGGTGATGGGTTCCTTACTGGGCGCGGCCGTCGGAGTTCAGGGCAAGGAAGCGGCCTCCCAAGACACGATTGTTCAACGGCGCCTCAAAGAGTTGCCGCAGCTGGTGGCTCCCACCAAGCTAACGGTGGGCCCGGACGACAATTTTCAGGTCGACGTCGACAGCAACGAACGACTCATGACCTTTACTCGGCGGGCGAATCTGTCGACGCAACTTTATTTTCAAAATCTCAACGAGGTGAGTGAACAGAAACTGCTCGACGATTCTGCGGACTCCCGCAGTGCCGTGATCAGTCCCGACGGCAAAACCTTGGCGTTTGTTTATTATAAAACCAACGCGCAAGGGGATTTGTGTGAAATGCCAGTCGGCTCGCCGGGTGAAGTGAATTGTTACAAGATTGGCGGAGCGGTCGAGTCGCCCAGTTGGTGGGGACGAGACCGGCTGCTCTTAGTGCGTCGAGATAATTCCGAAAAGGCTCAGTTGGTGGTGGTGAACCGCCAAACGCGGCAGCAGGAAGTTCTCGAGCAAGGTGAACTTTGGCAGCCCACCGTGCACGCCTCGAGCGGGCGGGTGGCCTTTGTTAAACAAGACCAAGAAGGGGTGAGACTCGTCTTGCGCGCTCCAACCGGCACACCGCAGATCGTACGCCTCGACCTGCCCGGGGTCTCGGGGTTTCCGGAATTTTCTCCCGACGGCGAGTGGCTCTACTTTAGTCACTACTTTAGTGACTCCAACTTGGACCAAAAATTGGACGCCAGCGACAACAGCGTGATTTTTCGTATCAAGGTAAGTGAGGTCCAAGGCAAACAAAAGCTGATCCCGCAACAGTTGACCTCGTCGAATGAAAATTGCAGTTTCCCACGGGTTCGGCGCGAGCATCTTTACATGACTTGCGATTTCGAAGGATCGCTCGATGTCTATCGAGTGCCTGCGACGGGAGTGGTGCCTGCCGACTGGGACGCCTCCCGCTTGGCCAATGCCCATCAAACCTCGCGCAACTACGCGCAACGGATTTTGCTCGTCAACCACCAATATAAATTGGGAGTCATCAAAGAGCGTAACGAGTATCTTCGTCGGATGCTGAGCAACTTTATTTTGCGTCAGGATGCCGTCGCCGGGCGCTACTACTTGAGCCAGTTGCTGGAGGGCGCCGCCAAAGACGCGCAACCGCGTTTGCGTCAGCTCGACATTTTTTTGCAGGCCTTGGCCGAGAAGCGGCTACAACTGACCAACCAAGTGACGGTTGAATTTCGCACCAAAGTGCAAAAATGGCAGGCCATGGTGAAGAGTCAGCCCGGCGCGACCGCGAGGCTCGTCTCAGCGTTTCTCTTCACTTTGATTGATCAACCCGCGCCCGCGATCAAGACTCTCGGGTCGGTTCGGGCGACGGAGCTGCGGGAGTTTGACGACTACTTGCTCTTTGCAGCGATTGAGCGCCTCACGGGACGAGGGGTGACGGGCGAGCGCCTGGCTTCTCTCTATTCGCCGATTTTGGTGGCAAGCCGGTTGAGCGACGAGGGAAAACTCTTTTACGCTTACCAATTGCTCCTCACGGCTCAAGAGCGTTTGTCGGCCAAAGAGCGAGTGGCCTTAGTCAACCAACTGCTGACTCGGGTGACTTCCGACAAAGTGCTCGTGCCGCTCTTAAAGTCGGAGTTAGTGGCGCTACAGTTGATCGCCGAAAAAAAGGACGCTGGCAAGGCGCAAGCCTATCGGGAGCTCGACAAACTTATGAGCGAAACGCGGGCCAATTATTTTTTGCGCCGGACGCTGTCGGTGCGGGCCTTTGATAATTTCCTCGCCCACGATGAGGTTCAGTATCTCACCTATGTGGCCACCACCTGGCTTAAGTACACCGAAAAGTCCGACACCGAGTTTGCTTACGCCCGCCAAATTTATGTCGACAAGGTATTGGCTCGGGCTTATTTCAACTGGGGCGAAAAGAAATATCGATATGCTTCAAATAACTTTTACGGCTCTTTGAGTTTGACTGATGATCTAGAGTCTCACTATGGCTACATCCGCGCCATGCAAATGGACGGGCAAAGTGCCGAGGTCAACAAAGTTTACGAGAGTTTGCGTAAGCGCGAATTTGTGGCCGACAACCTGGGCTACGTGGAAGTGTTGCTCGCGTTAAGCCAAGGTGAATTGACTGCGAAGACCGCCGACGAGGCGCTCAAAAGCCTGCACAAAATTGATTCGGCCTATCAGTCGCCAATGTATCAATTGCTCCTAGGTTATCTTTATTTGCGCCAAGTCGAGTTGGGCCGAGAAGGCTTGCATTTTTCCCCTGAAATGTTGGCGGCCGCTCACAAACATTTGATGCTCGCCTATGACTTGGGCCGCGAAAATCATCGGATCGTCGCCTCCGCCCTTTCTAATCTGGCGGCCCTTCACTCTCAGGTGGGCAACTGGGGAATGGCGCGACGATTTTTCGAACTGCGCGAACCTTATGGCTTTGTTGAACCGCTCGAAGAAGTCCATCATCGGTGGTACTTGGCGCGCGCGCACTTTCAGTTGGCCGACGGCCGGGCCGCCGCTGAGCAAATGGCGAAGTTAGGTAAAATTGCGGGTGCGGATCTTCAACCCGCGGTGGAGCAACAGTTGGGATTTTATAATCTCGAGGGCGGGGACTATGTCGCCGCCGAAAAATACCTCAGCCAATTTGTGGCGCGCCCCAATTTAACCGCTTGGAATCGCGTCCGGGCCCAGTTGGGTTTGGCTTATGCGCAGTGGAAGACGTGGCAAAATAAAAAATCGAAGTCGGCGAGTGCCGAGCGCAGTAAAGTTCTGCAGACCTTGACACAGGTTTTGGCCGAAGCCGACAAGCTGGCCCCGGTGCCGGCCTCGGGACAACAGCGGATTGCCCTCGAACCTCTGCGCTTAAAGATTTTGGCGGGGGGACTGAAGGCGCAGCTCCTCACTGGGGCCGATCGCGCAAAGGCTCTCAAGGAAGTTGCGGGGCACCTGGAGTCGGTCGGGAGTAAACTGACCGCGGTGGCCATGACCACCGAAAACTGGCTGGTGTTTCGCCTCAAGACCGAACTGCAACTGGCTGATCTCGAGTTGAGCGGTGGGCGCAAAACAGCCGCCCAGAACTATCTCGACGGCGCAGGCTCCATGATTGAGGAGCTCGCGCAATCCGTCGATTATGGTTTTAATTCGCAGTTGATTGACTCGCTCGTCACTTTTTGGGGCTTGGCGCGTCTGGCAGATTACTCAGGCAAGTCCCACAAGACGGTGAGCAAGACCACCGATAAGTTGCTCAGCAAGCTCGCCCAGCTCGAGGACCCGAGCGGCATGGTCGGTCACCACGTGAAGCGCCTTCAGGCGATCCGCGCCGCCACCGGCCGTTAAAATTGAGTCGGTGGCAAAAATTAAATTAGCCCGCCTCCTAACTTTGCAGGATGATCGGCTGCCAACTTTGAAGTCAGATTATCGGCGATGAACTAATTAATTGCGAGGAGCGCCGTTGTTGATCCAAGTCACGATGGCGCTTTTTTCACTACTTGATAGATTTTGGTCGCTCAGGTGAACACTATAGGGAGTGCAACCGGTAACGCCCGCAAAATTTGCAGTGTTATATTCGCTAAACAAAACCCCCGCCAAGAAACTGGTTTGGGGAGTGGTGTTGACAATCTTGATTCCAGTACAGGTGCCCTTACTTGTAGGTCCCGCAACGTTTTTTGAAGTCAGGGTGCTATATGCCAAGTCTTCGGTGGAAAAGTTAAGTTCGACAGGGTCTGTAGGGTTGTCAAAAACTTGGCCGCCTGGTGCGTGGCACGAATGACAATTATGAAAGCGAATAATATTAGTGTAAATACTCGTGAATTTGGTCGTGTCCGTACTGTTAGGCTTGGTGTCTTCGCTACAGCTCCACAACGCCAGGATCAGGCCTGCGACTACGAGGTGTTTAAGTTTGTTCGTCATGCTCGTCCTCCAAAAGGTGCCTGCTACTTTTTAGGAGCTGCACCGCAGGCTAAAACAGGGTGTAGCGCTTGTCATCGATTATTTTAGGGAAGTCGGTCTCCACAATAAACGCCAGAAACGACTCGCCCAGAAGTACCACTGGCAAGAGCGGTAAATTCACCGTTATCACCAACGACCACTGAGCGTTGGTGGATGTCCGTAGAAAACGGGACGAACTCGATGGGTTGATCGTAAGCCGCATCCTCGGGCCTCACTCCGGGCCTAAATTTGGATCTTACGGCGATCACGATTTTCTGGTTGAAGGAAACCGGCTTATAGCCAAAAAGCTTACAGATGCGCTCAACCTGAGGCCCCGGCTCTTCAATAGTTTTGGCCAAATAAAAATTCAAAGGACCAATTTTAACTTGGAGGTTTTTCAAGTAATTGAGTTTTCCGATGGATTCGTCCTTAAGGGCCGGATCCATGACTTTGAGTTCCGCCATTCGAGGAATGACTTGAACGACTTTGTTCTTTGCGCAAAAGAGTTCTTTAAAGACCAGGATTTTTTGCTCTGCACACAATCCCGCCGTGCACTGCCAAATGCTCAGATCTTGTAACATGCGCTGCTGTCCAGGAGTTGGGTCGGCTTCGATGACGTCGAACAGTGCGCTGAGTTCAGGCGGAGGATTGTGCAAGCCAAACAGCGAACACTTGCGAACCTGCAGAGGCACAACCACACCGTTACCATAGTGAACCTTCGGGCCCACAATGCGCGTGGTGCTTTGATCGATGTCATTCCATATTTGGGTGTCACTTGTGATATCGACGATACCCACGGTTTGGGCAACAGCCGTAGAAGCGAGCAAAGCAAAACCAAGCAGTACGGGAGTAAGAGTCGTCATGAGCGGGTTCCTCATTTCGGGTTTAACAGACGCACCAGTCGGGGGCTAACCCGGCCTAACGATTCAATTTTGGTACCAAAACCCAAATCAAATTAACCAGTCGACCTCCAATTCTCCCCCTCTCTGTTAG